>DBCE01000196.1:0-299 GCA_002292895.1 Phycisphaerales bacterium UBA966
AACGGCATACCGATCTTTAACGCACTGAATAATCGTGGCGAAGATTCCTTCGCGATTGGTGAGCTTGACGAGTTTGGCGGCCATTGCGGGCGTGCGGATGACTATCACTATCACGCGGCTCCGCTGGCATTGCAGGCGTTGGTTGGCCCAAGTAACCCCATCGCATTCGCGCTTGATGGATTTGCCATCTACGGTCTATACAACCCAAAGGCTAAGCCCGGTGCGGTTGGTGCTTGCCCGCTTGGCGCCACTGGTGCGCTTGATGAATTCAATGGTCATGAATGCACTGTTGCGGCAGG
>DBCE01000196.1:400-523 GCA_002292895.1 Phycisphaerales bacterium UBA966
ATGCGCGGAAACGTAACGGTTGACGGTGACGAGATCTCTCCGCAAGCACACGCGGCCCCGTTTCGCCCAGCGCTGCAGCCGCTCCGTGGCGCAAGCATCACGGGTTTCAAACAAGTGGCGCCC
>DBCE01000196.1:669-2301 GCA_002292895.1 Phycisphaerales bacterium UBA966
AAGAAGAGTCATATTCACGACAAGCGCGCGCTGGCGGTGGGCCAGGTGGCGGAGGTCAAGGTGGACCAGGCGGTGGTGGCCAAGGCGGCGGTGGCGGGAAGGGCGGCGGCGGTCGTCGCGGCGGGCAGGGTGGTGGCCAAGGCGGCGGCGGTCCGCCACCAAATGAAGTGCGTCGTACCGCGGCTCCATCGAAGGATGGATTCGAAGTGCATTCAGCGGGCGTCGGTGCCGATGGAATGTTGGGCAAGAAGTACACGTGCGACGGAGACAGCATTTCGCCGCCGATCGAATGGACTGGCCTGCCCGCAGCTACCAAAAGCGTGGCGATTGCCATGCATCACGTTCCGCCTGGCGGCAAGGAAGGGGTTGACGAACACGCATACATCGTTCTGTGGGGGCTGAGTCCTGCAACGAAGGCGCTTGCTGAGAGTCAGCATGATCTTGGCACGTGGGGAATCAACACCGTCAACCGTCGCGCGGAATATGCGCCGCCGTGCTCAAAGGGTCCGGGCGAGAAGTCCTACATGGTGACCGTGTACGCGCTGTCTGCGGAGCCAAAGCTCACCGCCGGGCGCGCGGGTTTCACAGAGCTGCTTGCAGCGATCAAGGACACCACCATTTCCATCGCCGAAGTGGAGCTGCGCTATGCACGCGAGCGCGGCGCTGGTGACGAGCCGCCGCCGCGCGGTGATGGGAAACGGCGCCGAGAGACCGACGGATCGCCACCGCCACCGCCACCGCCTCCTCCACAGTCACCATAGTCGCGACAGTCACCGTTGCCGCCACCTCCTCCTCCGCTTCCTCCACCTCCGAGTCCGGGCGTCTGAATTCGCATGAGAGTGTTGGTCTGACGTACCCTTCAGCGATGAAGCGTTTCACCGTCGCGATGTTCTTCAGCCTGACCGCCATTTCGCCCTGCTTTGGCTGGGGCGACGATGGTCACAAGATCGTTGCCACCATTGCCACCGCGGGGCTCTCCGAAGAAGCAGCCAAGAAACTACGCGAGATTCTTGGCGATGAAACCGTTGCCGATGCCGCAGTGTGGGCCGACAAGATGCGCAGTAACGCTGAGTATGACTGGCTCAAGCCGCTCCACTACATCAATGTGCCGCGCGGAGCAAAGAGCCTTGATATGAATCGCGATGGTGCGGATGGCTTGCAAATTGTTTCGTCCATCAACAAGTACCGCGACATTCTGAAGAATCCCGCGAGCACTAAAGAGCAGCGACTTCTTGCAGTGCGATTGCTCTTTCACTTTGTTGGTGACATTCATCAGCCGTTCCATGTTTCCTACAAGGAAGATCTGGGCGGAAACAAGTTGACCATTCAGGCATTCGGTCGCAAGTCCAATATGCACAAGGTGTGGGATTCAGATTTGATCCAGCGTCGCCTGAAAGACACCAAGGGCGGATGGGCGGTCATGTCTGCCGATCTGCGCGAGTCGATCACTGTGCCTGAGCGTAAGAAGTGGACTGCGTCCGCGGACCCAGCGGTGTGGGCCAACGAATCGTTCGGTATCACCCGGCAGCTGTACAGCACCGCACCAACCGGGAAGGCCGGGATTGATGATGTCTATTACAAGCAGTGGCTACCCACGCTGAATACGTGCCTTGAAGTTGGCGGCGTTCGCCT
>DBCE01000196.1:2377-4688 GCA_002292895.1 Phycisphaerales bacterium UBA966
AAGGACACCAAGGGCACCAAGGGTTCCAAGAACGTCAAGCCGACTGGTTCAGAAACAGCGCCCGGACCTGTAACTCCGGCCACATCGCCAACTGCCGCGCCGGCGCCATCAGCCACCGCTGTATTGGTCCCGGCGTAGCCGCTGGGGAGAAACATTTAAAAATTCAATTTCTTCGCTGACCCTTTCGGAACTGGGTGCGTAGGGTAGGTGGTGTGGAAGACGGTCGAGCGGGCGTTACGCCCGAACTTGGTCAAGGCACGCCCCATCGTTGGTTCGGACCAGTCAAGACTTCGCGCACGCTGATGCGCGCTGTTCTCCTACGCCCTGTACATAGAGAGGAATCCTTCGTCATGAAGAACATCTTTGGCATGATTGCCTGCGCTTTCGCCATTTCCGCACCGTGCTTTGCGGGCGCCACCTTCACATTCACAGGCCAATGGACCACCGGTGGACAAGGCAACTTTATTGCCACCAATGATTCTGGTCAGGCGATGCAGAATTGGGTTCTGGAGTTCGATTGGAACGCGGATGTCACCAGCTTGTGGAACGGAGTGATTCAAAGCAAGGTGGGCAATCACTACACGGTAGTCAACGCCGCGTGGAACGGAACAGTTGCTGCAGGCGCATCCATTGAGGTGGGCTGCGTATTCAATCAGAGCCCCTCCGGCGTGCTGCCGACGGGTATGACCTTTACAACCACGGCGAGCGGCGGCGGCGGAACCGGTGGCGGCGGTGAAACCGGCGGCGGTACTGGCGGTGGCACTGGTGGCGGTACTGGTGGTGGCACCGGTGGCGGGGCTACTGGCACCTGCCTGGCAGACGTAGACCGCGATGGCAAGGTCAATGGCAGCGACCTTGGATTGCTCTTGAGCAGTTGGGGCCCGGGATCAGCACGTGACCTCACAGGCGACGGCACTGTTGATGGAGCTGATCTTGCAGCCATGCTTTCTGCATGGGGCGCATGCCCAACCGACAGCACTGGCTATGACAAGATGCCAACTGTTGAGCAGCGAAAGATTGTTGGCTACTACCCAAATTGGGGCATTTATCAGAAGAATTTCCCAGTGACTTCGGTCCGCGCGGATCGGATCAATGTCATTAACTATGCATTCCTCATTCCGCTCGACCGCACCATGCCAAGTGCATGGAATGTCATTGTCTCTTCGTACCGCGGATGGCGGTACAGCGATTACGCCAACTATCTGCAGCAACCAGCAGGCACCACGCTGAGTGCTGGCGTTGGTCTCTTTGATGAGTGGGCCGATGTGAAGGCGAACACCGCCTCTGAGGCGCTCACCATGTCGCCCGCATTCCGCGAAGGCAGCAACTTTGCACAACTGCGTGATCTGAAGCAAACGCACAGCAAGTTGCGCACCATGGCTTCGATCGGCGGATGGACGCTTTCATCGCCGTTCTTCTCCATCGCGCGCAGTGCACAGAAGCGTGCAGACTTTGCAAAGTCCGCCGTCTATGTGGTTGCCAAGTACGGCTTCGATGGCATTGATATCGACTGGGAGTATCCAGGCGGTGGTGGGTTGTCGCAAGCCGGCATCGGCGACCCCGCGACTGACGGCGGCAACTACTTGCTTCTCCTGCAGGCCCTGCGTGATGAACTGAATCGCCAGTCCGCTATCGACGGCCGCACCTATTACCTCACCATTGCAGCTCCTGCCGGTGACACCAAGATCGCCGACATCAATCCTCCAGCAATCGCAGCGATTTGCGACTGGATCAACGTCATGACCTACGACTACCACGGTGGCTGGGACTCATACACCGGACTCAACTCACCGATGGTGAACATTGATCCAAATCCATCGGCTGCCAAGTGGTCGGTGTCCGGCACCATGGACATCTACCTGAACGGCATGAATGGCAACGCTGGCGTTGCGCCTTCCAAGCTTGTGCTGGGCATGCCCTTCTACGGTCGTGGCTGGAACTCCGTGCAGCCGGGGCCAAACGGCAATGGGCTCGGTCAGCCTGGAACCGAGGCGGTTTCGCCCGGACTCGGCGAGACAGAGTTTCCATATAACTCGCTCATCAGTAGCGGCATCTTGAGTTTCTCCAACGGTTCGTTTGTGGGTGCTGCTGGCTACACGCGCTACTGGAACGCCGCCGCACAAGTGCCGTATCTCTACTCGCCATCGGCACAGCGCTTCATTACCTATGACGACCCTGAATCAACGCAGATCAAGATGAATTTTGCGAACCAGAAGAGTCTTGGAGGCGTGATGTTCTGGGAGTTGAGCGAAGACACCGCGCTTCCCGGAGCGTCACTCCTCGACACCATCTTCCAAGGCATGAAGTTGCC
>DBCE01000196.1:4772-5169 GCA_002292895.1 Phycisphaerales bacterium UBA966
ACCGTACTTCTGAGACCCCATTCGAAAGGTATCAAGATGCGAAAGTTAATAACCTGCCTGTCAACTCTGCTGGTGACCGTCTCGACATCACTCACCGCGTTTGGTCATGGTTCCATGGCCGATCCAATCAGTCGCACCTACAAGATCTTCCTTGATAATCCGGAGACGCCGCAGACCGCTGCTGCAAGCGCCGCGATTGCAGTTGCCGGCACGCAGGCGTTCTATGACTGGAACGAGGTCACCCGCAACATTCCTGGCTATGACTACCCAGCCACCATTCCGGATGGGCAACTTCCCGGAGCGGGGCGAGATAAGTATGCCGGCCTGAACCTTGCGCGGACAGATTGGTTTGCTACTCCCGCTGTGGCGGGGCCGCGTGTGTGTCGATTCTTCACCA
>DBCE01000259.1:0-425 GCA_002292895.1 Phycisphaerales bacterium UBA966
GCGCGGCGCAGTACCCCATTCAAACGCGCGGCTTCCCACGCCGTTTCATCCCATCCAAGCACTTCAAGTAATGGGAAGCCGGTGCGCGAAGGTTGATACGCCTCGTGAACACCCAAGGCGCGCGAACGCTGTGTTGGTTGCGAATGCGGGCAGACCTCTTGGCAGGTATCGCAGCCAAAGATCCAGTCTTCCGTGTGCCCAACAAAGGCTGCATCGATACCGCCGCGCTCCTCAATGGTGAGTGCGCTGATGCAGCGCCGCGCATCAACCGACCACGGCGTGATGGCGCCGGTGGGACAGGCATCGATGCATCGCGTGCATGATCCGCACGGATCGCTATCGTCCGGGGTTTGCACGGCCTTCGGAGCCAAACGATCTGCATTCGGCAGCGGAGCGGCGATCGTTCCATCAGCACGGATCGGCGC
>DBCE01000259.1:490-2229 GCA_002292895.1 Phycisphaerales bacterium UBA966
GTGTGCTTACCGATTCTTCCAAGGCCCGCACGTTCCGCGTGTTCGCGCTCCAAGATCGGTGCGGAATCAATGCACGGGCGAAATCGCTCGCCGGGATAGGTTCGAATCAGTTCGTGCGCCAAGGCACCAAGGCGCGCGCGAATCACCACGTGGTAATCCTCGCCCCGTGCGTACCGCGCGATACGGCCAATGCCCGGTAAACGGCGATCCGGTCGACCATCGGCGTAGCGATCCGCCACGCACAGAATGCTGCGCGCGCCAGGAACCAACGCTGCAGGATCAAGGCGCTTCTCTACTTCTTCAGCCAAGTAGCCCATGCCACCTTGCTTGCCGGCGGCAATCCATGCGCGGTACGCCTCCGGATGTGCGGATGGTCGCGCGTCGGCGATACCTGCAAGCGCAAATCCATGTTTCCGGCAGCGTTCCAGTATTGCGTGCGAGCGTTCCAACGGCACCGCGGATGCAAGCGGCGCGCTCGCTTCCGTCACCGGGCAACTCCAAGCATGCGCGCGAGCGGCGCTGGCGCAAGGTCGGGCACCAGGAGTCGCGTTCCGAGCACCGCACCCGCTGCCAAGTATCCGGATCGCACCGCGCCTTCCATGGTTGCGGGCCAGCCCGTGCGAGTCCAATCACCCGCCAGATACAAGTTGCGAATGCCGCCGTGGCGATCGAATCCGTCCGCCGCAGCTCTCGGCCGAATAGCTTCAAATCCAGGCACAACGGCAAAGGTGGCGCGCTTCTCCTTGACGCTGCGCACCGAGATGGGCTCAACGCCCTGCGCTGCAGGCAGCGCCCAGCGAATGTCTTCAAGGACACGGCGGGCGATCTCTTGTTCCGAAAGATCCATCCAATCGCGTGCGCCACTGATCACTGCATGAATCAGTTGTGTACCCGCAAATTCAGCCGCTGCATCGTCCACGTCTTTCGCAAAGAGCCACTGCGTGGCGCGCCCAGGCAGCACCAGATGTGGCAAATCCATCACGCGCTTGGGGAACCGTAAGTGCACACCAAGAATTGGGCTCGACTGCACTTCATCAAGATGCTGCAACCGTTGATCAGCAGCAACCATGGTTGCCGAAACCATCTTTGCCAGTCGATCAGCAGGCACTGCGCCAATCACTACATCCGCATCGAACGCCCCTTCATCGGTAATCACGCCCGTGACACGCTTTCCGTCATAGGCAATGGAAAGCGCACTGACACCCATGCGCACCTGACCACCGGCTGCCAAAATGGCGCCCTCGGCAGGGTCATACAAACGCACAAGAGGAACGGTGGAAAGTCCCATCAACGGTGCTTGGCGATTGGCAAGAAATCCTTCTTGAAAGACTTGCATCGCGGCGGCGGCGCTCACTTCGTCAACATCCAGGTTGCACGCGCTGACGACCACGGGACTCCAGAACCGCGTCACCACGTCTGCTGATTGCCCCGTTTCCTGCAGGAATTCACTGAATGTGCGCCCTTCCCACTGCGCCCGTCCGGTAGCGCCCATCCGCAACATGCTCCACATGGCTCGTGCCACGGAACGCTTCGCGCTGAGGCTCAGCATGCGCATGGAGGCAAAGCTCTCCGTGAAATGCGCGGGCGCGGGCAATAGGCCGGGCTTCATGACGTCAGGCGCGTGCGGCGGATTGGCCCAGTACACGCGCGCGTGCCACTCGATGGCGTCGGTCACGCATAAGCGCTCATAGAAGTCGAGCAGGTTGGTGCAACAACCCATCAGGACGTGTTGGCAATTG
>DBCE01000259.1:2327-2585 GCA_002292895.1 Phycisphaerales bacterium UBA966
TCGGCCACCCAGTTTGCGTCGCGTTTCTAGGACGGTGACTTGCACGCCCGACTCTGCTAATCGCAACGCACACGCAAGGCCAGCGATACCGCCGCCAATGACGACAGCGCTTCGAACGGATGCGCCCCGAACGGATGCACTTTGAGCGGATGCACTTTGAACGGATGCGCTTGCAACGGAGGCGCTTTCAACGGATGCGCTTCGAGCAGCAGTGTCAGCGTTCGCAGTCATGCCCGCGCACCCCGAGCCATGCGGCTG
>DBCE01000041.1:0-4099 GCA_002292895.1 Phycisphaerales bacterium UBA966
GGCGAAGTTGTTGCGCGCTTCGTCACGGTGGTGCGCCATCATTGCCATATTGGTCGCAGTTGCATTCTTGGCTGTTACGGAACCAGACACAAGCGTCCTTCGCGCTGGTCTCGGTGCTGGTTTGGCGGCAATTGCATCAATCCGAGGCGGTCAGGCCCGTGGTCTTGGAACCCTTGGTTTGGTGGCTTTGGTGACCATGCTCCTTGATATCAATGCTGTTGCAGGTGCTGGGTTTCAGTTGAGTTACGGGGTGGTCATTGCGTTGTTAGTGATTACCCCACGTGTTCATCGGCGCTGGGATGAACGAACGCATCGTTGGTGGCTTCGTATTCCGTTCAAGCGTGTTTCAAGTAGTGAGGCTGCGTCGATTGTGCGGTCGTCGATTCTTGAAGCGCTTATCGCCGCGTTAGTAGCGTGGACAGTCAGTACACCGATCGCTGTATGGCACGCTGGCTCCATGAATGGTTGGGCCGCTCCACTTAGTGTCATAACGATGCCCGCGGCCGCCATCACCACCATTGCTGGCGTCGGTGCGATTGTCACTATGGATCTCGCACCGCCGATTGGTCACTTATGTGGTGCAGTGGCGACCACCTGCGCCGCAACCTTGGGTGCCACGGCGACCATGGCCGCTTCGGCTCCTGGTGGAACGTGGTGCACCGGTCGACCAGATGTGTGGTGGACTGTTGTCGCCTTGATTGCGTGTGTATCGGCATGGATTGCCACTCACCAAACATCCAGAATTTTGGGTTGGTTTGTGACAACAACTTTGATCGTTGGCTTGTGGCTTGGGCCGTTTCGTCCATTCGCACAGTCGCCTGGCCGAGGTGAAGTATTTGTTGAATCGATCGCTGTTGGAGGTGGCGCGTGCCATTTGATTCGCACCAACACCATGACCGTCTTAGTAGATGCTGGAACTTCTGGTGATTCCAGTGCCGGCTCACGGCGGATGGTGCCAGCGCTTGCCGCACTTGGTGTTCGTCGCATTGATCGACTGGTGATTGGGTCGCGCTCGCTCGCGGAGGTCTCTGGTATCCCTGAAGTGCTTCTGGCATTCAAGGTTGGTGCTGTAGTGATGGATACACGCTGCCTTGCTGCCTTTCGCGGTGCGCGCGATGGATTCGCGCCCGATGTACTTGATGCGATCTCTGAGCGAAACATCCCAATATTTACTTTGGTAGATAAACAATTGATCGAGCTTGGCAATATGTCCATGAAAGCAATTGTTCCGCCACCAAACCCAGCCGCCCGACGCGACAACGGTGGTCTCCTGGTTGAAATTCGGCACCGGGATTGGTTGCCGATAGTGAAATCTGTAGTGGTTTGCGGCGACCCAAAGCTCGCGGCGCGAGCGCAATTGCTCACTACCCCATCACCAAATGACTGCGCAATACGAACGATCGCGGACGACCGTTGCACATTGCGTTTGCAACAATGGACTATCCGTGGGTGGAAGTGACACACGTCACTTGCAATCAACGTGGAAACAACACCGCGCGCTCCAGTGTCACTGTGTCGCCCACAGCATTGCCATCGGCGGGTTGCAACTCAATCTCAAACGGCGCTGCTGGCAGATCTACCCGAATATCCACACGCGCTCGGTTTGAATCAAACCGCTCCCGAAGTAACTCCTTGCCGCCTGATCGAATGACCATATCAACACTGCCGGCGAGCCGCGCCGTTGGGATGCGGTATGCCACTGCCACCAGTCGGGTGGTCACAAGTTGTGCGGGGTAAGTGAGCAGAACGGGACCATCAAGTTCAAGGGGGGCCGCATCAAGTGCCCACGTTCCCGGTGCCACCGTTGGCACAGGCGTTGTGAACCGATAGCCATCGCAACCCTGAGGAATTGAAGCCACTGGAGTGAGTGTCGCCAGCGGCGTTGCTGAATCTGGAGTTGATTGCACCGCCAACACGCGGTCACGCGGCACCGTGACAACCGGAGTCTTCGCTCCTGAAATCCCCAAAATTCGCAGGTAACTCGGACTCATCCAGCTCACTGATGGTCCATCAAGGACCGTTCCATCAGTGAGCCACACGCGAGCACCCGTGTGTGGTTTAGTTGGGCCAACCAGCGTCAGCGCGGTGATGGTGTCCATAGCGACTGTGAGGGTGTTTGTTATTCCAGATCCAACATCAACCGTCACTGCCTGGGGGTTTATTGCGCTGATGAACCCAGTGACGCGATCGCCATTCTTTAACTGAATCACGTCTGTATCTGTAGCTAATGGTGGTGGGTATTTGCCAAAGACCAGCGATCGAATCTCATCAGTCACAAGTACTCGCGGCGCACACCACAATGAAACCCAGGTTGCTACCCCTTGGCGATTCTCAAGTTTGCCAGGAATTCGCTGACCATCAACCAACACCAGTTGTGCGCCGTTGTTTGTGGTTGCGAGCGACGTGTTCGCTACCAGCGCTGACATTGAAGCTGAATCTCCAGGCGTTTGATCTGGCGAAACAAGCCCAACAACAGCATCGGTGCCAACCACCAAGTAGGTCAAATCTTGAGCAATGGTTTCATCTTTGAGAACCCGTTGTTGCGGTTGATTGGACAGTGTTGGAACTACAATTTTGTCAGGAATATCTGCTGGATTCTGCGCCTGCGCACTTCCACCGCTCGTGTTGCACAGCTCATGAGAACACCACAACGCCAGCGCCACGCCCAGTGTCTGTTGCTTGAATCGAGCTTGGTGGTTGATGTTCATTTTTGAAAGATTGGAAGGTAACGCTTTGGCATCTGCATGATGATGAGCGCCATCGATGTTCCCAGTGGTTGGCCCCATTGTGGATCAGACCAACTGCCGTCAGCGTTTTGGTGTTGAATCAATTCGGATCGGATCCGTGGCCACCACGCCTTCCACCAGTCACCGCCCGCCAGATACATGGCTTGCGCGGCGTAGTAGTGACCATAAAAGTAATACGCCTGAACCGCTGGACCTGCGCCATCAGGTGTTGCCGCGCGGCGAACATAGGCCAACCCACGTGGAATGGAATCATCGTCGTACACACCGGCATAGAACAGTGTTGCTACACCCGCCGCTGTGCGTGGCCAACCACTCGCCCCGGACGTGCGCATGTATCGAAACCCACCATCTGGATTTTGGCACTCGCGAACATAACGAACCGCATTGTCGATCACCTGCTTGGGAATACGAATTCCCGCATTGCGCGCGCTTCGCAGTGCCATGACTTGGCAAATGGTCACACTCACGTCCGCATCGTCGGGGACTGGGTTGTATCGCCAGCCACCTTCGTCGTTTTGGCTGTTCTCAATAAGACGAATCGCTCGAGTGAGTGCATCGCGAACACGGGCGTCATCGGAGGACATTCCATAGATTTCGCCTAGAAATAGCGCCGCAAACCCGTGTCCATACATGGGGCCATTCATGTTCTCACTGGAAACAAGGCCACTCTCGGAGACATGCTGCAGCACGTATTCCAATGCCCGCGCCACCGCCGCACCGTAGCGACCACGTCCTGGCACATTCCCGTCGCCCATGAGTGCAAGTGCACACAGTGACACAATGCCCGCATTGCCGCTCATTCGGCCTTTACCGAAACTCCCATCAGGGTTTTGTGACCGTGCCAGCCACTCCAAGCCCTGCTCGACGGAATCCCGCCATTGTGGGTTTGTTTCGTTCTGGCTTGGTGAGTTCTGTGCTGAAACACCAGCATCAACTGGTCGCTTCACATCGGGTTCCGTTGCGACACTGGGGGTTGATTTATCTGGGACAACTGGCGTAGGTGGTGCTGCTGTCTCTGTTGTCGAAATGGGTGAGGTTGGCACTGGCGACACTGTTGTCGCTGGTGAAGCTGGTGACACGGACGGTGCGGGTGACGTGGGTAACGCAGGAGATGAGGGAGAAATAGGAGAAGCAGGAGAGGCAGGTGGCTGTTGCAGTCCCACCATCAACGCCGCCACGGTTGCTACAAGTGAATACATCATCGCTTCGGCTCCTCTGCTAGGCGACGGTAATAGTCTTGGGTCAACTGGCGGTATGCGGCGCTCATTGGATCACGTAACCCCTGTCGAACCGCCTCACGAACGCGCGGTGGTAGGCGCCCCCACTCCGCACGCGCTTCGTCAAACTGCGCG
>DBCE01000041.1:4314-10246 GCA_002292895.1 Phycisphaerales bacterium UBA966
TTGATCCTTACCTTGATTCTTGCCTTTGCCACTTTGCCCTTGTGACTCTTGGCCTTGCTGCGATTGCTGTTGCTTCATCCGTTGCGCGGTAGCAATGAGTTCGTCAAGTTTTCGAACAACCGACTCCTGGACGCGCCGTGTTGAAATTCCAGAATCGTTCGCTTCTAACAATTGCGCGCTGTGCTTCATGTCGTCGATGGCGGAATTTAAAATGTCCCGTGGCTTTGCACCATCAAGACTGCGCTGCAGTTCGGACGCATCAATAGTGGTGTCTGATGATTTCCCACCATCACCAAGTCCAAGCGCTTCATCAAGCGAAGGTGGCTTGTCGGCCGTCGCCGGCACTGGAGGCACATTTGGAACAGATGGTGGTGCCACTGCAACAGACATGCTCAGCACATACATGCACAGGTTCATCATGGCTTCACTCCTGAATCAGAACCACCGGTCGGTGGAATGTCGTTGTTGTTTGGTGACTCCGGCGACTCCATATTGACATCTGGGGCACGTGACTGCTCCTCCATCGCCTTTACCCATCGCTCGCCGAGTTCAGTCAGGCGCTTCTGTCGCATGGCGATACGTGCCAAGTATGCCGCTTGATCAGCCTCGGGCAACTCACTCGCGCTCTTGGTGTCATCAAGAACACGCTGCGCCATGGTGCGCAACAGGCGAAGTTCAGCCATTGGCGGAACACGCGGCGCGCCAGCCATTGATCCGCCGCCTGGTGGTTGCTGTCCACCAGCTTCTTTCGGTGCCTCCGCGAACGGATCATCTGCCTCTGGTGGGTCAGCGAGCGCCTCAATAAGTGACGCCAACGCTGCTTCTACCTCTCGTTGCACCAATACGGTTCGTTGTGACAATGCCGATGCAGAGAGGTCTTGCCCAGCCAACGTGCTGGCTGAAATCATCTCTTGATTGCTTGTGGCGTACAGCTCACTTCCTGAAACGTCCGCCCGAGCGCCAATGGTGGTCAGTAAGCCCGTCACGGTTGCTTGCTCGGCTGCAATGCGTTTGCTTTCAACAAAGCCGCGGCGATCAAGGGTCTTTCCTGGTGCTGGAACAATCGCCTCCGCACCGCTACGTGCACTCCGCTGCCGCTCTAAGACTTGCTCATACACACCGCGAAGTTCTTCACGACGTAGGTTCTCTGCATCCTTTTCTGCGTCATTCTTAGCCTTTTGCGCAGACGCAAGTGCCTCCTGAATGGAGTTGCGTGCGGCATCAAGCGACTCACGCGCTGGCCCCACATCAGCCACTTCCTTTCGCAAAGAAGCCGCCACAGCGTCAAGTTGCTCCGCCCCACGGATGATCAATGTGGCGGCTCGACGCATTGGTTGCCCCGCAGCGGCCGCGTTCTCAGCGATTCCAGAGGCGTTCCGAGATAGTTGCAGCATGAGCTTGGCAAGACGAGAGACCTCCGCCACATCAGTAGTTGTCAACTTCTGCATAGTGAGCGTGTTGGTCTCGATCGTCCCCAAGAGTGATCGCAAAGCATCAACTACATCAGTGATCCGCCGCTCAAGTTCTTCAGTGCGCCGCTTGCTTTGGTTCTTCATCGCCTGCTGCATAGCCTGAACCGCTTGCTGTGCTTGTTGCTGCGACTGTTGCGCACTTTGCATCTGATTTTGCTCAGTTTGCTGCGCAGCCTGTTCAAGTTGCCGAGCTAAGCCACGGTCATCCGCCTCACGTTGCGCCTCACGCATCGCTTCTGCTGCACCTTGGTCGGGCTTCTCTTGTGTTTGAATCTCCTCAGCGCGTTTACCAAGATCTTCAGCAAGAGCTCGCGCCTCCGCCGCTGCTTCACGTTGTGCCTGCGCCGATCGATCCATCAGTGCCTTTGTCTCTTCGGAAAGTTGGTTCCGTTGCTTTCCAACAGACTTCTCTGCAGCCGCTCTGGTGTCCTTGCTTGCTGCGTCAATGCGCTCCGCCAGCTTGTCAATGCGACGAGTTAGTTCCGCTGACTCCCGATCGCGCTGCAGCGCTGTTTCAAGGTCTGCCAGTGCGCTTTCTGATTCGCTTGCTCGCTCGGCAGCTTCGGCACCAAGTGAGGCGTCTGGTAGCGCTGTGGCACCCTCTTGAGAGCGTTGTGATGCCGTCTGTGCCAACTGACTGGCCTCTTGAATAGTCTCTGAAAGCCCCTCGCCATCAGTCTTGTTGCGCTCGAGCTTGGAAGCAAGTTCCGCCAATGAGCGCTCGAACGCGGCAATTCGATCAGCCATTCGGCCCTCAGAACCAGCGATCTGTGCTCGCTCCGCCTCGGTTGCCGCAGCGCCGTTGGTCTTGGTTCGCTCGACAACATCTTTCATCGCGTCGGCAATACCAGCCTGCTCCTCGCGTAGTCGGCTGGCGGCTTCGCGCATTTGCCCAAGACGCGAACGCACCTGCGCGGAAAGCTCACTCGCGGAAATCACCCGAAACACACGGGGCGAACTCACCACCACTGGTCGAGGTGATCCATTGCTTTCAAAGGCATCGGTGATGTTTCCAACACACACCACACGATCGCCAGGCTCTACAGCAAATTCCGAGAGCAATAGTGTTGTTTCAACACGGGCGCTAACCCCTTGCGACCCTTCGACCGTTGCAACACGGCGCGATGGCGTCTCGTTGCGAGTCACTGAAACATCAATCCATGATCGCTTCACGCCAAAGTCATCTCGCCCCTCTGCAACTACCAATGGTGTTGCTTCGGGTGTCACGGTTTCATCGGCGGTCGGCTCGACAATCGTGATTGTTGGAGGCGCGTCATCAATGGCTGGTATCTCAAATGCAATTCGTTCTGAGGGCAGAATGCCATCAGCACCACGTGGTTTCAACTCAAGCACACCACGGCCAGCCGCAACCCAACTCACGCTCCAGTGTGTTTGGTTGGTTCCATCAACTGTGAACTGCGGGGTGATTTGTGCACCATCCAATCCAACAAGAGAGATGGTTTCTGCAAGCCACAACGCACGGGCGGGCGACTCTGTTGGTACAGCACTTGTGCCGCGCATGTCGGCGTCGATAGTGATGGTTGATCCAGTCAGCACCGGTGGCGACACCGTAGCGCGCCGGTCGGTACCAGTTCCAAGCTCAATCGTTCGAACATCCACCTTGCCACTCAAGTACTGCGGCGGCGTCACGATTGCGCGCGCCGACTCAACCACTGGGGGTGGAACAAGCCGAATCACGATCGGCAGTGTCTCCATATCTTCTGTCCGAAAGAGCACTTCTATCGATTCACCATCAGTCTCTACCAAGCGCTCAAATGCACCATCCGGTTGCGCCGAGAGAAGCACTTTGCGCCACTCACCACTGCCATCGCGTAACAACCGATACTCCGCCTCCACTCGCATATCAGCAGCGTCGCCGCGCACCGATTGCGCGCGCAACGAAAGTGCAACACCACGCGGATGAACCAACGAGGCCATGGCTGGCTCAACCATCGTGCGAGCTGGCCATTGAATGTCAGCGAATGGCGTCAAAAGACGCAATAACGCTGTCTTTGATGTCTCAGGCGCAAACACCAACAGCAACACCAGTATGGAGACTGCCACCATTGCCGCCGCTGTGGCACGATTTGCAGGCTGCAGATTCACACGTTGATACGTTGCCGTCTGAGAAACAGCCTGTGCATCATCAATCACCATGGAGGTGAGTGGATTGATGGTTGCCCCTTGTGCGGCCTGTGACTGCGCCAAATCTGCACCCGCCGCCAGTTTCCCGCGCGCTACCGCACTCCCACGTTCAAGCCACAGTGCAACCTCAACCAATGATGGTGAGAACCGGAATGCTGGCAATACCTTCATCACGAACCACGCGACCCCGCCTCCAACAAGCAATGCCAATTCAACAACACGAATGAACGGTGGTAGGCGAAGCAGACGGTCTAGTACCACCGCCACAACAACCGCAAGTAATCCAAACGCAATTGCTTGCGACAAGCGCTCGATTACCAACGCTCGGCGAACTGCTGACCGGGTGTTTCCAAGCGCAACCAACACCTCATTGGTGGTGGTGGGTTCTGAAGTTGGATGAGGGCCGTTCATGTCAATTAAATCAGTCGCGCGCTTCGCCGAACAATCCATTCGGACGCCAACAGAGACATCAGTATTGCAAGTGCCAGAGGGCTGTTCCAAATGGGGTCACGGAGTGGGTTCTCTGTGTGAATCGATCGATTTGGAAGCGAACGAACCAGTGTTGCAACATCGGCTGGCCCAACCACCCTTCCACCTGTCTCACGTGCAAGTGACTCAAGGAGTGGTCGATCCGCCTCGGCGTCGCGCAACTCTCGGTCGCTGCGGGTGACTTCCAGAATCGCACCATCGCCAGCACGTGCTGCCAATGATGGATCGCGCGGGCGAACCTTCCAACGGCCCTCCCGCTCTGGTGACCACGCTGCTACAAACAGTCCACCCAAACCAGGCGTTGCGACAATGTCCACTGCTGCACCACGGGAGTCCTCCGGAATTGCTTCAAGCGCCACTGTGGTGGGTGGTGGACCAGCAGGAAGCTCAACCTCTACTCGCACGGTGTCGCCCACTACTGAACGACCAGGCTCGATCGCAATGCGCACTTCCTCACGTCCAACACCCAATGATGGACGCGCCAATGATCGGAGTAATTGCACCCAAAAACGTTCTGGATAGGTTTCACCGCGGCCATTCCGCCAACGCCAAATTTCATCGGTCGCTACATACAACACATTTCCAGCTCCGTAACGCATTCCAACCACCAGTGGTGCGTGACCGCCCTCAATCTCCTGTGCTGACTCTGCAAGGATTTCACTTGCGGGTTTGAGCGATTGAATTGGAATACGTTGTGCCCACTCCAATTGCGCCCAGCCCTCGTCTGCCGAAAGTAGCTCCGCCGGAAATGCCGACTTTGGATCATCCGCCAACCGCAACACACCAAGGCGCGCTGCAAGTGGTGTGGGTGACAAGTTGACTGGTACAGACAGGCGTTCCAATTCATATGGCCCAGTAAACGGAAGTAACTCCTCCGCTGTTGTGCCGTGCCATGTTCGGGGAGTACTCCGCGATCCACCGATCCACGCCAACCCAGTGCCGCGCTCTGCCACCGCTCGCTTCATTTCCATCAATTGCTCGCCGGTGAAGAATGTGGCAGGAATGTCGCCTATCACAATGAGGTCAAATCGCTCAAACTCTTCGCGTGTTCGTGGCAACCGCGCGATTGGAGTGTTGCCCTCTTGTGCAAAGTCTCGGTCTGCTGAAAGCAACATCACCGAACTCTCAATTGTTTGCTCTCGTTGCAACAGGTTCTTGAGATAGCGATATTCCCAGCGCGGATACCCATCAATGTAAAGCACCCGCATGGGTCGATCGACCAGTGTGATTGGTACGGCGCGTCGATTGTTTACGGGCAAGAGATCGCGTGTTGTTTGTTGATCATTGGGTGTGTTTGCGACCAGTGACTCTGAAACACGCACTTCCCAGCGCGCGTCGCCGGTGGTGGTTGGGCTTGCTACCAACTGCACCGTATCGCGTTGTGGTGCGACCTCACCAGCAACATTTGCTACTGCTGGAAGTTCAGCGAAGTCCAAGACAGTGCCAGTAGCGATATCAACCAACTCAACGCGCGAAGCTCGGGCACGCGCTGGTCCACGCCGTTCGATCATTGCTTCAACAGGAACAATATCTTTGGAAAACGCACGCTTTGGCGCCTGAACAGCAGCGATCGCCGTGTCGCCGACCGCTGTATCTGCCCCCAACACCACAGAGGAGACTGTGACTCCTTCCGCTTGGAGTCGCCGAATCAAATTTCGATCAGGCGGATCGGTCGTGCGACCATCGGTCAGCAACACCACCGCACTGATTTGTCGCCCAGAGGAGCGTGAAAGCGCCTGTTCAATGGCGCGGGAAAGAAGTGATTGATCGCCAATGGCATCACCAATGGCAACACTTCCATCAGCCGTGCGGGTGAGTGGTGACAG
>DBCE01000049.1 GCA_002292895.1 Phycisphaerales bacterium UBA966
GTGACGGTTGCCTCCCATACTCCGTGCGCGCCGCGGGTGAGTTGAATGGGTGCGCGTGTCTCCGGTTGCTGTGCCCTGTCATTGATGAGAAGCTCAACTTTCGTTGAGACGGGCGACCACGTGCGGAACACCGTGCGCTCCGGTGTGCAGCGCGCACCAAGCTCGGCGTCTACTGCAATGAATGCGGGATCTTCAAGAACGCCGCGCGCAAAGACTCGAACAGTGGCTCCCTCTGATTTGCTCGACTTCGGCGCTGCAGTTGATGGCGTACGTGGGGCGATATCAACAGAAAGAATTGAAATCTCGTCGTCTTTCACCGAGCGAGCCAACTCCACGCGCGTCATTGATCCCTCTGCCCCTGCGACCGTCACTGGCTTGACGGACAACACATTGATGGGCTTTCCACCCGCCCCAGAAGACACCACCAAGCGCTTCTGTTGGGCGGCATCAAGCGGTGTGGTGCTTGCAAGCATGATGATGTTGCGAGCATCAAGGAATGCGGCGGTCAACCGGAGTGTTCGATCAATCACCGGTGGTGTGGTGTGCACCGCTGAATCGCCTGAACGCAGCCACACTTCAGTCACCCGGCGATCATTGAGATCTACAAAGCGATCCGCGTCAATGTCTTTCGCTTCCCACTCGCCCTTACGAACGATGAAGCCGACGCGCGGCGCAGCGACACGTAAAGGCATGACCGCGTACGGACCGTAATCGTCTGCGCCCTTGAACTCGAGCTGTTGGCCGGTTTGATTAACCACCCACGCCCACACGTTCCACCCGTTGTAATTTTGATCGGTCCGTGCGTAATGCACCACCAGTAATTGCTTGGCCCCGAATGTTGCCGGATCAAACGCGCGGGAGTTCGGCGCGGCGGTGGTAGGTGGGGCGATGGTGACTGGGAGCGCGGCGCAGATTTCCGCAGTGGCACCAATGCTGGCGAAGTGCCCAACCGAGCACAGAGAGCCCGCTATCAGGGCCACGGCAACGATGACTGTCTGAAACACGTGCATCTCACAGACGATATGCGGACTTTCTTGGAAACCGCGCGGTGATTGGACACTATGTTTCAATGAATGTTGCCCCGAATGCCCCTCTATCCGCACCACGCTCTTCGCGCGCCCGCCGCGCTCGGGGTGTCCGTCGCTGGAGGTCATGGCTGGTCGTTGGCGAGGGGCTCCGGCCGAGGCGCGATTGTTGCCTCTGTCATCCTTGCATCGCTCTCGGCTTTCGGGTTTGCCCCGCCCATCGACACCGCAGCGACAACATCGACAGCGGCATCGACGGTACCAGGCGCGCCCACTAACGCTACTGATGCAACGTCTCGCGCCGCGGCCGCTCAAGCTCTCATCGCGCAACGCGCTGCAAGGGCGCGCGACTCATGGTGGAGCTGGAAGCCACTCGTTGCACTGGCGCCACCAGCCGTGCGTGATGAAGCGTGGGTCCGTACTCCCGTTGATCGGTTTGTACTTGCCCGTCTGGAAGCGGCTGGTGTTTCGCATGCACCGGAAGCTTCGCGCGAGGCGCTCATCCGTCGCGCAACGTTTGACCTCACCGGCCTACCGCCCACACCCGAGGATGTCCGCGCCTTCGTAGCCGACACGCGCGCAAACGCGTGGGAGTTACTCATCGATCGACTCCTTGCAAGCCCCGAGTACGGCGTGAAGTGGGCGCGCCACTGGCTTGACTTGGTGCGCTACGCAGATACCAATGGATTTGAGCGAGACGGTGAGAAGACCTCCGCGTGGAAATACCGTGACTGGGTTGTCGATGCTTTCAATGATGACATGCCGTACGACCGTTTCATCATGGAACAGCTCGCCGGCGACGAATTGCCGGACCGCGACTACTCATCACTCCTTGCTACCGGCTATTACCGACTGGGCATGTGGGACGACGAAGTTCCTGATCTCGCCCAAGCAATTGCCGATGACATGGACGGCATTGTGGATGTCACCGCCCGTACTTTCTTAGGGATTGGGCTTGGTTGCGCACGCTGCCACGACCACAAGGGTGACCCAATTCCGCAGGCCGATTACTACCGCTTTGCGGCGTTCTTTGCAGGAATCAAACCATACAAGTCCAGTCCGTTTAACAGTATTGATGCGGAAAGCGTGCTGCGTCGGGTGCGCCCTGACTTTGGTCATGTTGATCCAGAAGTCGAGCACGCCGCGTACGTTGCCAAGCGTGCATCGTTGTTGAATGAAATCACTTCCATTGAACGTGGAGCAGAAGTGGGAGCTGATGCTGCGGGTGGTGCATTTGTTGATCGCGCGCCAACCGACGGACTGGTAGCGCACTTGGCATTTGAGGATGACAAGTCGCGCACCGCCACGAACTCTGCACCTGGTTCAACCATTGCTGCCGCACAGGTTCGCGACGCTGGATTTGGTGCTGCTGGTCGAATCGGCAAGGCGTTCTCATTCGACGCCGGTGATGACCGGGTGGATATTGATCGACCAGTGCAAGACAGTTTCACCACCAGTTTCTGGTTCAAAACCACTGATATTGGCGGAGGAAATGAAAGTGACCGGCGCTGGTTCCTTGGCAAGGGTCTTGTCGACGGTGAAATCCCAGGCATCGTGCATGACTGGGGAATCAGCTTGGTTGGCCACGGATTTGTCAGTGCCGGTACTGGCGATCCGGAAACATTTGTTTCAAGCGGTCCAGGACACAATGACGGTCAGTGGCACCATGTTGCCTTCACGCGCGACCGCACCACTGGACGGATTGCACTGTGGGTTGATGGCGTGATGGAGAGCGATGCAGTCGGCAGTACCGCGCGGCTTGACTCACCAAAGACCATCGCCATTGGTTCACTGCACCCAGAACACGCGCATCCGTTCGCTGGCACGATTGATGAGGTGCGATTTTATGACCGCGTCCTGACTGAAGAAGAGATCCGAGCCATCGCAACGGGTCTTGCGCACGAAGCAGACGCGGCGCGCACACTTGCCGGGCGCCCCGCCGACGAGTTAGCCCGGTGGCATGAAATGCGCGGCCAACTCACCACCCTGCGCCCGCCGCCGTGGGAAGGCGAGACGGTGCTCACCGTGCGCGAGGATCCAATGCCGCATGAAGTTCATGTGATGACCCGCGGCAACCCACACGCACCAGCGGCCCTGGTGGAGCCCGGAGTACCCCTGATTGCAGCCCGATTTGAGCCAATCGCGCCCACAGCGCGCCCCTTTGGCGAATCCAGCGGGCGCCGGCTGGCACTTGCAACATGGATCGCTGACGATCGAAACGCCCTGGCGCTGCGGACGATTGCCAATCGCCTTTGGCAGCACCACTTTGGCGTCGGCCTGTGTCCGACATCAAACGACCTTGGCAAGTTTGGCGAGTCAGTCACTGATCCAGCGCTCCTTGATTGGCTGGCAGCACAAGTGCCCGCCAACGACGGAAGTCTGAAGCAGATGCACCGCATTCTGATGAACAGTGCTGCCTATCGGATGTCGAGCATTGCCACTGCTGACGCGCTGGCGAACGACGCGCCGAACGACCTGCTCTCGCGCTTTCGAATGCGCAGATTGAGCGCCGAAGAAGTGCGTGATGCCATGCTCGCCTGTAATGGAACTATCAGTGCAGAACACGGTGGTGCAGGTGTTCGCCCGCCGATGCCGCCAGAAGTGCTGGCTACTAGTAGTCGTCCCGATGAAGTGTGGCCAGTAACAGACGAAAGCACATGGACGCGGCGCACGCTCTACATTGAACTGAAGCGATCGTTGCAACACCCGCTGCTTGCCGTGTTTGATCAAGCAGATGTTGATGGTGCATGCCCGGTGCGGTTTAACACCGTGCAACCAACCCAAGCGCTCAGTATGTTCAACGGGGCTTTGACCAATTCATTGGCCATGGATCTTGCGATCCGGGTCATGCGAGAACGCCCAGAATCACTGCGTTTGCAGCTGTCATGGGCGCGCGAACTCACCGCCGGTCGTGTGCCATCCGTGCAGGATCTTGATGAGTCGGAGGCATTCATCGCCGAACTCCGTGACCGGGACGGCCTCACCATCGAGCAAGCCATGCAGGCCTATTGCCTGGTCCTCTACAACCTGAACGACTTCCTGACCGTCGACTGATGAAAGGAATGAGTGATGTCTGAAGTACCAGAAACACCACGCAACACGTTCTGCGGAAACACTCGGCGAGAGTTTTTCTGGGAGGCGGGCGGAGCGTTCACCAGTGTTGCACTGGCAAGCATGCTGGCGCAAGATGGATTTTTGGCACGACAGGCGCTCGCGTTTGATGGGCACACTCCTATCCCAGCACCGAATCCACTCACCCCAAAGGCACCAAAGTTGCCTGGGACTGCCAAGAGTGTGATCTTCTTATTTATGTACGGCGGGCCAAGTCACGTTGACACCTTTGACTACAAGCCAGATCTCTTCAAGTATGACGGGCAAACAATTGCTGTGAAGACCAAGGGTCGTGGTGGAGACAAGAGCGAAGGTCGCGTCGTTGGCCCTAAGTGGAAGTTCAAACAACGCGGCCAATGTGGTGCGTGGGTCAGCAGTCTGTTTCCACATCTTGCGAGCTGTGTTGATGACATTGCGTTTGTGAAGAGCATGTACGCCGACAGCCCCATCCATGGCAGCGCCATGTTGATGATGAACAGCGGCAAGTTGCTCGGCGGCGCCCCCGCGCTCGGCAGTTGGGTGAACTACGGATTGGGCACCGTGAACCAGAATTTGCCTGGATTTGTGGTCATGCTGGACTCCACCGGCGGCCCAATCAGTGGTGCCAAGAATTGGAGTTCCGGCTACATGCCTGCCAGTTTCCAGGGCACCGTACTGCGTGGTGATGGCCCGCCAATCTTGGATCTCGCCAATCCGCCGGCGCGCAGCGATGACCTGCAACGGCGCATGCTTGATCGGCTCAAGATGTGGAACACCCGCCATGAACTTGCTCGACCAGGAAATCCTGATCTTGAGAGCCGGATTCAAAGTTACGAGTTGGCATATCGAATGCAATCCACCGCTCCCGAGTCGGTGGAACTAGCCAATGAAAGCGCTGCCACCAAGGAGCTCTACGGCCTTGACGAATCGCGCACGAACGAGTTTGGCAGCAAATGCCTACTGGCGCGGCGGCTTGTCGAACGCGGCGTTCGTTTCGTTCAGGTGTATTCCGGCGGATCGCACAACGATGCCAACTGGGATGCGCATGGTGATCTCAAGAAGAACCATGACTATCACGCCGGTCGCACTGATAAGCCCATTGCGGGGCTCCTCAAGGATCTCAAGCAGCGCGGGCTTCTTGATGAAACACTGGTGGTTTGGGGCGGTGAATTTGGCCGCCAGCCGACCGCGGAGTACGCGGAGGGCACCGGTCGCGATCACAATTCGTACGGATTCACCATGTGGATGGCCGGGGGCGGAATCAAGGGCGGTGTCAGCATTGGCGAGACCGACGAATTGGGGTCAACAGGCGTGGGCGAGCGGTTCCACGTCAAGAACCTGCACGCCACCATCCTGAGCCTGATGGGGCTCGATCCAAACTCTCTGACGTACTTCTACGCAGGGCTCGACCAGAAACTGGTGGGGGTCGAGGGCGCCGAGCCGATTCGCGGCGTGATAGCGTGATCAGTCCATGAAGACCCCCGATTTCAGACTTGATGGACGGGTAGCGGTTATCACCGGCGCATCCCGCGGTCTTGGTAAGGCAATGGCCTTTGCCATGGGAGCAGCTGGCGCAAAGGTCGCCATCAACTACGCCCGTTCGCAAGAAACGGCCGAACGAACCTTCGACGAATACTGCGCGGCTGGCTACAAGGGAATGTTGGTCCGCGCCAATGTGATTGATGAAGCAGAAGTGGATGGCATGATCACCCAAGTCGAGGCGACACTTGGCAACGTGGACATTGTGGTGATCAACGCGACGCCGGATCAGCCGCTCAAACCGATCGAACAGTATGACTGGGCGTTCTATCAAGAGATGTTGGACTTCTTTGTAAAGAGCCCATACCTGATTACTCGTCGCGTGCTTCCGCATATGAAGCACGCTCGCCACGGGCGCATCATCAACATCACCAGCGAAGTGTTCCGTCAAGGCGTGTGTCCATTCAGTGCATACGTTGCGGCAAAGGGCGCGCAGATCGGCTGGAGTCGATCCATGGCGCGTGAGTTGGCGCCGTGGCAAATCACCGTCAACATGGTGGCCCCGGGCTGGATTCCGGTCGAACGACATGCACACGATTCAGCGGAAATGAAAGAGGGTTACCGCAAGGGAATACCCATGGGTCACTTCGGAGTGCCCTCAGATATCGGTGGCGCGGTGACGTTCCTTGCTTCAGAGGCCGCGTCGTTCATTACTGGAGTTGAG
>DBCE01000098.1:0-4509 GCA_002292895.1 Phycisphaerales bacterium UBA966
CCTCAAGGTAGTGGCCAAGGCCGGATCCAAGGCCGTGGCGAAAAAGAAGTAAGCCGGATGCGCCCATCGGCCGTCGCCCGCCGATCGCGCCGACTCCGTGTGCTCACGCACGCGTGGGTGGTGCTCGCGGCGGTGCCGTGTTCGCTTGGCGTCAGCGCATATGGCGTTGCTGCACAGGCGACTTCGACCGTTGCGCCAGCGGTGTCGGTGCCATCGGCATCATCATCACCATCGTCGCCACCAAAGTCCTCAGCGCCTGTGCCGCCGCCAGGAATACCGCCGTCCCGCGTGGCGCCGCTGCAGCGACCACCGATGACGCTGGTTGCTGTGCTTCGCGAGATCACCGAGCCCAAGCCGGTTCCAGTGGCAGCGTTGGCGGGGCCTACTCCCGGAAGTGCCACCGAGTCCGAAGCGCTGCGCCGGTATGTGCGCGGAAGGCAACGCGCGATGGACGGTCTGTACGCCCGTGCGGCCGATGACATTGATGCCGCACTGCGGCTTGACCCAAGTTCCACCGCGCTTCGAGCGACACGCGCCCGCATCGCTGGCGCGGCTGGTGACTTGCCGCGTGCCAAGGCAGAATGGGAAGCGGTATTGGCACAGGACCCCACCGATTTACAAGCATTGATTTCGGTTGGTGTTGCTGCTTTCGATGCTGGCCAGCCTTCGCGCACCGCAGCGCTCTTGGGGGCGGCATGGATTCGCTTGCGGCTTGAGGGGTTTGCGCCCATATCTGACGCCGGCCGCGCGGCGATCGGCGCGGCGCTTGCGCGCAGTTTGTTTCGCCTTGGTTTCGATGAGGCCGGTCTGGAAGTAGCA
This sequence comes from Phycisphaerales bacterium UBA966, assembly GCA_002292895.1. Classification (GTDB taxonomy): domain Bacteria; phylum Planctomycetota; class Phycisphaerae; order Phycisphaerales; family SM1A02; genus UBA966. The sequence goes on from DBCE01000098.1 coordinate 820, forward strand.
GCCGTGGCGCTGGCTGTGCCCGCCGAGAGTGTTGCGGAGCAGCGCGGCGATGGCATTGATGCGGCATCGCGTGCGGCTGCGCAACTTGCCCTTGAATCGGGCGAGGCGGCTTTGCGCGCACATCGACCAGACGTTGCGTTTGCTCTACTGGCTCGCAGCGTGGAACTCACCCCGCATCCGCGCACCGTTGCACTCGCGGCGTATGCGCAGTTGCTTGCCGGCGATCGCGACGGTGCTCGTGCCACGCTCGGCGTTGTCATGGACGATGGCCCCTGGCGTGATGCCGAACGCACTGCGCTGGCATCATGGCTACTGACATCGCTCGGCGGTGATGCGCGCGCGCGGGAAACGCTGGCGCTGGCGGCGATCGCAGCCGTACCGATCGGCTCTCGCGCGGGTGAACTCAATCCTGAAGCTCACGCGCGCATCGCACGGCTCATGGTGGCGGCGGGCGACGCCGAGGCCGGTGCTGCAGAGTTGGACTCTGCGATGGCCGACGGCGCGGTCGATCAGGCAACCCTGGAGGCGGCATTTCGCCGGAACGGTGATAGCGATGCTCCGATGCTTGCGCACGCCGCGGTGAGCGCGCATCCGGAGTGCCTGCGCGACGCCTGTCGGGCCTTGGTGCGAGCGAGCAGTGATCTACGCACGTTGCGAGTTTCCATTGATGCGTTGCCAGCCGACAGTGTTCGTGAGTCGATCGGCGCCGGAGTGCTTGCCACCGTCCGCAGTCCGGGTGCCGCATGGCGCCGCGCTGACGCAGCGGTTGAGCTGAATCCATCGCGCGCTCCACTTGAGGCAATGCTGCTCGCCGCCGTTTCAGCCGGGGATCCAGCGTTGGTGGCGCGTGCAGACGCCTCGGCACCGATTGACCTTGACGTCGACGCCAGTTGGCACGCATCACTTGCATGCGCGTTTGCGCAAACGGGGGCAACCACCGAGGCCGAGCAGTCACTCGCCCGGGCTGAGTTACTTGCAGAGTCGATGACTCGTATTCCATCCGGCTTGCGTCGCTCGCTCGCTGATGCACATGCGCTGGTTGACGGACGTGCAGCAGAAGGATCAGCGCGTGCTCGCGCCGAGGGGGCGCTGGCGCGCGGTGATGCGGTGAGTGCTGTCGCTGAGCTTCTATTGGCGCAAACCATCGACCCAGACGATGCCGCTGCACAGGCGCTGCTGGTCGGTCTATTGCCACGCACCGAAGGTCCGCGCGCCGCGGCGGAGTGGTTGTCGCTCCAGTTAGCGCGTAGTCCCAACGATCCATTGCTCTGGCAACCGGCAGTCATGCAGGCGGCAAGCGGCGGTCGCGCGGAAGATGCGCTGGCCCGCGTTGATGCGCGCCTTGCGTTGGATCCACAAGACACCTTGGCGCTACCGTGGCGAGAGGTCTTGCTGCGCGTCACTGGACGGAGTGCTGATGCTGCCGCAGCTGCGCGCGTTCGCATCGAATCGTTGCCAGCAGGTCCGCGCCGATCACTTGAGGAGGCGGACAACGAACTGCAGTTTGGTAGCCCGGAATCATCGGTCGATGCACTCGGTCGGTTCTATGAGAGCGCCTATCCGCCACCAACTTCTATGCGTGCGGCGGCTTTGGATATTGCACGGCGGATTCCGGCAACTACCCCAGGGCGCGCGCAGGTCATGCGGCGAATCGCACGTGATGCCATTTTCACAGACCCTCGCGCATCGCTGGAATTCTTTGCGTTCGAAGCCCTGGGCGCGGCTTCCGATCCAGGCATAGATTCTCAAAGCGCCCTCGATGCGGTGGCGATGATCGCCGCAGAAGCTGCCGCGCTTGACACGTTTCAGTATTCATCAGAGTCGTGGCGGGCGTGTGCGGATTTCTTGTTGTCGCAACAGCAGCCACGTGCGGCAGGTGAGTTTCTGCGTGCGTGCCTGGAGGATCCGTCCAAGCGGACGGAGGAAGACATTGCACTCTTAGCGCGTGCCGCGGTCGCCTGCGACGCCATCGTTGGTGGCCGAGCAGGGGAATCACTGGCGCTCGCTGGGCGACTACGCGGATTGGGCCACCACCCCTTTGGAAATTCTGATCGACCGGGCTCGGAGGCGGATGTGCTCAGTGGCATCCTTTCTCTGCTTGGCGATAGTGCCGGTGCAGAGTTGGTATTGGAAGCAGGGTTGGCGGTTGATCCTGCTGACGGCGCGCTTCTCAACAATCTGGGATTTGCTCGCTTGGAGCGCGGGCTCGCGGACGCGCGAACGGAGCAACTGCTTGAACAGGCCCTTCGACTACGCCCCAGCGACTCCGGAACGCTCGACTCGATCGGTTGGCTTCGCTACCTGCAGGGCCGGCTGACCGACGCCGACGGTGTTCCGGGAGCGATTTCGCTGCTCGAACGATCGGTAGCGAGCCAGGGCAAGGCGCCCAGTGCCGTGAAATATGACCATCTTGGTGACGCGCGGTGGCGGGCGGGTGACCACAACGGCGCACGCCTGGCGTGGTTGGAGGCGGTTCGAATCGCCGAAGGTGGTCTGACCCGGGAGCAGACCATTGAACTTCTGCGGGCCATGTTTCGCAAGCAGTTTGGTCTTGGAGCAATCGACGCGTCGCGTTACTACAACGCGCATGACGGTCAGGTGGCAGCCCGAGCACGCGGTAAAATCGAAGCCGTGACCCGAGGCGTCGAGCCGGAAGTCGCAGCCACCCCCGCGTCCACTCCCACCAATCCCCCCGAACTCAGGAAGCAGTAACGATCATGGCAGGGCATAGCGTCTGGAAGAACATCAAGCATCGCAAAGCAGCCGTCGATGCAAAGCGTGGCAAGATTTGGTCCAAAGTGCTCGCGCGCAGTGATCGTTGCGGCGCGACTCGGCGGGGCTGATCCGAAATTCAATTCAAGCCTTCGCATTGCGATCGACTCAGCGAAGGCGGCCAACATGCCGCGCGACACCATTGAAAAGGCGGTCAAGAAGGGCGCCGGCAGTGATGCCGCGGACCAATACGAGGCCGTGCGTTACGAGGGCTACGGACCGGGTGGCGTAGCGGTGATCGTTGATTGTTTGGTGGCCAACGTCAACAAGACCGCGCCGGAAATGCGGATCATGTTTGACAAGAATGGTGGAAACTTGGGTGTTCAAGGCAGCGTCACTTACAGTTTTTCTCACAAAGGGGTGGTCTTAGTTTCTGCCGACGCCACCACCGAGGAGAAGTTGTTCGATGTGGTGCTTTCGGCGGGCGCGGAGGACGTATTGAGCGGCGAAGAGGGTTGGCAGGTCACCTGTGGGGTTGCCGATCTTGCCAAGGTTCGTGATGCGCTTGACGCCGCGGGCATTGCCGTGGAGAGCGCCAACTTCTCGTACATTCCCGTTTCCATGGTGGAGCTTGACGCCGTAACTGCAGCGCGCGTAGCAAAGCTTGTGGCAGTGCTCGAAGAGCATGACGATGTCCAGACAGTGCATGTCAACGCCGAGATCCCTGATGCCTGAACCACGCACTGATTCCGTTCGACCCATCCGCGCCGCAACCGCATTGCTTGCCAATCGCTATGCGCGCGTGTGCTTCGCGCTACTCACCGTGGTTGCCATGACTGGGTGTGGGCACTCGCAGGCCTGTCAGTTTGATGACTATCCGCGCGACGATGTCTGGATGGCCGTGGTGCAAGCCTCGCGCGCGCCGCGTTACCCCGATTGGATTGTTGTTGAGAACAAGTTGAAGGTCGATGACGCTGC
>DBCE01000098.1:4573-5614 GCA_002292895.1 Phycisphaerales bacterium UBA966
TCGCCGCAGCGCGAGGAGTTGCAATGGCGATTCTCCGCAGTGGTCTCCGCGCAGTCGCCCACCACCGTCACCTTCTCTTCACCGGACTGGGCGGTACCGGCACACTTCTGGAAGGAAGCGGATCACTTCTTTGGGCAGGTGCGCATGCGGCTTGGTGAACTTGGCCCAGTGCGCCCAGTACCAGGCGACCCGATGGGCGGAGCACCGGCCGAAGGATCACGCGACCCCAACACGCCCGGGCACATGTCAGAGAAACCTGCTGAAGGGCAGCTCGCGGCGCCGTGAGTTCTGTTCGTCCCACGCGTGACATTCGCATCATTGCGACCGCCGCCCTTGCACTCGCATGGTTCACGTTGCCGCTGGCATTCAGCATTCTGCTGTTTGCAAAGCTGGCAGAAATCACCGACTGGCTGCATGAACATCACGGCAGCGGGCCCTGGATTGCAGCTGGTGCATTTGCAGTCTGCGCTGGCTTTGGATTTCTACCCACGTATGCACAAGCGGTCTTGATGGGTTGGGTCTTTGGCACGGCAGTCGGTGTTCCAATCTCAGTAGCTGGTTACGTTGGCGGCGCGGTGTTGGGCTATGGCCTCTCGCGCCTGTTGACTGGCGATGCCATTGTGCGACGTATCGACGACCACCCGCGCTGGCGCGTGGTGCGATCATCGCTTGTGGAAGCCAACACATGGCGGACGATGGGACTCGTTGCACTGCTGCGATTCCCGCCGAACTCGCCGTTTGCATTCACCAACTTGGTGTTGGCAGCATCCGGTGTTCGCTTTGTACCGATGATCATCGGATCAATCGCGGGGATGTTGCCGCGCACGTTCATCGCCGTATGGGTGGGGGCGCAGGGCTCGGCAACGGGTGCAAAGGACCTCAAGGAATTGATGGAGAAGCAAGGACTATGGGCGGTCGCTATCGGCTTCATCATCCTGATCGGCGTGCTTGCGATCATGCAACACGTAGGCAAACGCGCGCTGGCGGCTGCGGGGCTGTAAATAGATAGGTGCCGTTCACCCCTGTCCCTATTTTCGGGGC
>DBCE01000057.1:0-1148 GCA_002292895.1 Phycisphaerales bacterium UBA966
AGGGTGGCGTCCACACGCACCGCGGCATCGAATGCCTCGCGGAGCAAGTTGCCGGTACGCAACACTTGAATGCGCACGTGGTCTTCCTCATTCACCATGAGGGAGAATCGCTCATCAGGAGTCACCGCCACGGCGCGCGGGGAATCACCCTCCGCAAACTGTCGCGAGATCAGGTGTCGTTCCCAAAGCAGTTGTCGATCGCGCTTCGGCAGCGCGGCAAGGTCGACCCACGCAAGCGATTCCGCGGTACTTGCACCAACGCGTCCGCCGCCCAACAGCCCAACGCTTGCTTCATCCGGACCAGCAGCAGCGCGCACCGTTTCAAGCACTTCGCGTCGTTGCGGATGAGTGGCACGTCCAACGAACGGAAATCCGGAAACGTTGCGGGCGAGGCGAACCCGGCAGCTCATCACCACATCACGGTCGCCGGCCATCATGGCGGTGAGGTCAGTCATGGTGTGCCATCGATTCGAGCGGCAGTCGTCGGCCGCAAATCCTTGATTCGATCACGCAACTGTGCAGCGCGTTCGTATTGCTCTGCCGAGACGGCGGTTTCCAGTTCGCGCAGCAGTTGTTGCAGAAGCGCGGCGCGTTGGTTGGCATCATCGGCACGCGCGGGCACGTTGCCAATGTGTTCGGATGCACCGCCGTGGGATCGTTCGATCACTGGTCCAACGGTCGAGGCAAACGCGTCATAGCAGGCAGGACAGCCAAGCAGTCCACTGGTCTTGAAGTCATGGAAGGTGTGTCCACACTCTGGGCATGCTGGCCCGCGGGGGCGCGTCACAGCAACTTGCGCAAGTTGACCAAGCAGTTGGTGGATCGGTGCCTGGCCCGGCATTTGAATGCCCGCTGCGCCGGCGTGATCTTCGCACAGGTGCACCTCGTTCATCTGTCCATTGACGATGACGGTATTGTGCACCACTGCGGGTTTCGCGCAATGATCACAGGGTCTGAACGGGGCGGCCATGGTGCCGAGTCTAGGCGGTCAATGCCGTCCGAATGGCCTTCAATCTCTTGAGTAGCGCAGGGATTTCTGCAAGTGGCTGGATGGTGCCCGCATCGCTCTTGGACTTGGCGGGATCCGGGTGGCATTCAAGGAAGATCGCTTGTACCCCGGCCGAAACCGCCGCGTTTGCCAGGATGCC
>DBCE01000057.1:1230-2851 GCA_002292895.1 Phycisphaerales bacterium UBA966
AGCGCCATCATGTCGCCAAGACCGATGAAGTCCGTGACCAGACGGTGGTAGCCAAAGAATGTGCCGCGCTCGGTGAGCATGGGCTGCGTGCAGCCACCTTCCGCCAGTTTGGTGAGGACGTTGCGCATCTCTTCCGGAGCCATGAATTGCCCCTTCTTGACATTGACGGGCTTGCCGGTCGCGGCGGCGGCGGCCAGCAGATCCGTCTGTCGGCACAAGAATGCGGGCACCTGCAAGAGGTCGACCACGCGCGCCACCGGCTCGGCTTGCGCCGGGTCATGAATATCGGTGGTCACTGGAACGCCGAGTTTCTCACGCAGGCGCGCCATCTCTTCCATGCCGCGCTCCAACCCAGGACCGCGATGACCGTGGATGCTGCTTCGGTTGGCCTTGTCGAAGCTTGCCTTGAACACGTAGGGCAGGTCCAAGGCCTGGCACGCATCGCGGACCACCGTCCCGATGCGCTCATTGGTAGCCGAGTCCTCCAAAATGCACGGACCAGCGATAACTAAGAGTCGACGGGCGGGCGCGGCAAAGAACTCAGGAAGGACGTTTTTCATGGCAATGGAGGCTCGGAAAGGGTGAGCGGGGGGGGTGGTCAGGCGTTACAGACGGTGCAGCCCACCGTTCAGAACTTGAAATTACTTGATTCTTACTTCACATGCCGGGTCCTGTATCTGACATTCCGATCGACGGCGCCTCACATTCGGGGCGTCGGCGAGTTTTCAGGAGTCACACCATGAGCCAGTTCCCCGATACCCCCGAGCAATTCAGCACCGCCGTCTATGACCTCGTGCGCAGCCGCCACGGTTCCCGATCGGTGGAATTGGTGACCACGTTGGTGCTCACGATTGATGGTCGGCACATGGGCCTTGAGAACCTGTGGCGCACCGTGCAACGCGCCCCGGAAACCTGGCTTGAGACGGTGGAGCATCACATCGATCGCGTTCTGGAAGGCGATCAGATGAGCACCCTTGATATTCCGTTTGCAGTGGCCAAGTCGCGGATCATGCCGCGGATTCAGCCCGGAAACATCTTCCAAACGCTCGACCGCGAACACGTGGCTCATGTTCAGTGGGTGAATGACACCGTTATTGTCTTCGTCATGGACATGCCTCACTACACGGTTTCCATCAGCACCGAGCAGATGATCCGCTGGGGCGTGACCGCTGACGATCTTGAAGAAATTGCCCGCGCCAACCTCGATCGCTACGCGCCGAACTTGGATGTCCAAGTGGTTCGTTCGAACGAAGGCGGTCGTGCGGCCATCATCAGTATGCACGACGGCTACGACGCCGCTCGCCTGTTGCTTGGCGACCTGCACTCACGTCTTTCGGCGCAGCTTGGAAAGACTTTCTACGTTGCCGCCCCGGCGCGCGACATGTTCCTAGCAATGACTGGCGATCCAGAACCGTTCGTCGAGCGCCTCCGCGCGCGCGCCGAACAGGAGTACCAGCGTCTGCCGTATCCAATTTGCGCTGACCTGTTCTTGGTCACCACGGATGGCGTGGCAGGAACGAAGCTCGAAGCGGCCTGAGCAATGTGACTTGCGTTGATGCATCACGATTTCGTACTGGTCGGCGTTGATGCATCACGGTTTCGTACTGGCCCGCATTCGCCT
>DBCE01000115.1:0-5290 GCA_002292895.1 Phycisphaerales bacterium UBA966
GCAAGGATGTGGTCCACATCGCCGACTGCAAGCAGCACACTGGCGGCCATGCAGCGCTGACCCGCGCATCCCGTGAAGGAAGCGACGATATTTTCCGCAGTGACTTGCAGGTCTGCGTCCGGCACCACAATCAGGTGATTCTTGGCGCCGCCGAGGCAGAGTGCACGCATGCCGTTTGTGCTTGCGCGTCCGTACACGGCCTTAGCAACCTTGGTGCTACCAACGAACCCCAGCGCCTTGATTTCTGGGTGATCACAGAGCGCTTCCACTACTTCACGTCCGCCTTGCACCATGTTGAAGACACCAGCGGGAAGCCCCGCCTGCGCGAGCAGTTCCGCCAGTCGGAGCGTGGATAGCGGCACGCGTTCACTCGGCTTGAGGACGAAGGCATTACCACCGACCAATGCTTGCGGCAGCATCCACAGTGGAACCATCATCGGGAAGTTGAATGGGGTAACGCCAGCGACCACGCCGAGCGGGACATAGGCAAGTTCACATGCCACGCCGCGGCTCACCTCCAGCTGGTTGCCTGCGGCAAGGTTCGGCAGCGAGCAGCCGTACTCCACGCATTCGATACCTTTTTCTACTTCCGCCTTCGCTTCGCCGAACACCTTGCCGTTCTCGTGCGAGAGAAGCCAGGCGAGTTCGTCCAGATTCTTCAGCATCAATTCACGCAGGCGGTACAAGACGTGCGCGCGATCACGGATGGGCCACTGTCCCCAGTCGCGCGCCGCTGCCGCTCCTGCTTGCACGGCGGCAGCGACATCATCCGCTGCGCCCATCTTGACTTGTGCAATGACTTTGCCAAAGCGCGGGTTGATCACATCGTGCACGGTGGTGCTGGAGATCGGGTCCCGCCATTGGCCGCCGATCCAGTGCCGCGCGGTGGTGTAGGTGACGAAATCGTCACTGCTGGCGGAGAATGGCTTGATTGCTGGAGCGAATGGTGTTGCTGTCATGATTGATATCTCAGGCCCGCTTGACGGCGGTTGGTTGTGCAAGCTTGTTGCGCACCGCGAGTGATTGTGTGAAATCAGCGAAGGCAGGGCGGGGTACATACTTACCCCAACCCGATGTTGCGTGGAGCTTCCCGTCTTGCCACAGGACTGCTCCGCGGGAAAGGGTGACCGCGGCATTGCCAGTGACAGTCATTCCTTCAAAGACGTTGAAGTCGCCGTTCTGGTGGTGCGTACGCGCGGAGATGGTGCGGGTTGCTGCTGGGTCCCACACCACAATGTCGGCATCGCTACCAACAGCGATGGTGCCCTTGCGTGGGTAGCAGTTGTAAATGCGCGCGGCGTTGCTACTGGTCAGAGCAACAAACTCGCTTGGAGTGATGCGCCCGCTGCCGACGCCATGGTGCCATAGGACGCTCATGCGATCTTCGATGCCACCGGTACCGTTGGGGATCTTGCGGAAATCGCCATGTCCTGCCCGCTTCTGTGCCGTGTCAAAAACGCAGTGGTCAGTGCCGATGACTTGAATGGCACCGGATTGGATGCCATGCCAGAGTGCGGCTTGGTGTTCGCGCGATCGGAACGGTGGACTCATGACATGGTGCGCGGCTTGATCCCAGTTTTCGTTTCGATAGACCTCTTCACTTATGATCAAGTGCTGAATGAGCGCTTCGCCAAAGGCGCATTGGCCTTCACCGCGCGCACGCGCGATCGGATCCAGCGCATCACTGCAACTGGTGTGCACCACGTACAGCGGTACGCCAATGACTTCAGCAATACGCAGGGCGCGGTTGCTCGCTTCGCCTTCAACTTCCGCTGGCCGCGAAAGTGGATGCCCTTCTGGACCCGTGATTCCGCGCGCAAATATGTCGTTTTGTAAGTGCACTACTAACTCGCCATTTTCTGCGTGAACGAGGCAGATTCCGCCGAGGTCGCGGACGCGGATGAAACTCTTGACCAGTACAGAGTCATCCACCATGATGGCGCCTTTGTACGCCATGAAGTGCTTGAAGCTATTGATGCCGCGGCTTGTGACTTCAGCCATTTCGGCGTGCGTGCGGTCGCTCCATCCGGTGATCGCCATGTGGAATGAATAATCGGCAGCTGCTTTCGCGGCGCGTCCATTCCAAATTTCCAGCGCCTCTAAGAGGCTCTGCTCCGGGCCTGGAATCACAAAGTCAATGATCATGGTGGTTCCGCCGGCTGCTGCCGCGGCGGTACCTGTGAAGAAGTCATCTTTGGAAACCGTTCCCATGAACGGCAACTCCATGTGCGTGTGCGGGTCGATGCCCCCTGGCATGACAAACGCGCCGTCCGCTTCAATCACGCGCGCGCCAACTGGAGCCTGCAGGCTCTCGGCAACGGCGGCTACCTTCTGACCAGCAATGAGAACATCGGCGCGCCATTGCCGGTCAGCAGTAACAACCGTTCCGCCACGAATCAAAGTGGTGTCGCTCATAAAGGCCTCATTGACGAGTGATTTCGGGATACGCCTCGGGGCGTCGGTCGCGATAGAACTGCCAGACGCTGCGCACTTGATCAATCACGGCAAGGTCCAGGTCTGCTACGAGCAGTTCGTCGTTGTCCTCGCTGGCCTGCGCGACCGTCTCGCCGCGCGGGTTGACAAAGTAGCTGGTTCCATAGAACTTTCCGATGTTCCACGGCGCCTCTGTGCCCACGCGATTGATGCAGCCCATGTAGTAGCCGTTCGCCACCGCATGCGCGGGCTGCTCAATTTTCCACAGGTATTGCGAGAGTCCCGCCACGGTGGCTGACGGGTTGAAGACGATCTCTGCGCCGTTCAGGCCTAAGCATCGCGCGCCCTCCGGGAAATGGCGGTCGTAGCAGATGTACACGCCGATGGTGGCGTAGCGCGTCTTGAAGACGGGGTAGCCGCCGTTTCCTGGTTTGAAGAAGAACTTCTCAAAGAAGCCGGGATTGACTTGCGGAATGTGTTGCTTGCGGTACTTACCAAGGTAAGTGCCATCAGCGTCGTAGACGGCAGCGGTGTTGTAGAAGACGCCACTCATCTCGCGCTCATACACCGGAACGATCACCACCATGGCATGCTTCTTAGCAGCGTCGGCAATCAGGTTGGTGGTGGGGCCGGGGACTTCTTCGGCAGCCTCATACCAGCGCGGGTCTTGGCTGGGGCAGAAGTATGGGCCATTGAAGATCTCTTGCAGGCACAGAATCTGCACGCCCTTCTTGCCGGCGTCTTCGATCATGGCAAGGTGTTTGTCCACCATCGCCTTCTGAATTTCCTTGACTGGGCGCTTCTCGTCGTTCAGGGGGTTGCTGCATTGGATGAGGCCGCAGCGGACGATCTTGCTCTTGGTAGTCATATGGTGTCCCTTATCTCTGGTGCTCAGTGAGCATCCTTTTTCGGCCGAAGAGGCTTGCCTTCGTTGGCAAATTCGTTCCAACTTGCAGGGGAGTGCCCGTTATCCACCGGCGTCATCGTGATGCAATCAGGCACCGGGCAGACGATTTGGCAGAGATTGCAGCCAACGCACTCCGCCTCGTCAACATGGGGAACGCGCGTGTCTTGTTGCGGGTGGATGCACTGGTGAGCGCCGTCGTGACATGCGGCGACGCAGAGTTGGCAGCCGATGCACTTGTCGGCGTCGATCTTTGCCACCGTCTCATAGTTCATATCCAGGTGGCCCCACTCCGTGTACGCGGGAATGGCTTTGCCAACCATTTGATCAATGCGATCGAAACCATGCGTGCGCATGTACTCCTGCAGTCCGTCCGTCATGTCTTCCACAATGTTGTAGCCACGCAACATCACTTCAGTGGCAACCTGCACGGTGCTGGATCCCAGCAAGATGAACTCAACCGCATCTCGCCAGTTACTGATTCCGCCGATGCCGCTGATCGGCAGTCCAAACTGCTTCTCGCGGGCAAGGGCAGCCACCATGTGTAAAGCGATGGGCTTGACGGCTGCGCCGCAGTAGCCACCGTTTGTGCTCATATTGCCCACCAGCGGCAGCGGGATGAATCGATCGATATCCACACCAACGATGCTCTTAATGGTGTTGATGAGCGACACGCCGTGCGCGCCGCCACGTCGGGCTGCCAAGCCATGCGGCACGATGTTGCCAACATTCGGAGTCAGTTTGACCAGTACTGGCACGGTGCTGTACTTGACGGCCCAACCAGTAATTCGCTCATTGATGGCAGGCTCTTGACCCACCGCGCTACCCATGCCGCGCTCGCACATTCCGTGTGGGCAACCGAAATTGAGTTCCAGTCCGTCTGCGCCCGCATCGATGGATTTCTTAATGATTTCCCGCCATTCCGCCTCGGTTTCCACCATGAGGGAGACAATGATCGGGTTCTTTGGGAAGAGCTTCTTGGTCTCAGTAATTTCCCGTAAGTTTATTTCCAAGGGGCGATCGGTAATGAGTTCAATATTGCTGAAGCCCGCCGCCTGCACGCCGCGGATGGTGTGTCCAGCGAAGCGGCTGGAAACATTCTGAATCGGTACACCGAGCGTCTTCCACACTGCGCCGCCCCAACCCGCTTCGAACGCGCGTTGAATCTGCCGACCACTGTTTGCCGGTGGTGCGCTTGCAAGCCAAAATGGATTCGGCGATTGAATGCCGCCGGTGTTGGTGCTTAGGTCAGGCATGTGACGAACCTCCAGTGCGAGCGATCTTGCTTGTTGCGTTCCCGTTGGCGTTCATGTGTCCCATGATGGCGGCATCGATGGCATGTGCTGCAATCTTTCCTTCAGCCACCGCATTCACCACTTCCTTGCCAGCGTTGGTGCAGTCCCCACCGGCGTACCAACCCGGGCGACCGGTGTAGCCGTGTTCATCAATCATGATTCGACCGCGGTCCACACGGATGCCCGGCAGCACCGCCAGCATGTTCCCCAGCTTTGCTTGCCCGATGGCCATGAGAACCAAGTCGGCTTGCAGCGTGAACTCTGTTCCAGCTACTGGATTCTTGTTGGTATCAACGCGCACGCACTGAACCTGTTGCACATGACCGGCTCCGGTGCATGCCGTGACTACGGTTTGCCACTCCGCGGTAGCGCCCTTGCTGAATGCGGCAGACCACTCGTGGGCGTATCCACTCATGTTCTCTTTCACGCCTCGGTACAGCATGGTGACGGAGGGAACCCCAAGGCCACGCAACTCTCGTGAGGCGTCAACCGCAGTGTTTCCACCACCAATCACCACTGCGTGGCGAACCTTGGAAAGATCGATTGTCCCGAGTTTCATAGCCTCAATCCACGCCACCGCCCCATGTACACCCGCAAGGTCTTCACCTGGAATACCCAAGGAACTGTCAGCGCCGAGTCCGGCGCCAACAAACACGGC
>DBCE01000115.1:5376-8150 GCA_002292895.1 Phycisphaerales bacterium UBA966
GAGCACCCAGTCGGCTTCTTGCAATGCGCGCTCAGCCTTCATCTTGTACGGCGCAACACCGCTCGCGTTGAGTCCACCAATAGTGTTCTTGCGCTCAAAGATGGTGCAGGCGTGTCCAAGGCGGCGCAATTCGTGCGCGGCGGCCAGGCTTGCTGGACCCGCGCCAATCAATGCCACGCGCTTGCCGGTGTCCTTGCCCGCTTCGAAGAACTTCCATCCTTCAGCAAATGCAATGTCAGTGGCGTAGCGCTGCAACTTGCCGATGGCGATCGGGGGTTGCTCGAGGTCGTTGTAGACACACGCGCCAACGCACAACACCTCTACCGGGCAGACCCGTGCACAACTCATGCCCAGGATGTTTGACTCAAAGATGGTCTTGGCTGATCCGTGCACATTGTCCGTGGAAATCTTGCGGATGAACTGCGGAATATCAATGTGCGTTGGGCAGGCCTTGATGCACGGCGCGTCGCTGCAGAAGAGGCACCGATTGGCTTCAACCATCGCGGCATCGCGCAAGAGCGGAAGCTTGAAGTCCTCAAATACGGTTTCGGCACGATTGGTCGGGAGGTGCTGATTCATGGTCAAACGAGAAACGCGACCGGAGACATCCGGCCGCGTGTCTGCGGTGGTTAGGTTACCTGTGTCGGGCGTTGTTTCGCCCAAAGTAATCCTCAGTAAACGCTGTTTGGGAAGTAGTACTTCGCCGCGTTCTCTGGGGTCACCAGGTCAACATCAATCATCAGGTGCTGGGGCATGTAGCGCATCTTCTCTTCGCGCTTGCCGCCACTCAGCACTCCGGCGGCCAGTTCCATTCCAGTAGCGATCATGGACGGCGGATAGGTGACATTGCCTGGGAACATCGGGTCCTTGTTCATGACGCGCTTGATGATGTCCTTCATTCCAGCGCCGCCCAGGATCCAGACGCCGTCCACGCCCTTTTCGATGAGCGCTTGCTCGGCGCCGAGCGCCATGTCATCGTCGGAGGCCCAGATGGCGGTCACCTTCCCAGCCTTCTGCAGCAGGGTTTCGGTGACTTCGAGCGCTTTCTGACGGTTCCAGTTGGCAGCCTGTTGGCCAACGATCTTGATGCCCGGCTCCGCCTTGAAGACTTCCAGTGCCGCAGTCACGCGATCCGTATTCACCGTGCAAGGAATTCCCTCAAGCACAATGATGTTGCCAGTGGCCTTGCCTTTGCCACCCAGTTTGCTCACCATGAATTCAGCACTCTTGCGGCCAAACGCCTTGTTGTCGCCTTCGATGAAGATGTCGGCAACGGGCTTCAAGAAGCCGCGGTCAACGTTCACCACCAGAATGCCGCGATTGTGCGCTTCTTCGGCTACGGGGGTGATCGGCGCAGACTCGGTTGCCAAGATGACCAAGGCATCCACCTTCTTGGCCATCAGTGTTTCAATGTCAGAGACTTGCTTCTCGGGAGTTTCGGCGGTGGCGATCGTCCACTCAATCTCTGGGTGAAGTTTGGCGCATTCCTTTGCCCACCAAACCACGCCAGCGGTCCAGCCGTGGTCGGCGGCGGGAATGGATACGCCGATCTTCTTCGTTGCAGTCACTGCTGCATCGGTCGGTGCGGGCTTTGTGGCGGATTGCGCAGCGATCGGCTCGGTGGCTGCAATCGCAAACAGTGCTGATGCGGACAGGAGGACGGCGCTCGAGAGTTTCAGAATGCTTGAAGTGTTCATCGTGCGCGCAAAGGTACCGTCTTCCCCTTACGCACGTGAGCCACGCTGCACTAACACTGCAAGCACGATGACGGCGCCCTTCACTGCACCTTGCCAATAGGGGCTCACTCCGGAAATGGTGAGGATGTTGGTGATCATTCCTAAGATCAGTACGCCCGCAACGGTGCCCCAAATGCGCCCGAATCCGCCGCGCAGGCTGGTGCCGCCAATGACCACAGCGGCAATCGCATCCAGTTCGCTACCAAGGCCTAACTGCGCCGTTGATACGGAATTCATGCGCGAACTCTGCACCAATCCGGCAACGCCGGCAAGCGCTCCCATCAATGCGTAGACCCGGAAGCGGATCCATGCCACTGGTACGCCCGCATACCGCGCCGCGGTTTCGTTCGCACCCACTGCAACCAGTTGTCGACCAAAGCGAGCGCGTGAAAGGAACCATTGCGCGACAATTGCCACAACAAAGAAGATCACCGTACTCCACGAAAGAGTCAGCGCCTTTCCTGCGCTGTTCTCTGCAAATGGGATCGGAATACCACCGCGCCCAAGAGCGCTGAACATGGTTGGACTTTGTGATCGAATTTCTCCAGCCTCCGCAATGGCCAAGGCAATGGAACGGAATGCGGCAAGTCCACCAAGCGTGGCGATGAACGGTGCGATACGGCCAAAGACAATCAGCGCGCCGTTCAGTGCGCCAGCGGCAGTACCGGCAAGGATCGTGATCAATGCGCCTGAAACCACTGCGCTTGGTTCGCTCCAACCCGCTTCGATCAGCGCGTTCATGGCGGTGGTTCCAACAGCAGCAGCCAGCACCACCATGCTGCCCACCGAAAGATCAATCCCTGCGGAGACAATCACAAGCGTCATGCCAACCGCCAGGATGCCAACGGCGGCATTCTGATTCAGCAGATTTCGAAAGTTTTCAATGCTGAGGAAGTCCCCGCCTTGTTTGAATGCGCTGACCGCAAAGAGCAGGACAAACGCCACCAGCACTCCCCAGTGTTCAAGAAAGCGTTGCATGCGCACGGCTGTTCCAGTGTGTGATTTACTCATGAGTTTCCTGTCTTTCCGCGCGCAGCC
>DBCE01000258.1 GCA_002292895.1 Phycisphaerales bacterium UBA966
GCAACAAACCACATGCGGCCGCTTGCCAAGAGAAGTTCGCGCGTGTGTCCAAGCGAGTCGGCGTGTAGTTCGGCGGCGCGATCGATCCAACGCACGTATTCCACATTATTGATGTGTGCCACCTCGCGGCTCACGCCATCAGCGGACGGAATCAATCGCAATCCAAACGGACGCGGGTGTGCAATGGAACTACCGGGCGCCGGACGCAACGTGGCATCCGGAATCAGTGGCGCGCTGTTCATGCGCGCGTCTCCAGCGCGGGATCGATGGAGCGCAGGTACGTCCAACTAAAGATGCCAGTGGAGTGGCCGTCACTAAACCGGATACGCACCGCGTAGTTGCCAACCAGTTCAGCGCCGAGCGCAGTCAGGGGACCGGTCGCGCGGCTGGCCGGTAGGACGGTCAGCGGATTGCGTGCCATTTCCTCGCGCAAGACTTTGGCATCGGCGCTGGGGCTACGGCGGCGCAGGTAGGCGATCGGAAAGAACGACTCGCGGCCATCGGCCCAGGTGATGGCAAGTCCTTTTTCGCGGTCAAGATCGAGGTGCGCCGGCGCGAGCGCAGCCGCGGAGGCTGCGGCCGACGCCGAGGCCAAGGATTCTTCCGGTGATGCGTGGGATTCATCCGCGTGCATTTCTCGATTCTACGGCGCGGGCTGAGTGCCGCTGCTGGCTCTAGACTTCGGATGCGATGAACGCCCCAAACAACAACGCTGTACATGCTGCTGACCGCCTCCTTGCTCGGATCGAGGCCGCGGGCGCCCCGGTGTGCGTTGGTCTTGATCCGGTGGCGGAGAAACTTCCAGCCATTCTGCGACCGGCCCCGGGCCACGCGGCTGCGGCGATCGCCATTGGCGAGTTCTCGCGCGGCGTCATTGACGCAGTGGCGGGGATCGTGCCGGCGGTGAAGATTCAAGCGGCATGCTTTGAGCGGCACGGACCCGCGGGCGTTGCTGCGCTTGCCAGTGTTCTGGAACACGCGCGCACTGTTGATGGCCTTGAAGTCATTCTTGATTTCAAGCGCGGCGACATCGGTATCAGCGCGGAGCATTACGCCGCGAGCGCGCGCGACGCGTACCGCTCGGATTGGACTACGGTGAGCGCATACCTCGGAGCGGATTCGCTGACGCCGTTCGTTGGTAACGGTCACGGCGCGTTTGCCTTGGTGCGTACTTCCAATCCTTCCGGTGATGCGGTCCAATCATTGCGCTTGGCTGATGGCCGCACGGTGGCCGAAGCGGTGGCGGACCTGGTTGCCTCGGTTGGCGCGGCTTCGCTGGGAACCGCAGGATTTAGCGCGCTTGGCGCGGTGGTTGGCGCCACCAAGCCAACTGATGCCGCCGCATTGCGTGTTCGCATGCCGCAGCAGATCTTCTTGGTGCCGGGATTTGGCGCGCAGGGCGGTGGAGTTGATGATGTCTTGCCATGTTTCCGCTCGGACGGGCGTGGCGCGCTGGTCACTGCCAGTCGCTCAGTGATCTACGCGTTTGAGCCAGCTGATCGCGCGTGGCATGAATCGGTGCGCCGTGCTGCTGAAGACCTTCGAACGCAGATTGGTGCTGCTCTGGGCGCCCGAGTATGAGTCCCCGCGTGGTGGGTGCATTGCTTGCGGTAGTGATGCTGCTGCTCCTGGCAGTGCCAGTGATTGCGCGGCGTGCTGAACCAACCGTCCCTGTGGGCGCGGCCACAGTGATCATTGTCACGCCCAACAATGAACAAATTCGCGTGGAGTTTGCGGAGGGATTTGCGCAGTGGCATCGTGAGAAATTTGGTGTGCCCGCGCAAGTGATCTGGAACATGCCGGGCGGCGCTACGGAAATCCGCCGGATGCTTGAAGCCAGTGCCACCGCGTCGCTGCGGGATGGAACTGCTCCAGGCGGCAGCGCAGACTTGCTGTTTGGCGGCGGTAGTTATGACTTTGAGCAATTGACCAAGCCGATCACTGTTGAAGTGAATGGCGAAGTCCGCAGCACCACGGTGTTGATTCCAATTGACTTTCCCCAGGAGTGGCTGGATGCGGTATACGGCCAGAACTCGATCGCGGGCCGCACGCTCTATGACCCACACCGTGCGTGGTTTGGTACAGCGCTGAGTGCGTTTGGAATTGTCTACAACGCAGAGATGTTGCAACGCATGGGCGTCGCCTATCCCACCGAATGGTCAGCGCTTGCAGATCCGCGCTTGCAGGACAGTGTTTCCTTGGTGAATCCTGCGCAGTCAGGAAGTATTGCTTCAGCCATGGAGACCATTCTGCTGCGCGAAGGATGGCAGCGCGGTTGGGCCATCTTGCGGCGCGCTTCTGGAAACGCGCGCTCCATCGCAGCGGGCGGGCCGCGCACCCCGATGGATGTTTCGCAGGGCGACGCCGCCGAGGGTCTATGCATTGATTTCTATGGTCGCTATCAGCAGCAAGCAGTGGCGGACGGTGGGTCGCCGGGGCGGGTTGGCTATGTTGATCCGGTTGGAAAGACAGCGATTGATCCGGACCCCGTGGCTATGTTGCGCGGCGCGCCGCATCCAGAAACCGCGCGGCGATTCATTGAGTTTGTCCTTTCGCCTGAAGGTCAGCGACTGTGGCAGTATCCCGCTGGTTCTGCGGGTGGTCCGCGGCAATTCTCCTTGCGGCGGCTTCCGATCAGCCGTGCCGTCTACGCAAGCGACATGCCACGATTCGTTGACAAAGTCGATCCCTGGAAATTGGCGCGGGAAATTCCGAATGCGAATCCAGACGTCCGTGCATTTGTGGTGCCTATCTTTGTTGCCATGGCGATGGAGAATCGATCACTACTGCGCACTGCATGGGCGCTGATTGCTGCACATCCGGAATATCCGCGTGATGGTCGGATGTTGCTGGCTTCGGACGCAACAGATCCCACACTGCGTGCCATGCTGACCGCGTTCGATGCCATGCCAGTGGTGCCCGGTCCGAACGGCGCAACCTTTGATCTTGCTGATGAATCCACACTCGCTCAAGTGCGTGCAGGTTGGATGCGCGGCAAGTGGAAAGATGCTGGCCTTTGGGGCGCAAACGACGTGCCGGCTGATGTCTTTCGACGCATACTTTCTGATGGGTTCAAGGCGAACCTGCAGCGCGTCATTGCGCTATCTGGGAGAAGTTCACTATGACTGCACCACAGCAGATCCAGCCACCAACCGCGTGCATTTTGTCCATTGGTGATGAATTAGTACTTGGAACCACGCTTGATACCAACGG
>DBCE01000054.1:0-12781 GCA_002292895.1 Phycisphaerales bacterium UBA966
ACGCATTGATGGCGCGTGCCATGGCATTGGTCAAGCGCTTTGATGCCGGGTCCGAACCATTGCGCTTGGTGATTCTGCGCGCGCAACATCGCGCGGCGCAACGCACGGCGGAAGATCGACGCGCCGGACGGGGAACCGATGAGGAGTGCGAAGCCGCTCGGCAACAGTTTGAGAGTTTGATCCGAGAGTTCGGGGTGCTCGCCGCACGATCGGATCGCGCCAAGACGTTGAGTAGTCGCGATGCATCCGCGCAGGTGGGAATTGCTGCGGAACAAACGGCGCTCCGTGCTACGCGCGAGGAAGAAATTGCCCGTAATGCACAGTTCTTTCGGGCTTGGGCCGGCTACTACTCGGCATGGCTCGCACGTGAATTGGGTCATCCTGATTGGCGCGAGCGCGGCCAAG
Organism: Phycisphaerales bacterium UBA966; assembly: GCA_002292895.1. Lineage (GTDB taxonomy): Bacteria > Planctomycetota > Phycisphaerae > Phycisphaerales > SM1A02 > UBA966. Next base: position 406 of record DBCE01000054.1, read on the forward strand.
ATTCCATGGGCTGGTTTGCGCAGTTGATTGAGCCTGGCAAGGCGGCGATCGACCCCGGCGATGTTTCAGTGGACCTGCGCAGTAACGAAGGGTTCGCCAGTTCTATTCTTGGTTCCGCGCTTGCTGCAAGTCTGGTGCAAACGGGTGCTACGGCTGATGCGTGGTTTGCATTGTTGGCATCGCCCGGAACGCATAGCTCGGTGCGGATCAAGTTGCCGGCATGGCGCATTGCTTCGTACCTGGATCGCGGGGAATTGGAAACTGCGTTGATATTCTTACGTAGCGAAGGTGATGGCTCACAGGGTGTTGGGATGTCGTTGATTGCAGCCGCGCGTGCCGGACGAAAGCCCGATGCACCTGGCGCTGCGGAACTGTTGACCGAAGCAGTTGGGCGACTGGTTGCCGCAGGAAAACTGCGCGAACTGTCGCTGATTTCATTGGCGCCGGGTGCGGAGGAGTCTGGCTCTGGTGCGCAACTCTTTGCGGCGGTACGAGCCGCTGCTGATGCCAATCGATTGAAAGAGGAAGGGAAGAGTGTTGAGGCTGCAGCCGCATGGCAGCGCGCGGCCGATCGCATTGCTGGCGCCATTGGTCCAGGAGTTTCTCCAACCGTGTCTGCAGGCGCACGGGCACTCAATGGATACGTCCTTCGAGGAGCGGGGCGCCCCGCGGAAGCGGCCGATGCATTTCTCCAGGCGGCCAAGGAAATGCAAGGCGATCGTGCCGGTGACACGCGCTGGCTGGCGGTGCTCTGCCTTGAAGAGGCAATGCGTGCGCCAAGCAGCAAGGGCAGCACTGCCGCGACTTCGGGCGCAGGCGAAGCAACTGAATCGATGGCTACTCGCGTCACTGCCACGGTGGATGCAATCATCACCGACCTGCCCGATACATCCGCAGCAGTCCGCGCGCGCGCGTGGCGCGTGCTGCACGCGGATGTTCCAGCAATCGTTGACATTGATGCGCTACTCAGCGATACCGTTGCCGTTGAAATTGCCCCCGCGGCGCGTCGTGCAGCGCTTGATGGCTTGTATCGCCGCTTTCGATCACTGTCCGGAGACGAGCGACGCGCAGCCGCGCGGCGTGCCCTTGCTGCTGGCGACGATGTTGCTGCCGGCGGAAGCGAAGAGGGAACACTGGAACTTCGTCGGCGACTTGAACTTGCCATTGCCCTTGATGACCGCATGCGTGCATCGGATTCGTTAGTAGCTTTGGAAGCACGACTGCTTGTGGATAGTGCATCGGCCGCAACGCCACCACCCGGAAGTGCGCCCGTGGTTGACAGCGCGCTTGCGGCGGAACTGGCCGCGCGTCGCACGCAGATCGCAGCGCTCGACGGTCGAATGGACGATGCGCTCACCGCGCTCCTTGCCATTGAACCTGGATCGCCGTGGGTCCGAGTGGCTGCGCAATCGGTCATGGGGGCGGTGCTACGAAATCCCGCATGCGGCGCCGCGATTCGAGCCGCTGTTGCCAAAGCGGTGATTTCCGGGCAGGAAACGGCCGGTGCGGCCGAAGCAGCGATGTGGATGCGCGCAGAAGCCGAGTTGCTCCGCGAGGGGAAACCCGCCATCGATCGAACCGGAGCGGAGCGCGCTGGTTCGTCCGCCTTGGCTTCGTCTCCAAAGTCCGCGGCGCTGCTCCTGGCAAGTGCGGACCTGCGGGTTGCTTCGGGCGACGCTTCTGGCGCGGCCGCCTTGTTGCGCCAAGTGCTCTCAGCGAATGCAGCCGGAACGGAACCGTGGTTTGAAGCCAAGGCGATGCAAATCGAATCCATTGCAAGCACGGATCAACCGCGTGCGCGCTCGCTCCTTGAGCAGGTTCGACAACTTGGGAATGGCTTTGGCGAGGGCGCTGCGTCCGCACGACTGGCGGCACTTGACGTGCGGCTTGCAAAGTTGCCGAGCGACATCAATACCGCGACGCCGAACGGAGATCGCCGATGACCCAAACCGGCGGACCAACTGATCGGCAGCGCATGCTTGACCAACAAGTGTTGCTCATCATTCGTTCGAGCGGCGGTTGGAACGCGCGCACGCGGGCACGGCTGGCGGCGTTTGCGCGTACTCGGGGCGTTGACTTTGCTGCCATGGTCAATAGTGCGTTACGTGCGGTTTCGGTTGGCAGCGCTCTTGGACGTACCCCAGCGCCGGTTGCGGAAGTGGAGTCGGCGGAAGTTGCGCCGTCGGCACCAACCAGCAGCCGTGGCGCGGAACTCGCCATTGGGCTTGGAATCCTTGTGATTGCGATGGCAGTGAGCGTTGGCTTGGTGTGGTTTGCAGCCGACCGCGCGGCTCGTACCAGCACCGCATCTTCCGCCAATTCCGATCCGGCTTCGCGCACGGGTCCGCTTGCACCAAGCGCCGAAGTCGATGCGCGGAAGCCAGGATCTTCAGACGTTGATCCACGGCGAACGTCCTCAGATCGCGCAGCGGCGTCGGTAGCAAACAACCCGCGATCCGCGCTGGCGCGCAACACGCCGCCAGTTCCAGCGATGTACTCGCGGCCGCCGCTTCTGCGCGTTGACGCTTCGCCGGATTGGGCGCGCGTTGCATTGGAGACCATCGCTGCGGAGGAGGCAGAGTTACTGGCGATGCAAGCCCGCATCGGCGCCGGCACTACTCCGTTAGATGCCGATCGAGCGGCATGGAGTCGGTCAACGGATGCGTTCTGCGCTTCATGGCCGCTCCTTGGAACGCGCCGTCGTGAAACTATTCTTGAGGCGATTGTTGCACTTCATCCACGGCTTGGAAATTCGGAGAGTCGGCTGATGCTGCGTGCGCCGCTGGAAGTGATGCGCGCCGTGCGTACCGATACACCGGAGGCAATCTGGCGCGGGAGTGGTGCTGCTGGACTGATAGCCGCGCTGGACCTTCGTTCCGCTGGTGGCGCGCCGTTGGCATTTGGTGAAGCCGCACTGGACTGGCTTGTTCCGCGCACCAAAGCGGCGTGCGATGCTGTTTTTTCAGGCAATCCAACGCAAGCGGCGGACGTAGTTGATGCTTGGCTTCAGGCCACGGAAGCGGCAACCTCAGCCGGACCACTGCGCGATGAACGAGACACTCGGATCATGTCACTCATTGACATGATGTTGCGTCGCACCGCGCCGTTTGAGCGTCCGGGAGTTTCCGCTGACACTGCTGGAACGCTCCTCGATGCGTTGGCGTGGACGGGCGAACCAGCGCGCCGATCAAGAATCGCCGCAACGTTCCGAACGTGGCTTGAGGATCCAACGGTGAGCGCGGTGTCGCTGCATGGTCTCACCAGCGTGTTGGCTGCACGCCGACCAGGCGCGTGGTGGGAACCATGGCTGGTGGTGTCGGCACGCGCCGACATGGCGGATCGAGCCCGTACAGCAGATCACTTCGCCACCGCACTTGCTGCTGCCTCCACTGAAGTAGTGGCTGCGAATGATTCTCCGCGTATCCGTGGCGTGCGTCCGGAACTGGTTGATCGATGGGTTCGCGTTACACAATTGGTACTTGCGCGTACTCCTGCTGAAGACCCGGCGTTTCGCATTGCATACGCCGCCGAACTGGTGGGCATGGTGGAATCCGCGCGACTGTTGGAGCGCGGTCGCACCAGTGATGCCGAGGCACGCATTGCGCAGGTTGAGGACCCACAGGGACTCGCCCCCGATGATCTCGATCGGTGGAAGAGCCGCACCGAGCGCACGGTTGGTCGGCCTGCCGCCACGGATGGGCGCCTTGACGCAGAATTGCGCTCCCGTAACTCAAATGACGACAAATTGGCACTGTTGCGCTCGCTTCGAACCCGCGCCATTGGTGACCTCGGTCCCATCGATGCCGCGACGCTCGCCCGCGAGGCACTGGCTTCCCCGTCGCCACAGTTACGGTCTGTTTCGCAGGGCGTGATTGCGGATGTCCTTGCCACCGGCCCGAACATGGTCTCTGCATTGTCGGCAGAGATTCCTTCAGCCGTCGATGTATCCGAGGCCGCCGCGCTGGCCGGGATTGTCTCTGGGCAACCCGTTCCACGTGGACCAGATGATCGCCGCCGTGCTGCCGCCATGCTTCTGCTTCTTGATCACTATGCGGTTTTGGTTCCTTCCGAACAGCATCGCATCGATTCGGTGGCGCAGGAGTTCACTCTCAGCGCAAATTCGGTGGTACGCGCGCTTGCGGGTCGTCCGGTGAGTGTTGATGCACGGCCAGAAGATGCGTTGCGTGCGTGGTTCACTGCGCGCGCTACTGAAGCTGGCCCCGTTGTTCCTGCATCCGAACTGAAATTGATCCTCAGTACATCGGATGCGCGGCGTCGCCTGGCTGCGCCGGGTCCGCAAGCCGCGGTGGCAGAACTTGTTGGGATCCTTGAACTTGACGCGGCGATACTGGCCGAGCGCATGCCGCGTCGACGCAGTGCCATCAATACGTTGCTGCAGCGCGCTGGTGCGGACCGAGCAGCGGCGCCGGACGTGTTTGCGCAACTCGTATCAACTTCGCGGGCGCTGCTTGAAGTTGCCGCATTGGGCATTGCCCCTGAAGGGCAGGTGCAGTGATGTATTGCAACAACCGGTGGTCCCGATACGCATGGATCGTGGCGATGACCTGCGCGGCGACACTTTCGCTGGCCTTTGCGCCTCACGCCGCTGACGGCTGGCGAGCAGAGCTTGACCGACGCCTGGCCGCGCTGCAGCCGGAACGAAGTGCCGAGTACTTGGCGCTCGCGGAGGACGTGATGGACCGCGCCTCCACCGCGCCTGCGCCGGACGTGGATCGCGCGCTCGCACGGCAGCTTGCCTCACTCGCCGGTGCGCTTGATGTTCGAGAGATGGGACGCAGTGCGGCGCTCTTCCTAGTGGATCATGCCGCCGCCGATGCCGACCGGTCGCGCATGTTGGCACTGGCCATGCTTCTCGATCCGTCATCCGATGCGCGTGTTGAAGCTGCCGAGCGATCGGAAGCGGTGATGTCGCTGGTCCGCGCGTTTGCGCTGTATCGCCGCGGAGAGGGAACCCGTGCCAAGGAAGCATTGGCAAGTAGTGGCGCTGCGGCGCTCCTGGAGCGTCACCCGGAAATTCTTAAGGGTGGCAGTGCGCGGTTCCGTGCCGACTGTGAAGCCATGCGTACCAGCGGAGCCCCAGCGATGGCGCAGTCACAAGTGGATGGACTTCACTCGCTCGCTGCTGGCTCCATTGCTGGCGCGCCACGTTCGTGGAGCGAAGCACTTGCGCGTGTCGGCGCGGGTCCGCTGCCAGAAGTCGACCTCAACGATCCCCGCGGTTTGTTCGGCGTGGATCCAAACCGTTGCGTGTGGGACGGCAAGGGTTGGACGGAACGTCAAGCTGCGCCGTTAGTCATACCGGCGCCGGTCACGGTGCCTGCTGCGAAGCCCCGCGGTTGATGATCATGTCACGGAGCTTTGCCCGCTGCGGTTCATCAAGGATCTTGGCGAGCTCGCCGAAGATGTGCTGCCGTTCGCGCATGGAGTATGCGCCCGGCTCGCGCTTACCCTGAATCTCCTGCACGCCGATCTCCATGAACAGGCTGCGCACCTTCTCCGTCTGTTCCGGAGTGAGGTCGAGGCGCTTGGTGACGTCTTCAAACTGCGCTTTGCGAGATTCCGCGCGCTGCGTGATCGTGCGCTTCACCATGCCGCCGATCGACTCGAGGCGCATGCGGAATTCCAAGCGTTCGTCGGCTTGTCGGTCGAGTTCGCCGGTCACCTCTGGGAAGACCTCCTTGCGCAGCTCCGCCTTGCGCGCGGCATGCCATTCGGTCACCATGCGGCGTGCCTCGGCCTGCTGCTCGGCGGTGAGGATCGCGCTGCATTCGTCGATGAAGGTGCCCCGCGCGGTGAACGGCTGCATGTCCGCAAAGAGTTTGCGGATGCGCCCAAATGCCGCCGCGCGATCGGCGGGTTCCATCGCGCGCATCGCCTGCAGGTCGGATCCAGCCGCGAGCACCTGGTCATAGTGTGCCGTGACAAAGTCAGAGAAGGCCTTGCTGCGTGCTGCGTCGCGTACCTCCACCGCGCGGAGGGATTCGTCATCGAGTTTCAGCCGATAGACGGCGGCGGTCTCCGGTTCCGCGTCGAGCGGTTCCAGCATGCCATCGAAGCCGCGGTTGACCGTGGTGGGTTTGGCGTCCGCTGGGGACGCTGCGACCGTCGGTCCGGCCAGGACTCCGGGAGGGGCGGGTGCCGCGGCAGGCGCCACGGGCGATCCGGAGACCCCGGTCGGCGGGGCGTTGCTCGCGGCCGGACGGGCTACGGCGATGCACGCACAGAATGCGATGAATGCAAGGCTGGACATAGCGGGCGAACGACCAGTGAGGGTGCGGTATTGCGTGGTGCGGCGGTGCTCAAGGCCCCATGGCTCATCCCAGCCCCGGGCTCAGACCTTCGCAAGCGCCTGTTCAAGATCCTTCAGCAAGTCGTCCGTATGTTCAATTCCAACGCTCAGGCGAACCAGGGAATCGCTGATTCCAAGCTGCTGGCGCTGCTCCGGGGGCACGCTCGCGTGGGTCATGATGGCGGGGTGCTCGATGAGACTTTCCACTCCTCCAAGACTTTCGGCGAGGGCAAAGATGTGCACGTTCTCCAAGAATCGACGGCTTTCTGCAATGCCGCCCTTGAGGAAGATGGTGATCATTCCGCCGCCTGCGGGGGCGCCGTCCAGGCGCATCTGTCGCGCCGCAAGAGCGTGCTGAGGATGACTCGCGAGACCTGGATAGACAACGCGCGCAACTTTCGGATGCGCCTCAAGCCACGCAGCGATACGTGCCGCGCTGGTGCAGTGCTGGCGCATGCGCACCGCAAGCGTCTTGATACCGCGCAACGTGAGGTACGCATCGAACGGTCCCATGACACTGCCAATGGCATTCTGCATAAAGCGCAACTTCTCGGCCAGCGCTTTGTCGCCGACAACCAGCGCGCCGCCAACCGTGTCGCTGTGGCCACCGAGATACTTGGTGGTGGAATGCATCACCATATCGATGCCCAATTCGAGCGGCCGCTGCAGGAGTGGAGTGGCAAAGGTGTTATCGCAAACCGTGATGGCTCCGCATGCCTTGCCAATCTTCGCAACGGCTGCCAAGTCCACGAGTTTCAAAGTCGGGTTGGTTGGTGTTTCTACCCAAATCATCTTGGGCTTATGTGCTTTCACTGCTGCCTCAAGTTTGGCAATGTCGGTCATGTCAACAAACTCAACCTTCAAGCCCTGACTTCGCTTGCGGACCTTGTTTAACAGGCGATTGGTGCCTCCATACACATCATCCATGCACAGGATGGAGTCACCGCAGTCAAGCATTTCCAGCGCAGTACTGATGGCTGCAAGGCCACTTGCAAAGCAGAAGCCGCCGTTGGTGCGGTCTTCTTCGTCAGTGAGCTTGGACCCTTCAATATTGGCAATCAGCCGCTCGGCCGCAAAGCGCGTGGCATTGTGGCTGCGGCTGTATTCGTACCCCTTGTGAACGCCGGGGCTTTCCTGAATAAAGGTGCTGCTGGTGAAAATCGGGGGCATCACTGCACCAGTTCCCGGCTCGGGTGACTGGCCGCCATGAATGACGCGTGAATCAAGGTGAAGGTTGCCGTGTGCCATAGTGTTCGTATTTCCAGAGTGGCTAGCTGTTCAGAGAAGTTGCTTGCGCAAGTAATTGATCAGATCGATTTTGGTGATAATTCCATAGAACGCCGAGTCGTCGGCAACGATCGCCACGCGGTCGGCGCGGAAGATCGGAATGAGGTCGCTGACCTTGGAGGATGGACGCAACGTTTCCAAGCGGCGCGTCATGTATTCGGAAACTGGCTTGGTGCCGGCGCCCTTCGGGTCTTCAAGCAGCGCCATCAAAACGTCGCTCTCATCAATTATTCCTGCAACGCGTCCTCCTTCGTCAATCACCACCATCTGACTGACGTTGTAGAGACGCATGCGCTTGATGGCCTGTTGCATCGGAATGCCAGGCGTGAGCGTGTAGTCCTCGCGGTCCAGGTGGCGGCGGGCAATCATGTCGCGCAGGTCGCCGGTCTTGGGGCGGTCGATGAACCCATTGTCGGTCATCCAGAAGTCATTGAACATCTTGCTCAGGTATTTGGCACCCGAGTCGCAGATGAAAGTGACCACATTCTTAGGCTCTTTTTGCTCGCGGCAGTAACGCAGCGCCGCGCAGAGCAGGGTGCCAACGCTGGATCCAGCCAAGATGCCTTCCTTGCGCAGCAGTTCGCGCGCAGTGTGGAACGCATCTCCGTCAGAGACAGCAAACGCCTTGGTGACGAGTTTCAAATCGCAGATCGACGGCACGAAGTCTTCGCCGATGCCTTCGACGAGCCAGCTACCAGGCTCCACATGCTTGCCTTCATTCACAAGCGGGGTCAAAATTGAACCAACTGGGTCCGCCAGGATCATCTGAATATTGGGGTTCTTGCTGCGCAGGTAATGACCAACGCCGCTGAGCGTTCCGCCCGAACCGACACCAACCACCACTGCATCAACCTTGCCATCCAGCTGCTCCCAGATCTCCGGACCAGTGGAGTTCAGATGTGCGGCAGCGTTGGCGTCGTTGGAAAATTGGTTGATGTAGAAGGCGCCTGGCCGCGATGCTGCTAACCGCGCCGCAACGTCTTGGTAGTACTCGGGGTGACCCTTGGCGACATCGCTTCGAGTCATCACCACTTCCGCACCCATGGCGCGTAGGTGGCTGATCTTCTCGTCGCTCATCTTGTCCGGAACCACCACGCTGAGGGTGTAACCCTTCTGCGCGGCAACCAATGCGAGCGCCAGTCCGGTGTTGCCGGCGGTGGCTTCCACAATGTGCCCGCCGGGCTTCAGCCGTCCGTCCTTCTCGGCCGCCTCAATCATGGATACGGCGATCCGGTCCTTGATTGAATTGCCCGGATTCAGTGACTCCATCTTCACGAAGAGGCGACATGGGCCGGTATCAAGGTGCTTGAGTTCGAGCATCGGCGTATTGCCGATCATCTCGAGGACGTTGCCGAAGACGGGAGCGCGCTGCTGCATGGGCGCAGTCTACGGGCGCGCTGATCCCTCCCGGCGCGGTAGAACACGCCCATGCGATGGGAGCCGCCAGCTGATCCGCGTGAATTGGTCGTCGAGGAGCACCTCGGCGTTCTGGAATTGCGTGGACCTGCGGATCGCCCCGGCACCGGTGCGCGCGTTGATCTGGGAGCAGTGGCTGCCAAGGGATTCCGCCGGTTGCCACTCGTTCGTTGCATGGGCGAGCGGGTTCGAACCGTGGCCGATGCCACCGCCGGACTCCTTGGCGACGCGTGGCTCTTGGCGCTTGCAGGATTTCAGGTCACCGCCTTCGAGCGCTCTCCCATGGTGGCGCGGTTGGTGCGCGACGGTCTTGCGCGCGCGGCAAACGATCCGCGTGTTGATCAAACCATACTTGCGCGCCTCCACTTCATTGAGGGCGATGCCGCCGCGCTGCTTAGCGATCGATCATTTGACGCCATCCTTGTTGACCCAATGTTCCCACCGAAAGTAAAGGCCAGCGCGCTGTCCCGTAAAGACGTTCGCTTACTCCGCGCCGCTGTCGGTGATGATCTTGATGCTGCGCACCTTCTTGAGGCTGCTCGGCGTGCGGCACGCATGCGCGTGTGCGTGAAGCGTGCCGACGACGCACCAGATATTGCAGGCGCGCCCGCGCCAGACGTTCGCTTTGAAGGAAAGACCGCCCGGTTTGATGTCTATCTCACGCACGAGGTTTCACTATGAGCTCACCGTGGTTCCATGCGCCGCAACTGCCTTCTGCAGGCATGATTCTTGCACTTGACCGTGACGAAGCAAAGCACGCGGTGGGCGTTCGCCGCCTGAGTGCTGGCGATGCCGTGACGATCTTTGATGGCATGGGTGGTATCGCGCACGCGGTTCTCACGGGCGATCGCAACAGCGATGGCGGTGTTCTTGTGCGTGTCGATCGCGTGGAGCGTGTTTCGCGCACGGGTACGGATCTCCTGGTTGGTGTTGCCCCGCCAAAGGGTGATCGATTTTCCACCATGCTTGACATGCTTGGTCAACTTGGCGTCACTGGCATTGTGCCGCTCGATACTGATCACGGCGTGATCGATGCGGCTGCAATCAATCGCACACGTGCGGAGCGGATCTTGCTGGAAGCGTGCAAACAGAGTCGCGGCGCATGGCTGCCATCGATCGCCCCGGCCATGACCGTTGCCAACTTTGTACGTCTCGCAGCATCAAGCGGGCGAACGGTGCTCATCGCAGATCAGGGCGGCGTGTCGACAGCAACATGCACGGCGGAGCGAGTGGCGATTGCCATCGGACCCGAGGGTGGATTCAGTGCGGCAGAGTTAGAAGCAGCATGCACTGCGGGCGCGGTCCGCGTGGACCTTGGGCCCGCCATCCTCCGTGTGGAGGCGGCGGCAGTGTCAATGGCAGCGGCGTTTCGCGCGCGGCCGGCCGGGTAAATGGAGCGCACCGGTCTCGAACCGGTAACCTCCGCCTTGCAAAGGCGGCGCTCTTCCAATTGAGCTAGCGCCCCGGGGGGAGCGAAGAGTATACGAAGTAAATGCACCGACGGCCCGCTCCATTGAAACTTCGGGGCGGGCCGTCGGCGTGCTGCTTAGAAATGTGAGAAATACGCTGCGATTCAGGGCGTTGCGCCGGGCGCCGGGGCAAATCCCTCGGGGCACGGGGTTGCCTCAGGGGCAGTGACCGGGCTGGAGGCTGGCGCTGTGACAGCAACATTGGCAGGAACAAACTTGCCAGCTTCTTCAATCGGGCGCGTCGACTCAGACTTCGTCACTTGCGGCGTGTCCCGCTGAGTGAGGAGATCGATCGAGAGTGGAGTGATCACGGTGATACGCAGCGCTGGGTCGTACTGCTTGCCGCCCTTGACTCCAACAAGTGTCCCAATCATTGGAGCCATTGCGATGTCAGCATTTGGCTCGACATACGCAATCGTTGCACCAGTGATTGGATCGCAGACGCGGTACATCTCTGGCAAACGCTCGCCGTCATACACAGCACTGGCGTTCAATACGCCAATAGCAGTGAAGTCAGAGCGGCGCTGAATGTTGAGGACCAGTTCGGCGATGTCCTGCTTGTTGGTGTTGCGCTTGGCATCGATCCGACGAATCTCCTGCGAGCCCCGTTGGGTTTCAATGAGGAGTGAGAGTTGCTTCGCACGCGCTCCTGCCACGCCTTGCACTCCGCGTGCTGCATCTTGCGCGGTCGCAAGTTCGTCGTACTTCGGCAGCAATGCTTCAAACTCAGCGCTGGCCTCGGGCTGACTACGCACGGCCTTGAACTGAGTCTCAAGGTCATCAAGCGTGGTGCGACGCGATACAAACTTCGGCTTAGTGGTGCGCGTGGTGGTGGTGACGGTTTCCACAGTGACGGTTTCTGCTGCCGGCGTCTCAACCGACGCATTCACTGGCTGCTGGCCAAGAAGCGGCGGAATGACTGGCGAACTGCCGAAATCCGCAGCAATTGGCGTCGGTGCTGGCGCGCCAGCATCGGGGGCATTCACCGGAACGGCAACGCCCGAAGTCACGGTTGTCGCAGTGGTTTCGGTGGTCGCGGCGGTGGCAACGGGTGTTGTCACTGCAACGGCGGCAGGAGCAGTAGCAGTCATGGCAGTCGCGGATTCAGCAGCATTCGCCTTGCGAATGAACTGCATGTTGATCCATGCTTCTGAGGTGGCTGGAACCTTGACCTTGTAGACCGATTCCTTCTCGCCAGTAGCGGTGCCCAAGACGCTGAGCGTGGTGCCAGCTTCCGCGCTACCGATCTGCTTCCAACTCTTGTCCGGCGAACTGCCCGCTTCCACATTGGGCGCGCGCACTTCCGTGCGTGCACTCACCGTGGCGGTGGTTCCGTCGGCTGAGAGCGTGACGCGCCGATCAGCGGGGACAAACGCGAATACATCACCAAAGGCATTGCCTTCAGTCTGTACGCGTGCCCATCCGTATTCCTCCTTGAGGACTCGGACGAGGTCTCCTTGCTTCAGTTTCCCGAAGGCGTAGGCGCTTTGCGCGCTTGGTCCAGAACGGACATTGACTGCTGATCCGGTGACGACCGCCCAATAGGCGGTGCCATCCGGCACAGTGGTCACTGCCGTCGTCCCGGACTGCGGGGCGGCGAAAAGCGAGGGCGAGAGGGTTAGCAGGGTCGCCGAAGCTAGCATCGTGCCAGCGGCGCCCCGCATCCGTGCGGGTGTGCATCCTTGCAGCATGCAAACAGGATACCGATGCGCACTACACTTCGCTAGATGCATTCGCCTCGCACACGCACGATTTTCACATTCATTGTTGCACCGCGTGGGCGGGCAGTGGTGGCGGCGATCGTCTTGGCGGGATCGTTGCTTGTATTGCCCATGACCGCCGGGTGCAAGAACGCCCTCCGTCAGGATGCCGATGCCGAGTTGCAGCGAAGCCT
>DBCE01000054.1:12883-15168 GCA_002292895.1 Phycisphaerales bacterium UBA966
CCAGTGTTCGAGAGCCTGAAGGGACGCCGTGAGCAACTTGATGCCATGGGACCGCAGGCCGCCAACGCGGGCGTGGGTCTGGATGTCGGGCCCGATCTTGACGGAAAGGCCCCCCGTGAGGTGATCCTGACCCTGCAGCAGGCGGTGTCGTCCTGTGTTCAGAACAACCTTGGCGTCCAACAGGCACGCCTTGAGGAAGCGATGAGTCAGGCGGAGATCATCAAGGCAGAGGCAGTGTTTGACACGGTGCTGTTTGCCAAGGGCGGATACCAGCGCTCCAACATCCCCCAGCCGACGGTCGACCTGGGAGGTGGGGGAGCGGGGTTCCTTCTGAATCCGGCGGCCGACAAGCGGATCGCCACCCTGGAGTCCGGCTTTGAACAGCGGTTCGCCACCGGCGGAAATCTGGCGGTCTCCACCAAGATGCAGCGCCAAGAGTTTGGAGAGCCAGATACCAACGACACCATTTCTCCAAACCCGTCCTACCTGAACTCACTGAATTTGACGCTGAGCCAGCCGCTTCTTCGCAACTTTGGCACCGACGTCAACCTTGCAAATTTACGCGTCTCGCGGAATCAAGACCGCCGCGCGCTGCAGGGTTTGCGGCGTTCGCTCTTAGACACCGTCGCACGTACCGAAGCGTTGTACTGGCAGGTGTACGTGGCGCGCGCGCGGTTGGTGAGTGCTCGCTGGTTGCTGTCCGTTGGTGAGGAGGTTCGAGCGCTCTTGGAGCGACGCCGTGAATATGACACCTCACTTGCTCAGTACGCCGACGCTGTTTCCAAGGTGGAAGATCGGCGCGCTTCCGTGATCCGCGCGGAGCGTGATCTGCAGCGCGGGGTGAATGAGTTGAAGCGAGCCATGAATGATCCGCGCCTCCCAGTTGGTGGCAGCGAAACCATCGTGGTGGTTGATGTGCCCGTTGATCAAGCGATCCGTTACAGCGTGGCCGATGCCATGACTACCACGCTTGCGCAGAATCCTGGCGTGGCCATGGCGCTCCTCTCGATTGATGATGCGTCGATCGGTATTGACGTGGCTGACAACGGTCGACTGCCACAGCTTGATCTTGAGACAAGCGGAGCGTTGTACGGGTTGAGCAGCGGATTCGGTGACTCGTGGCAGGAGCTTGGTGACAACGACTGGTTGGAGTGGGCAGTGGGAGCAACTTTCCGCCAGCCCATCGGAAATCGTGCTGCGGAAGCTGAATATCGCCAAGCACGCTTGGCACGTTCCCGTTCGGTGATCATCTATAAAACTGCAGTGCAGTCTGCTGTTCTTGACGTCCGCAATGCATTGCAGGATGCGTTTGCCGCGTACCGATTGATTGCGCAAACCCGCGCGCAGCGATTGGCGGCGGCAGAAAATATGCGCGCGTTGGCGCTTGATGAACAGAACATTGCACAGTTGACGCCAGAGTTCTTGGCTCTGAAATTCTTCCGTCAAGATGGTCTGTCAGCAACGCAGATCTCTGAAGCAATTGCACTTGCCGATTACAATATCGCAATCGCCAATCTTTACGCGGTCATGGGGACAGCGCTCGAACGAAATCGAATCGAGTTGTCGCTGGTCGATGTCGTACCTTCCAACTGATTGATTCGATCGCCTTTCATTCATGCCCATCATTCTTGAACCAACCGATCTCTCCATTCAGCGCGCCGCCGAGGCGATGCGCGCTGGACAGGCTGTGGCATTTCCAACCGAGACGGTCTATGGGTTGGGCGCACTGACGCACGGCCCGCGCGGAATTGCCGAGGTCTACCGCATGAAGTGGCGACCATCCAACAATCCGCTGATTGCCCATGTGCTGGACGCGCACGGCGCGCGAGAAATTGTTGAAGGTTGGGATCCCCGTTGCGATGAACTGACTTCGCGATTGTGGCCTGGTCCATTGACGCTGGTGTTGCCGCGTCGTGCAAATGTTCCGGTCGAGGCAGCGGGTGGGCGCGCCACGATTGCTGTTCGTTCGCCGAGTCATCCGGTGGCACGGCGGTTACTTCAGGAGTTGGGCGGCGAATCGATCAGCGCGCCGAGTGCCAATCGATCGGGTCATGTCAGTCCAACGCTTGCGAGCCACGTCGCGGAGGACTTTGCCACTGAACTCGATCTGATGATCTTGAACGGCGGGCGCAGCGAATTTGGCCTTGAAAGCACCGTTCTTGACTTGACCACGGCGCGACCAACGCTTTTGCGACCGGGCACCGTGACCCTGGAGTCGCTGCGACAGATTCTGGGTGACGTCGACGCGCCGGAGTTGCTGGAGCAGGGCGCGAGTCCTGGTACGG
>DBCE01000055.1 GCA_002292895.1 Phycisphaerales bacterium UBA966
ATGTGTCATCGGTGGTCGCTGAATAGTTCCATAGCGATGCGGGCTGGCACTGCCGTTGGCAAACCGACCGGTGCACAACTCAATGAGTAAGTGCTGCGGAACAAATGTCGGCAGTGCTGCATATTGCCGCTCCAGTGCTGGAATAATTTCGGTCCACCCGGGAAAGGCACTACCGCGTTCCGGCATGATCGGCTCTAGCCCACGGCGCATACGGAGCTTGGAACGCGGCGAATCAAAGATGGCGCGCACGGTGGCAATGCGTGCCGCGAACGGCGCGTGCACCACCCAGCGCGGCGAGCTACGCAAGTCGTAGTTCCACTTGCCGCGCAGACCAGCCATAGCTCCCACCGTTGCGCCTGGGCCTCGTTCCGCCAACGAACGCAGTGCATCAACACCAGCGGCGCACGGAGAAAGCCCCGGCGGAGCATCGCCAAAGACCACGCCACGCCGACCAACCGCCTCAAAGCGAGTGGCTACATCCTCAATACCAGCGCCTCCATCAATCAGCACCAACGGCCAGTCGGCGCCAATGATCATCGCCCCATCGATACGACGCGCCGCAAGACAATCAGCAATCGCCTGCGGAGCCAACATCTCATCAAATACCGTGGCTCCACCGATGCCGCCGCCCCACAGAGAATCGCACCACAATCGACTAGCAGCAATGGATTGCCACTCCGGCCCACGCAGTGGGCACGTGCACGCTTCCACTTCTACCGGAACGCGCACACGGACATTGCCTATCAGTTCCTTCATGGCATCCGGCGCTTCCGTCAGAACAATAATCCGCTCAATGCACTGCGCGCTCGCCATGCGTTCAATGGTGCGCACCAGTACCGGCCGCCCACCAAACTCGCTATCCAAGTGGCGCGGCACTCCGGTGCCACCAAATTGCGAATCAGCAACAATGAGTCCAACAATGGAGCGCGCTTGACGCGCCGGACCAACATCAATATCAATGCGCGGCGCAGGTAAACGGCGCGGCAGTGGCAGCGGTCGACGAACCACTGCGTGGCGCAAAAGCACTTCGCGGATCGGCATTTCTGTTGCGTCGGCAACTACTCCTGCGCCCGCATCAAGAACCCGCAGCCCGGCTTCGCGATCGGCACTCACAAAGGCGCGCACGCGGCGCATGGCCGAGTCATGAAATTCACGACGCTGCATGCCCAAACGCCACTCCAGCGTTGCAAGTGTGATGAACGGATTGAGCTGCGCGCTCCAAGCGGAATCCAACGCGGTGCCACGGACATGCCACACCCCATCAAGACCAAGCGGATCCACGCCGACCAATGCCACGGGATCACAGCCAATATGTCGAAGCAATCGATGCGCACGCTCCTCCGCACGACCCGCGCCCAATGAACCAAATTGCGCGGAGTCGCTACCGCCTTCACCAGTGAGGCGCATCGGCCCATTCCACCATCGTGACGCCGCTGATTCCAGCACTGCGGGAGCAAAGAGCGTGGTGCTGGAAAGCAGGCGCGCAGGAAGTTGCCCAAGAATTGCCTCTAAGTCCGGCTCCTCAACACCAAGCACCACCGCATCCGGCGCAATCCCCGCAGTAACCAGCGGTCGAAGTGCCCCGGTCGTACACACCATCATGTACTTACTGCGCGGGCCAGGATCAGCAAGCGCGGAGAGCGCCTGCGCCAGTGACGGCCCCTCGGCCACCAATATTCCCAATGAACCGGTGCACGCTCCGGAAAGATCCGCAACTCCATCAAGATGCTGGGCAGTAGGAACCGAAGCCATGACCGCTATAGGCTACGAGCGCGGCAGACTGAGTGCATCAGGCCGGTAGCCCCGGACATCCACACTGTGAACATTGAACTTCCATCCACACCGCTCTTCACCGCGCTCTTTTCCGAAAGCCCATGGACGCTGGCCTTTCCCATACTGGTGGTGGCCGCTGCGCTCGCATGGTGGGGCGCGCGCACCGATCGCGTCCGCGCCATCCTGGCAGGCGTGGCCATGATGTTGTGTGCCGCTGCAATTCTTGCACTTGCAGCAGTACAAGTGTCGCCAGGCGAACACGCGCGCGAAACCGTTCAAGCACTGGTCGCGGCAGCAGAGTCCGCCGACCTGCAGCGATTTCAGGCCTGCTTCGCACCCGATGCGTCGATGCACTACGGCGGACCGGAGAGCCCGGGTGATGACTTAGAACGATTGATGCGCGCAGCTGAAAGCTTAAAGGGCAAACACCGCATCGAATCAAATTCCGTTACCGAACTTTCCATTGCCACCAAGGATTCTGAATGCGGCGTCGTCTTGCTTGGCTGCCGCACCACTACCGCTTCCAGCTATGCAGCAGTCCCCACGCGCTGGTGGATCGAAGTCCGCCGCCAAGCAAGCGGCGAGTGGCTGATTGAACGCCTCGCGTGGATCGAATTGCTGAATCAAGTGCCCGCCCGAGGCACGCTCTGACGATCACTTGCCCTGCACAGCAGCGGCAATCTCACGAACCGCGCGCTCAATTCCAGGCGCATCAACATCGCGATGCGTCACTGCACGAACGCGCTGCGGATCGAGACCCATCATCCGAACACCCCTTGATTCCAAGCGCGCACACAGCGCCTGCGCCGTTCCGATCGCAGGATCAACGTGGAAGAACACCATGTTGGTGGGCGTTTCTTCGGCACTGACATGCGGGCGCAACCCGCGCAATGCAGAGATTCCACGCGCAAACGCCTTCGCATTCGCATGGTCTTGTGCCAATCGGTCAACGTTGTGCTCCAGTGCAAAGATCGCCGCCGCGGCAAGCAAACCGCTCTGCCGCATACCGCCTCCAAACATCTTTCGAAATCTCCGCGCGCGCTCAATGAACGCTGCTGGGCCAACAAGGGCGCTTCCGACCGGGCACCCCAGTCCCTTGGAGAAGCACACGCTCAACGTGTCGGCATGCTTGGCGAATGCGTCGGCCGAGTAACCACCAGCAACGCACGCGTTAAAGAGGCGCGCACCGTCGACATGCACGTGGAGACCATGGACATGCGCCTCACGCGCCACCCGCTCCCAACGATCCATGCCCCACACCGTTCCTCCCCCGCGATTCTGCGTGTTTTCCGCAACCAGCATCTTGCTCACCGGGTGATGAATGTTGCGCGTGCGAACGGCAGCAGCCACATCG
>DBCE01000020.1:0-7081 GCA_002292895.1 Phycisphaerales bacterium UBA966
AGGCGAATGCGGGCCAGTAAACAACCGTGATGCATCCACGCACCCAGCACGCAACCGTGATGCCACAACGCGCCCCGGCTTACAGCCCGTACATGGCCGGCACCTTCGCATGCAAGTGCCGCATGAATGGCTCCGCACTCAGCGGCGCACCGGTCACGTGTTCGCAGAGTGCCGCACTGAGGTACCGGCGACCGTGCCGATGAATGTTGGTGTTCAGCCAGCCGAGGAGCGGCCGGAACTCGCCGCGGGCAAAGCCGTCGTCGAGGCCGGGGATCACTTCACGCGCGCGCTCAAAGAACTGCGCCGAATACAGCGTTCCCAGTGTGTAGGTTGGGAAGTAACCAATCATGCCGCCCGACCAGTGCACGTCCTGCAGGCATCCCCGACGATCATCCGGAACGGTGAGCCCCAGGTAATCCTTGTACAGACGATTCCATTCTGCAGGCAAGTCCTTGACATCAAGGTCGCGGGAAATCATGGCGCGCTCCAACTCAAAGCGAATCATGACGTGCATGTTGTAGGTGGTTTCGTCGGCGTCCACGCGAATGAATCCTGGCTCCACTACGTTGGCTGCCTCGTACATCTGCTCTGCTGAGAACTTGTCGGCGGTCGATCCGAAATACTCAGGCATCTGCTTCTTCGCCCACTTGAAGAACTGCAAGCTGCGCCCGACTTGGTTCTCCCACAGACGGCTCTGGCTTTCGTGAATGGACAGGCTGACGGCCTCGCACATCGGGGTGGAGATCCAGTCCTGATCGAGCCCCTGTTCGTACATTCCGTGGCCTGTTTCATGCATGGTGCTCCCAAGACCGTCCAGCATGCAATCAGGGGAATAGCGGCTAGTCATGCGAACATCGCTGCCGTGGCTGCCGCCGCAGAATGGGTGCGTGCTGCGGTCCAAGCGCCCGCGTTCGAAGTCAAATCCGATCGAACCACTAACGAAGCGCGCAAAGCGTTCCTGGGCATCGATGTCCATCGGATGTGAATTGAACGAGTTGTCGGGGCGGCGTGGTGCGCCCTTGACGGCATCGATCAGTGGCTGCAGGCGTTCGCGCAGTGGCGTAAATACGCCCTCCACGTACTTGGCGGTGCAACCGGGTTCAAAGCCATCGGCAAGCGCATCCCAGCGCTCTCCCGTGGTGCGATTCCAGCCAAAGCAATCAGCCTTCTGCTTATTCAGGTTGACGATCTTCTCAAGCCACGGACGAAACCGTGCAAAGTCGCTCGCCTTGCGTGCTTGCGCCCATTCGTGCTGGGCAATGCTGGAAACCGAGGCGAGTTCCTCAACGAGCGCAGCCGGCAACTTGGTGGCGCGCTCCCAATCGCGACGGAATTCGCGGATATTGACTCGGTCGGGGTGCGTCTCTGGAAGCGATGCCGTGGCGTCCGCTGCTGCATCAAGCAGTTCGCCCAGTCGCTTGTCCGTAGCCATGCCGTGCTCAAGCCGCGCCAATTGCGCGAACTGCCGAGCGCGATGTGCGAGCCCGCCGTTCGGCATCATGGTCTCCTGATCCCAACCAAGGATCGCGGCAGTGCTTCCCAAGATCCGGGCTTCACGGGCAAGCTCGGTGGCGGCAATGACGGCGGGATGTGACGTAGCGGTTGGTGCGACAGAAGGACTCATGGTGCTCATGACGGCATCATAGGAACATCGGTCTGAATTGTTGCCCATTGGTCAACGCATGAATGCCAGCGCCACAAACGCGCGATGCGCGCTCCATATTGGCTCGCGCATCGCGGAATTGGTAAGAAATTGGCTGAATCAGTGCAGGCGAATCAGCTCTTCGGAGCCATCGGTGCCGTCTGCGGCGGCGCCGATGTGGTGCTTGCTGGAACGATTGGTTCCACGTACTTCACAACGTCCTCGCGACGGGCGTCAACGCGATTGCGCGCATGATCGATGGCACCCCATCCACGGGAGTCCTTCGCAGCCTTGTCTGCACCAGCATCGACAAGCAACTTGATCTTGTCTACATCGCCGTATGCGCACGCCACCAAGAATGGCGTCATACCCAGGGAGTTGCGAACGGTAATGTCCGGGTTCTTTGCCAGAATGATCTGGACCGTCTCGGTCTTGCCGGTGCGGAGCGCGCGCATCAGCGCAGACTCGCCGGTGAGACGATCGATGGCCTTGACGTCTGCACCCTTCGCAAGGAGCACCGCCACGGTCTCTGGCTTACCAACGCCAGCTGCCCACATGAGCGGGGTCATGCCGTTGACATCCTGAATGTTTGGATTGGCATTTGCGTCCAGAAGCAGCACAACGGTCTCAGTGGTTCCAAGACCCGATGCCCAGAGAAGCGGCGAGCCCTGAACTTGATCGCGAGCGTTCACGTCGCCGCCCGATGCCAAGAGTGCCTTGAGAACGTCAATCTTGCCGCGCTCAGCAGCTACCGTCACTGGGGTCTTGCCCGTGCGGTCCTGCGCGTTGGGATTTGCCTTGGCATCCAGGAGCATCTTGACGATCTCCATGTTGCCGCTCTCGGCAGCGAAGTGCAACGCGGTGCGCTGCGACATCCGCTCAGGAGCCTCAGTTCCACCACCCGCAGCGAGGGCTGCCTTCATCGCAACTGGATCCGCGGACCGCGCTGCCAGCACGATTGCCGGGGCCGCTTCGGTTGGCTTGGTTGGAGGCGGAGGGTTCATTCCTGGCTTGAGTGCGCGCTTGACCAACAGCGAAAGTTGCGGGGCCTTTGGGCAGTCGGTCATGATGGAAATCTTGACTGAACTACCGGTGGCTTCCCACTTCTTCCAGTCGATCGAGACTTCGTGCGAAACGCTCGACTCGGTTGGCATGCTGACCAACACGTCGGGGAGCACGCTAGTGATCTTGAACGGTGCGTTCTCAACACTCACCAACTTGACGACCATCGGGGGCGCATCAGGTGATGTTGGACCGTCGAGCATGTCTTGCGAAATGGTGATGTACGCCTTGACATCGCCCTTCACCGTCAACATCTGCGGCGCATGACCTTCAATCTGGAAGGTCACCATCTTGGACAACTGAATTCCAGCCTTGGCACCCGGCTTGAGAGTGATATCAATCTCAGCTGATGCGCCCGGGGCGATATCTCCCGGAGGTGCAGTCGTGGTGGTGCAGCCGCAGCCGGGAACAATCTTGGAGATCTTGACTGGCTTGTCAAGAATGTTGGTGACCTTGATCTTGCCGGTCTTGGCTACTTCAGCGGACATCTCGCCAAGGTTCAGGATCTCTGGCTCAAACTTGATGGCTTGACGCGCGTCAACTGGAGCCGGGGCTTGCAGCGGAGTCGCAGCCATTGGGGCCTGGTTCGGTGCCGGATTCTTGGCTGGCGCTTGCCCGCCTTGCATCTTCGGATCAAAGTAGTCAACCCCGTTGGGCGATGGCATCGGCGCGTCATCCTGCGGCTTGGTAGCTGTGGGACCGCTGTTGCCGGGCGCCGTGGATGCTGGCGCCTTCGATGTTGGGGCTGGAGCCTGGTGAGCGGCCAGGAGCGCAACCACTGGCAAGATTGCGAGGCGAGCGATGTGGGTGCCTAACTTGAACGTGTGAGCCATATAGACAGTGTGCCTCAGATCAGGGTGTAGGTGGTCGAGCGGTGCAATCTCCGTCAAACCCATGAACTGAACGCGCCGAGCGGTCAGTCAATTGCCTGTCTAAGCGAAGATTCTACCTTGACCATCGTCATGTTCACGCGAACGCTCGACAATTTCTGTCCGCGCCCCGCGGATTATGAGCCCGAGTATGTGAATTACGTTCGGGAATGCGGACATACGGCGCCCCGAGGTTCCGTACACTTCTTCTCCCATGTCGATCCGCTTTGATTCGCTCCCGGAACACGTCCAGCGCCCCCACGTCCGCCGATTTATCCCGGTGGTTCAACCGGCGAAGGCCAAGGACCCGGAAGGCAAAGAACATGATGTCACCCTGCTCATCCTGCAGGACCCCCTCCGCCTGTCGCCCCAGCCATTCATGATGCCGCTGCAAGGGAGCCAACCCGCAGCAAATTCAAGCGCAAGTGAATCAGTGGATCGGGCTGCTCTTGGCACTGAATGGTGAGCAACACATCGAGGAAGTCTTTGAACGCATTGGCGTTCCCGCCGAGGCGCAGCCGCAGTTGCTGCAGATGCTCGGCAAGCTTGATGAACTTGGTTACCTATGGGGACCAACCAGCGAGGCGCTTGAGAAGTCCAAGATGGACGACATTCGAACGCGCGGCTCATTCCCGCTGCCTGAAGAAGCGCGCCGTCCCGAGATTGCAGAACAGCTCCGCACCTTCATGACTGACAATTTGGCGAAGGCCGATGATCCGGAGTTTGAGAGCCCGGTCATTGGCATCGTTGCCCCGCACCTGGACTACGGACGCGGCGCTGGCAACTATGCCGCTGCGTACAAGTGCTTGGAAACCGGTGCACGCGAGCGACCGGACCGCGTGGTAGTGCTCGGCACCAATCACTTCGGACTTGGCGATGGCGTGGTGATGACCGAGTACGGCTTTGAAACCCCACTTGGCACTGCCCGTCCAGACGCCGCAATCCTCGAGCGCCTCCGCGATGCATTTGGCGACAAACTCTTTAAGGATCAGATCGACTTCGCCTCAGAACACTCCATCGCCCTGCACATTCCGTGGATCCAGCATCTATACGGCGATGTGCCGGTGATTGCAGCGCTAGTACCGGATCCGAACATTGGTCTCATCAGCGATGACGGTGAGCGTGTTGGAACCAAGGAGTTTGCAGCAGCCCTCAAGTCCATTCTGGCGCAGACGGGAGGCCGAACGGTGTTTGTTTCCAGCGCCGACCTCAGTCACGTGGGCCCGCAGTTTGGTGATCAAGCCCCGCTTGACGAAAAGCGCAGGCACGCCGTCGAGCAGTTTGACCGCGAACTCTTGGGTGAATTCATCGGCGGCGGCGAACCCTTCTTGGCGCACGTTGCCAAGACGGGTAATGCCAATCGTTGGTGCTCGATCGGCAACATGTACGTCACCGCCATTTGCGCTCCACACCGGACGCGGGAAATGGTCAAGTACGAACAGTCGGTCGACCCAAATGGTGCGGCGATGATTTCGTCAGCAGCGCTGGCACTGTTGGCGTAACGGAACACGTTGGTGTGCTGAACGCGCAGATGGATGCGCGAGGCTGTCGTTCGCTTACGCGTCGGTGGTTGCCGCACGCGTGGGAACAGTGCGACCAATCCGTGCCAGTACTGCGCGCAGATCGCTCCACACTTCGGTACGCACTTGCCGGGTGTACGTACGTAGTACATACGAGGGGTGGTACGTGGGCATGACGGGAATGCTTGGGCACGACGCGCCCGCAGGCGGCGTCCATGATTGCCACGTACCGCGAATGCGAGAGATTCCTGCGTCGACTCCGCAGATCCACTTGGTGGCCGGACCGCCCATCGTCACCAGCACGCGCGGTTGCACGGCGAGTACTTGTTCCAGTAGGTACGGACCGCAGGCGGCAATGTCTTCGGGAGTTGGCGCGCGATCGCCCGGCAATCGTGACTTCAGCACGCTGGCGATGTAGACATCTGCGCGCGTCAGACCCATGGCGCGAATCATCTCGTCAAGCTTCTCACCAGCCGGTCCCATGAACGGTCGACCGACGCGTTCCTCTGCCTCGCCCGGAACCTCGCCAACAAACATGATCTCTGCATCGGGGGCGCCCTCGCCAAAGACGAGTTTGCCTTTCGCGCCGGAAACTGCGCACAATTGACACGTTGCAGCGTGGCGAGATTCAATTTCTGCCAAGCGCGCTAGGCGTTCTTCCTGCGAACCAGCCGGAGCCAAGCTTGAACGTGCGATACGTTCATCGCGCGAACCCGTGGGTGCTGCCAAGACAGCACGCGCATCAGCCGGAGCCGCAAAACCGATGCGCGCGGCAACGGGTGCATGCGGTACATGCGCGACGTCCTTCACTTGCACCACTGCCCGCGGTTCCGTTCCGGTTGACACATCACGCGTTCCGTGCAACGGACGCGGCGATACATCAAGACCGAGCGCGCGATCAAAGCGCGCGAGCACGGCGTGGACAGTCAACGGATCAGGCATGAGTCGTCAGCGACGACGAGCGCTTGCGGACGGAGTTTCCTTCGGAGCTGGCTCAGGAAGCTGAACGAGCGACTGCGTTCGCAGCACCAGTCCAGAGCCTGCACGCAGGTGGTAACTCTGCGCGTGAATCTCGTTACGGAAGCGCTGCATGTCAATGATGGACAGGTTTGGCTTGCCGTTTGGATCGGTCCAGCAGGTCATCAGCGAGTCACTGTCGCGACCGTGCTGCAGCATTTCCTTGTAGGTACCGAGGTATAGATGATCACTGAGCGATTCCGATTGGATGGTCGTCATGTACGTGATGTTCTCGGTGATCTTCTCTTCGTGGTCGTGCTCGCCCGCGCATGGGAGCGTGCCGGCCAAGCCGCGATCTGGGAGGCTGGTTGGATTGTCTACTACCACTTCGCAGAAGGTGATGGCGCCGTATTGGAAGCGCACGCAGTGACCACCCTTGAAGATCCAACCCTCAAACTCGTAATCGCCGTGCTGCATCTTGCGGCGCGCTTCAATTCCAAAGAATTCTGGATGGACGGCCCGGCGATACAGGAGCATCGCGTAGGCGTGCGGATTGGAGGCCTTGGGTGGATTGACGTTCGTTTCGAGTGGGTCGTGCATGGTGTTTGGTTTCAGCAAATATCTGGCTGATCGCTCATTGTCGCGGATTCAGCACGGAACTCAATCCCTAAAGTCGACAGTTCTTGCAGATTGTGCATTTGCACCTGAAAAACAACGAATTTCGGCCGCATACCACCACGCATACGGGACAAAAAGGTGCCCGGATCCCCATTTCGCGGGATCCGGGCATAAGTGTGGGCGACACGGACGGTAAGCCGGATTCTGTCAGCGGCAAAGCCGCGTACAGCCATTTATCTAGGCCAGTCGTTGCCGACTGGCTCCAGCACGCGACCCGCCCCGATACCCGTGGACACGGGCGTCGACGGAAACCGTCGACCGAGACTGCTTGCGCTTGCACGCAGTGGGGTTTGCCATGCCCTGGCCGTCACCGGTCAGGCGGTGCGCTCTTACCGCACCGTTTCACCCTTACC
>DBCE01000020.1:7213-7567 GCA_002292895.1 Phycisphaerales bacterium UBA966
AAGCCGTGAGGCTTGCGGCGGCTGTATGTCCACGGCGCGATGGTAGCAGCGCTTGATGCACGCCAACCCAATCATTCTGTGACTGACGTCGGATGACATCGCAAAAACAACCTCGCGATCCGAGCAGTGCGCGGATCGCGAGGAGTAAATCCTGTCAAATCAACTGGAAATGCGCGGTTTGGCAGTTGGGGTCCGTCGTAAGGCCCAAATGCCGTTCACGCATTCAGCGAGCGGTGATCACGCAGCCTGAATGGCTGTGATCTCAACGCGCAAGTAATCCTGACGATGACCAGCCTGGCGTCGGTAGCCCTTACGGCGCTTGTACTTGCCGGTGCGGAGCTTGTCGCCCTGCAC
>DBCE01000006.1 GCA_002292895.1 Phycisphaerales bacterium UBA966
GAGGAAGGGAATCCTGCGCAAGTACGGAGAAGGAAACGGGTAGTTCGGACTCGGCATGGGGTGCCGAAGTGCTCACGTGCTTAAGGGGGCACGTTGAGCCAGTAAGATCATGCCCGGAAATTGACCTGAATCAAGAAACGGGACAGAGGAATCGTCGCTATGCCCAAATCGGGTCATAATGGCTATTCAGTCGTCTCAACAATATTATTATTGGCAACATATGCCCTGTGGGCGCCTCGTAGTTACCGCTTCGGAAGCAATTGCTCACGCATTTGGCGATAGGTCGAGGAGAACTTGCCGCTGTCGCGGATGCCGCGCTCAATCAACTCCGCCGCATCCGGGGCGCGTCCGGTCTTCACGAGCGCCATCACGAGTGCCTGATCGCAGGCCACCAAGTCATCGGCGTTCAACTTTGAACGCGCATCCTGGAGATACGGGATGGATGCCGCCCACTCGCCCCGAAGTTGGTGCAGCCGTCCAACATAACGCTCCGTTAGACCTGAGGATGAATAGCCATTCTTCAGGAGGAACTGCCCATCGGCGATGGCATCGGCTGCACTCGCTCGATCTGCTTCCGTGAGCGAGCCCTGTAACTTTTCGTGGCACGCAATCAGGAAATAGACATATTCAATCTGCCATGAGGTGTAGGGCGGAACTTGCGAACATGCGATTTCATACAGGCGAGCTGCTTCCGGAATGTTCCCCTCGCGCAACATGGTGCGCGCCACCATTCCGGTGATGGGGCGCAAGCCACCAGCATGCGGCGTCATTGTTTGCCATTGGCGCACGGTGTCCGCGATTGGTACAGACATTCGCGACTCCGCTTCTTGGCACAGCGTGTTGAAACGCGTAAAGGCCTCAGCGTTTGACCGCTTCATGAATGGAATGCCAAACAGTATTCGGAGCGTGTGATGAACACGGTAATCATCGAAATTGTTCGTGCCGAGGCGCTGTGCGTACGACTGCCAACTCGGAAGCGCCGCGAGCGCCACCGGATCAACAGCAAGCGGTGGTGGCAGAGTGGCCATGGTCTCAGCGATGGCCCGCGCTGCCTCCGCTTGCCCGCGTACGGTGAGGTGGACATGGTCATCAGCCAATTCCCACCCAGTGGCGCCTTCCGGGCTCAACTGACGAAATCGAGCTGCAATATCACAGAGTGGCGCATTGTGTGAGAGTGCTGCACGCCGAATGGAATCCTCGGTGCTACTTGTTGGGCGCCAAGGCATGGTGTCAAGATCTCGGGCTGCAAGAAATGCTTCGGCGGCATGCACTCGATCACCAGCTGCAGACAATTTCTTGGCATCTGCAAATCGCTCAGATGCGCCGCCGCCCTCGCCAAGCGGCGCCACGCCGGACTCGTTGCTTGCGGTTGTACAGACAATGGTCGGTATGCCAGCAGCCTGGGCAGCGTCAAGCATCTGTCCAAGATGTGCGTTCAAGTTTCGTGCCGCAGCATCACGGAGCGGCGAGTCTGCTGCAATCACAGTCTGACCAATCATCTGTTCCATCAGGGTGCGATCCTTCTCCGCACTTCGTTGGAACACCCGATCAAAGACTTGCACAACGGCCAAGCCGCGCGCAGCACGCATCCAGGGCAACGCCCAATCTGGCAGTGTGCCGGCGGAGTTGATGGATGCCGTGCCGTAAGCGCCGAAAAACTCATTGTTTCCAACATAGAAGACAAAGAGATCGGGTTGTAGCGCAACAGCTTCGCTCACCATCGGAATGATGGGGAAGCTCGCCACGGCCGTTGTGCCCATGTTGATGACTTCCACCGTTCGCCCTGGCCACGCATCGGTCAGCATGGCTTCCATGAATGCACTCATGGCGAGGTTTCGTGGCTGCGGATAGCCCTTTGCAGCGGATTCGCCGAATAGGAAAATGCGAACCGTTCCAGCCGGCTTTGGCATGACGAAACTGCTTTGCTCGGCATATCCCGGACGTGTCGGATTGGCAAAGAAGTACGGAGTGCTTGCCGCTGGCTCCACCATCCACAGTTGTTGGTTTGGCGCCACTTCGCCCACCATGCGGAAGAATGGCGGATATCCACCCCAGCCGAACAGTCGAAGCCCCAACTCCACGATGGCAAGCAACACCAGTGGAATCGACATGGTGATGACGGTGAAGAGCAACTTTTTCCACATGGAAAGAGGCACACGCGCGGGAGGTGGCGATGGTTGTGAAGTGCTCATATTGGTGTCGACCATGAGTGGGTGACGCTAGAACTGTCGAGCAGGGTCATGTGGTTTGTTGCGTGGCAATGGGTGCCAACGAGTGTGCCCTGCAGCACTTCGGACATCAAGGCGATCCCGACCACACGCGCGTGCCACGAGCGCCATGGGCGTCACTACGAGGTAGTAAACAATGCCAAGTGCAACTGTTCCCACCACAGTGCCAACGATGAAGACGAACGACATCCAAGCCCAGTATGCCGGAAGACCAATCTTGGTTCCAGTGCCAGCGGTGACGAGCGCGAAGGCGCCGAAGGTCCACATGATGGGCGCCATTCCATGACCCACACGGAAGATGCCCCAGTCAACGAAGTAAAAGAGTGAACCCATCACGGCGAGCGCGCATGTCGTAGCGACAGCCCAGTGGCGAAGCTCCTTGGGCGATGGATTCCAGTTGACCGTGATCATGTTGGGATTAAAACAGCGAGTAGATGAATGGCGCGGCATT
>DBCE01000157.1 GCA_002292895.1 Phycisphaerales bacterium UBA966
CCCGCGCGCAACGGAGGGGGCGGTAGACGACTCAGCTCACTTCGACCACGCGCAACGAAGGGGGCGGTGGACGTCTCAACTCACTTCACCCGCCCATCCCCAAAAACGCCCAGAGCGCGGAACTTCGTCCGCGCTCCTGAGAACCGGCGCCTGAGCGCCCGTCCGGGTGTCGGTTCTCGCGGCTCAGCAGAGCGCGAGGAAAGCAAAGGCAGCCAGCATAAGAATGCGGCGAGCGTTCTCTTCGACTGAGATTACGTGGGTTGCTGCAATGGCTACTGCTCGCATGGTTCTTGTCTTTGCTTTTCGAGTACTTGAGGCGCGGGGGACGGCGTCAGCCGTTGACCCCCCCGCGCTACGATGTAAGTCTTGCCCAATACACCCGGTTCGTCCACCCCCGTGAGCATGAAACGAGCGTAAACTTGTGAAATCACCATGATTATGCGGTCCTTACTCGTCAAAACCATGGTTCTCGGACTCATCAGTGGAAGCTTCTGGCTTCCCCGAGCGGTTTCCGCAGGTGCGATGGCGTGGCAAAGCAGCCAAAACCCCCTGCCCGACCCTGCCAATGCGGTCTCGACGTTCTTTGCCGCCCGTGCATGGCTGGATGCTGGCGGCACTGGAGCCTCCGTTGCCACGCCTGCCGACGTCCATAGCGCAGCCGTGGTGCTGCGTATGCGCGGACGCATCGTTGGAATTGGACACGATGCAGGCGACACCAACACCACCGGCATCGTGGATCGCGCCCTGCGCTCGGCGCTTGATGCGGCGCGTGAGCGGCGCACATCGCAGCCAACCACTGCGAACGAGAATGATTCCATCGGGACGCTCGTCACGCTTGAACTTGAACTTGCAGGTGCACGCGAACCATTGATCGGTCGCACCTTTGAGGAAGTGGCGCGCAATCTCGAACCCGGTGAATGCGGCTTGCAACTGACCGACGCTGCGCGGACTGCCTATGAGCCAGCGTCGCAACTCTTGGCGCGGCGGATGGCCTCGCCCGTCTCGCGCGCGGTGCTCGCCATGGTCACTGAACTTGGTCTGCCTCCAAGAGACCTTCCTGATCTGCAAGCGCTTGGCGGCAACACCGCCATGTATGCGTCACGATCCATTCGCTTGGCGCAAGTTGATCCAGCAAGCAGCCCGTTCACGCTCGCTCGCGTGCTGCCTGCCATTTCCACCGCACCTGCAACGCGTGCGGACGGAGTCACTGCATGTGCAGCAATCATCGCTCGCCTTGCCGCACAACTTGAGCCCGCTGTCGCTACGGAAGGACTGCCTGCCGATGCTGGAGCGCAAATTGCACGTACCGGTTTGCGCGGCGACTACGTGATTGCCGCCGATCGCTACGAGCCATTCGCGGCTGGCGCTACCGAACAAGCACTGTGCGCGTGGGCACTCGCACGCGCCTCGGCAACCGCGAGCTTTCCAGAAACCCTGAGAAATCAGTCCAAATCAGCTGCAATTGCCGTACTCCGCGCGTTGATGGATCACGACAACTCTGAGTCGGACCCAGCTTCCGAACCCGCCGCAGTTGCCTACGCCACACTGGCGATGGCAGAACTTGCTGCGAGCAATGCACCGATTGACGCGCCGTTTGCCGCATCGATGACCACCGCACTCGGTCGCCTGCTTGCACCCGCCAACCTTGCCACGCTGCGCCCGCACGTGCAAGCAGCCGTGCTTGATGCCGCCGCCGCACTTCATGCAGCGCGGACTCCCGTCATTCCTGAGAAGGAACTGATCGCCGCATTGGATACCGCTTGGAAATCCATCGACCCCGCAGAACTTCCGATTGTGGCGCCCTTTCTCATTGATGCGGATGCTCGTTGCGCGCTCGTCACATTGGAACAACGCACGACCGCACATCGCAGCGCGCTTGATGCCGCGCGAACGGTGCTTCTTGGAACGCAAGTACCTGCAGATACTTCCGACCGCCCCAGTGCGCTGCTTGATATGCCCGGCGCGTATCCGATGGCAGGCTCAAGTGCTGGGCGAATCTCTGCACAGTCCACGCGGCCGCAATTCTTCATGGCAATGATTGCTGGACTTCCTGCAACACGATCGCCCGCGCGCGATGCAGAGGACCGCGAGACACTCGCGTTGGCCATTCGATTTGTTCAGCAATTGCAGGCTGCAGCAGCAATCGCCTACTGCGCGCCCGCGCCGGAACGCGCTCGCGGCGGCGTGTTGGCTTCGCCGGCCGACGCTTCGCAACCAGTGGCAGCGCAGGCATTCGCCATCTTGGCGCTCACGGAGTCTGAGCGTGCCTTGGCGCGTTTGGCATTGCAGACTGACCCCGTTCAAGGCAAATGAGCGCACATTTCAGCCGTTCAAGCGGCAACCGTACAGATCCGTAGCGATTCTCGGATCGGAAACGGCTCCTTCAACCGTACACTTCCACGGCGCGGACGATTCCGCGGCACGATCCTCGCTTGGAGATCTTCACGATGCGCATTCAGACCACTCTCAGTGCCATGCTTGGGCTCGCCACACTTGTGGTGGTCGCTCCTGCTTCCGGTCAGAATCTTTCCGAGCGCATCAATACGGTGCTGGAGCAGCGTGCCACCAAACAGGCAACCGCCAAGGGACCGATCCTTCGCGCGCTGCTGACCACCAGCATCAGTGTGAAGTTTGAAGACACCAAGGCGAAGGAAGCGTTCGCGTATTTCAAGCAACTCATCGGCGTAGAAATGGTGGTGCGCTGGTCGGATGATCCGGGCGCGGGGGACGGACTCGATCCCGAAGCTCGCCTGACGTTTGAGATGAACAGCGCGCAGGCGCTCGTGGTGCTTGAGCGCATGATTGAAATGTCCACCACCGAGCCTGCCACGTGGCAACTGCGTCAGGGCTATCTGGAAGTGGGAACAAAGTCGCGACTCAACGCGCGCGGCTCGCAAGAGACTCGCATTTATCCGATTCGTGATCTGCTGTTCGAAGCCCCAACCTTTGACAATGCACCCGAGTTCAACCTGGCCCAGTCAGTGCAAACTGGCGGCGGTGGTGGTGGCGGTGGTGGCACTGGTGGTGGCGGTGGCGGATTCGGCGGCGGTGGTGGCGGAGGCGGTGGT
>DBCE01000177.1:0-1451 GCA_002292895.1 Phycisphaerales bacterium UBA966
GCTGCAAGTGCCAGACCCAATGCCAGCTGCGTAAACGAGTCATTCATGCGCTGGAATTCGCCCTTGTAGGAAATGCGCATGCCTTCCGGAAGTTCCAGCTTGGAAACCCGCGCTTCAATGTCGCTTGCTACGGAAGCAAGATCGCGCCCTTCGATATTCACTAGGACGTTGGCAACGCGCCGTAACCCAGCATGATTGATTTCCACTGCACCTGACGTGCGCCGCGGCGTCACCACGCTGCCAAGATTAACGGGCGTTGGTTGCAGCGCGCCCTTCACGGGCAGCGAAAGAACATCGTCCATGGTTCGATCGATGTCCTCCGGAAACTGCACGCCCACAAAGTACTGGTTGCCAGACTGTGAGTCGATCCAGAAATTTCGATTGACCGACACGCTTGAGTTGAGGGCCACCACTACCTGCAGCACCACATCTTCAGCGGATAGACCCAACTCTGCCGACTTCACCCGATCAACATCAAGCACCAGGTACGGCGCATCGTCGCGCTGTTGAATCCGCACATCGGCCGTTCCCTGCACAGGCGCCACCAAGTCCCGCACCTTGCGCGCGGTAGCGAAGGCGTCGGCATTGCTGCCACCCTCAATCTCAATATCGATCGGTGAAGACGCGCCATAGTTGAGCGCGGTGGAAATCATGCCGCCCGTATCAAGGTCAATGCGCAAGTCAGCAAATGCTGGCGTTGCCAGGAATGCTCGGCGAATGTCCCCTGCCCACTCCTGCGAACTCTTGCTGCGATTCTTCCCGAGCTGCAGACGAATCACCGCATCTTGCTGGCCGGAATTGGTGGTGTATGCCGCGGACCAGTCCGGATTCAGACCGATTTCGGAAACAATCATCTCTCGCTCAGCAGCCGGAACGGTCTCTTTCAGAAATCGCTCCACATCCTTGACGCGCTCCTCAGTGGCATCCAAACGCAGATTGGACGGCGCACGCAGGCGCAACACAATCTGCCCGGCATCCACTTGCGGAAAGAACTCGCGGCCAATGAACGGCACCACTGCCAGCGAACCAACAAAGAGCAGGCACACCGCCATCACCACCTTGGCGCGGTTACCAAGGCACCATCGCAGGGCTGCCAAATATCCAGCAGCTAACCCATCAATGCGACGCTGAAACCGCGCCGACAATCTCGCTACTGCACCCGGCGGCCGCATGGCGCGCTCATGGGCATGCACCTCATCACGCGCGCGCCGATGGTCATCCGGCAGAAACTTCGCGCACATCATTGGCACAAAGGTGCGCGAAAGAATGAACGAAGTCATCATGGCAAAGCCAACCGCCAACGTCAGTGGGCGGAACAGAAATCCACCAATCCCTGGCAACAACGCAAGTGGCGCAAGCACAATGAAGGTGGTGCATGCAGCCACCATCACCGGCACCATGACTTGCGAGCAACCATCAATCGCTGCGCGAATCCGCGACTTACCCATGTG
>DBCE01000177.1:1546-7573 GCA_002292895.1 Phycisphaerales bacterium UBA966
GTCATGGCGTTGATGGTGTTCCCCGTGGCATACAGCCCAATGATGGCGCCCATGACGGCAAGCGGAATAGACATGGTGGCAATCAGCGTCATGCGCCAGTCACCCAAAAACAACAGAATCATGATGGAAACCAGCACGGCGCCCACAATTCCCTCAAACACCAGTGAGCCCAAAGCCGAACGCACCGCGACGGTTTGATCCATCACCAAATCCAGCTTGGTGCCCTTGGGAAGCCGCTCTTCCATTCCTGGAATATTGGCGCGTACTCCATCCACCACACTCAAGCTGCTTGAACCACGCTGGCGGTACACCGGCACGAATACTTCGTTGCGGTCATCAATGCGAACGCGCGATGTCTGAATGGCCGATGCGTCTTCAGCACGCCCGATGTCACGCAACAGCACGGAGGCCTGCGCGCCAAGGGTAATGGGAAGATCGTTCAAATCTTCCACACGCTCCACCATGGCATTACTGTCAAGCAGAACCTGCTCTGATCCGAAGTACGCGGTACCCGGAGTCACCATCAAATTTCCGCGCCGCAACGCTGCAACAACATCCATCGGCGCGTAATTGCGCGCTTCCATCTTGGCAGGATCAAGGTAGATCATCACACTGCGATCACGTCCACCAACTACTACGGGCGCAATGCAACCCGGAACAGCGCCGAGCATGTTGCGCACATTGATGCGCGCAATGTCCTTCTGGCGCGCATCGTCCATGGAAAGGTTGGTTACCGTGAGAATGCCAACCGGCATGGTGCCGGTTGCATCAAACGGCAGCGCCACTGGCGGCAGCGTGTTGGGCGGAAGATTTGGCAGCGCACCCAATGCCAACGAGTTGGTCAGCGTCAATGCCTCATTGGGATCAATGTCGTCGCGGAAATACACCTTGACAACACTGACTCCAGGAACCGATCGCGACTCAACAAGCCGTGCGCCCGGCGCCTGATTCACCCATCGCTCAATACGATTGGTGATGGTCTTCTCAATCGACGAAGCCGGCATGCCCGGGTAGTACGTGAGTACCTGCACCGCCGGCGACTTGAATACCGGCAGAATGTCCACCGGAATCCGCGTCAACGACAGAATTCCCAGGATCGCTAGCACCAACGCGAACGCTGCCACCACGTACGGATTTCGGACGGAAAGGCGAATCAGCCACATCGTGCGTCGACCTCAGCTCGGGATCGGCACACGGCCGCGTTGAAATGTTGCTCCACGGGCTGCAGTCTAGCGATTTACCAAGAACAATCAGTTGGTATTTCGGTCGCCGCCTCCTAGGCTATGCGTTGTGACTTTCCGCCCACCTGCCACCACTGCTGTGCTCGCCGCCCTACTCATGACGGCATCGGCACATGCAGACACGCCGCCCATCGTGCGCGCGCCGCAGGACGAAATCATTTATCAAATCATGCCGATCGCCTGGCGCGATTCCAACCTCGACACCGTGGGCTCGGTGTCCACGCGCTTTGGCGACTTCGGCGGCCTCGCCGCTACGGAGAGTCTCGACTATCTGCAGTACCTCGGCGTGACGATGGTCTATCTGCAACCGATCTTTCCGTCGGCGGCGTACCACGGGTACCAACACGGACCCGCTGACCAACTCAACTCGCGCTTCGGCACTGAGGCGCAGTTCTTGGCGTTTGTGGACGCAGCCCATGCGCGCGGCATCAAGGTGATCCTGGACTTTGTTGCCTACGGCATCAGCCAGAATTCGCCGTACTACGCATCGGCGTTTGGAAATCCTTCAAGTATCTACGATCCGTGGTTGGCGTTCACCAACGCCGCCAACACGTCATATGTCGGCTCGCTCTACACCACCTGGAACGGCGGGCAGGTTGGTTTCATTCACTGGAACCTCACCAACGCCGCCGCAGTGAACACCGTCACCAACTGGGCCAAGAAGTGGCTTGATCCAAACGGCGACGGAAACACCGCCGACGGCGTTGACGGCTTCCGGCTCGACCACGCATGGGCGAGCGGTGGCGAAGGCTGGGGCGCCAACATCACCTTCTGGGAAACGTGGTGCACCGCATTGCGCACGGTGCGTCCAGACGTCTTCATCTTCTGCGAGCCATCGGATTGGGGCAATTACGGCACCGACCTGCTCACCACCAACGCCTTTGATGCGGTGATCACCAAGCCGTGGCAATTTGCCGCGCGTTCAGCGGTCACCAACCGAAACGCATCGGGTCTGTACAGCTCCATGGCAACCACCGTTGCTGCGGTACCTGCAGGAAAGTTCATCGTTGCGCAGACCAGCGACCACGACGCCAACCGACTTGCCTCTGATTTCGGCAGCAACAATGCTCGCCAATTGCTCGCCGCTGCGATTCTCTTCACCCAGCCATTCACGCCAAACATCTACTTCGGTGACGAAATCGGCATGAAGGGCACCAAAGCGGGCGGAACAACCGACGCGAACGACATCCCCATGCGCGAGCCCTTCAAGTGGCAAGCCGTCGCCGGCGCTCCCATGAGCAATTATGCCGCTGCCGTTGCTGGCACGCCGCCACCGACCTACGCCACCAACAACGACGGCCGCAGCGTGCAAGAGCAGAAGGGTGTTGCTGGTTCGATCTTAGAAACGTATCGATCACTCATCGCCGTGCGTAAAAACTCAGTGGCACTTCGGCGTGGTGCGTATCTCCCGGTTACCTGCCCCAACACTGGTATCTACGCATTTGTGCGTAGCGATGCGGCAGAGACCGTGCTGGTAGTCATCAACCTTAACTCCACTTCCGCAAGTAGCACCGTTGATCTCAGCGCGTTCACCGTGCCCGCAACCGGCACCGTTCCAACGAGCCTGGAAAACGGCACAACGCTCCCGATCATCACCGCGTCCAACAAGGGTGCGTATCCAGTCTCGCTGGCAGCCCGTTCGTGGTTTATCGCGCGCGCCGCGCTTTCCATTCCGCAGGTGGTGACGCACCCGGACATCGATGGCCGCTCGCTACCAACTGACGCGGGCGCCACCGCACTGCGTGCAACGCAAGCGTGCCTCTCATCGTTTGCAGACAACGTTGGCGAACTCAACCAGCTCTTTGCACGCGCTGACGGCGACGCGCTGCGCGTTTCCATCACCGGCAATCTGCCGCAAGATGGCACCTCGCTTGATCTCTTCATTGATATCGATCCGGGAGCGGGCACCGGGCAAAATCGCCTTGTGACAGCGCATCTTCCTTCGCCACCCGGCGGACTCGCGCCACTTGATGGCACCACCTTTGACACTGGCTTTGCGCCCGACGCCCTCTATTACATCAACACCGTGGGTTCGCTCGTCTATGTCGATCGCGTCAACCTGCCCGGTGCAGGCACACTGGCTACGAAAGACTTTCTTGGCACCGTGGCGCTGAACTCCGGACGCGGCGTACTGAGTGCTGGTGGAAATCCAAACAACGTTGAAGTTGGGTTTGACAATACCAACACCGCCGGCATCACTGCTGCAAGTGTTGTCAACGCCGCCACCGCCAGCGCGGGCATCGAACTACGCATTCCATTTGCAGACCTTGGACTCGCTGCTGACTTCGCAGGATCGGTGGCGCTCACTGCGTTCATCGAACGTGTTGACGGCACCATCTCCAACCAGTGGCTCCCCGCCCTGCCCGCAGGAAGCGGCGACCCTGGTATCGCCCCGAATGCAAACAACATCGCTGGCACGCAACACTTGACCGTGTTCCTCGGAGCGGTCGCCGACCTCAACGGGGACGGCTTGGTGAACGGCATCGACCTTGGCACCCTGCTCGGCAACTGGGGACCAACGCCACCTGGCCCTGGCTTCACCCTTGGCGACCTGAACCGTGACGGCATCGTGGATGGCGCTGACCTCGGCCGAATGCTCGCGCAGTGGGGCACGAACGGCGGGTGATTGGCTGCTCAGAAACCTCCATCGAACCACGCACAACGACACGGTGCCTCCACCCGAGCCGACGACAATCACTTATTGACCAAAAATTGAAGGGCCCTCCAGACCGCATTATTTGAATTTCCATTGTGGCATCTGCTCCGCACGCGCGTAAGTTCTCCTTATGGTCCCCTGCCGACAACTGTTCCGTGCACTGCTCGCCGCGCTGGTCACTGCCTCAGCTCACGGCCAAGGCGGCGCCACCTGCACCGCAGCCATTAACGAGTACTTCCTTGCGCCGGCATCGGGCTCGTTCTATGGGGCGGCGCAAGCGGTCAATCTTTCGGGTTACACGCGACTGCGCCTGGTGCAAGACGGATCGCCAAATTCTTCTGGCACGTGGGTCTCCGCACCCATCGCCAGCAACATCACTGAATTCACCGCAACGTTTCGATTCAGTTTCCGCAACAGCGTCGGTGGCCCGGGCGATGGATTCTCATTCCTCTGGGGCAACCTTTCCAATGCGTCCGGCACACGCATGTCTGGTGGTGAAAATGGCGTGCAAGCATTCGTGCAAGATCAATCCGGTCTGAGTGTTGGGTTTGCCAGCTATCCCGGAGCAGGCGCCAACGGCGTGAACGGCAAGTGGGCGGGTGGCACTAGTTTCGCATTCGTTCCGTTCACGTACACGCCAGTCACTTGGACAACCACTGCGCTGGCTGCCAACACCATTCGCATGGCGACCGCCACCGTCTTTTGGTCACGCAGCACCGGAACGCGAGTCACCATTGCTGTTCCTGGAAACACAGGAACCCTCATCTATATCGATAAGGGCCAACCACAAACCGCCGCAATCAATTCCGCTGGTTGGTCATTCGGATTCGCAGCGCGCAACGGCGCAGTTGATGAAGACGTGCTGATTGGGGAATTCAGGGTCAACGCCATCGTGGAGTGCCCGGATCCGCGCAGTCCTGCTGACCTTGATCGCGACTGCCTGGTTTCCGGTGCTGACCTTGCAACCGTACTCAGTAACTGGGGACCATGCGGCAGCACGCCGTGCGTTGGCGATATTGACAACAATGGCTCCGTTGGTGGCAGCGATCTCGCTGGCGTCTTAGGCGCGTGGGGCGATGCCAATTGCGTGACCCCGGTGTCATCCGATCGACTAGTGATGCGGCCACTTGGAACCACCAGCGCTGCACAAGGCTTCTGGGAATACCTACCGGCTGGATACGCCACGCGCAACGACTGGCCACTCTTGGTGTGCCTCCATGGCATTGGCGAAAATGGCAACGGAACCTCGGCGGAGCTCACCCGCTTGCTCTCGAATGGCGTTCCGCAACTCATCAGGGGGAACGGCTGGCCAGTGGCCGCGTCCACTGCGGGCGACGCGTTTGTGGTGGTTGCTCCGCAGAACGCACGCGGCGGCTGCCACAACCCAACCGATGTTGACGCCTTCCTGCGATGGGCAGCCAACCGCTACGGCGTAGACCAAAGTCGCATCTACCTGACGGGGCTCAGTTGTGGCGCGATCGGTACATGGGAATACCTCCGAACCGTTGGCGCAAACGCCCTGCCCGCTGCCGTGGTGCCCATCTGCGGCAATGGCATCGACGCATGGAATCAACGCGGTTGCCTGCTTGGAAACATGCCCATGTGGGCCTTTCATGGTGACGCCGACGGAACCATTCCGGTGCAAGGATCCATCGTCCCAGTGACGGGCGTTGCGGGTTGCACCTCACCAGTGGCGGCGGATGCGCGGCTGACCATCTATCCGGGCGTCGGGCACGATTCGTGGACGGCCACTTACAACCTCAGCGCTGGGCATGACATCTATGCGTGGTTCCTGACGCATCGCCGAACCACCACTCCGTAAGCGGCGTTCCACGCCACGCGTTGCGCGCAGCGACCATGGTTGGCACGCTCCCCGTTACGGCTTGATTGACTGNNCCCGCGCGCGGGTCGTTCGCCAGCGGATGAATGCGTGCCGTGCCACCGCTTGGCATGCACGTCATGTACCCCGATTCCATGGTCGGATCTGCCGCGGGAAAGTCCGTTGACACGATGCACGCCCCACTGGCAAGGGCCTGCTTCTGGCGTTCGGTACTGCCGCTGAGTGGCTCCACCACGTTCTCGTCGGCACGCGTGCGGATCACCACGCCGCGCGCCGCTACTTCGCCAATG
>DBCE01000012.1 GCA_002292895.1 Phycisphaerales bacterium UBA966
GAATCTAGATCAAAGAGCTTGGCATATTGCTTAACCAGAGCGTTCTTTGGCTCGGTCAGAATCTGCACCATGGCATCGCGTGAGAGTGGATGCAGCGGGCAGACGATCGGCAGACGGCCAACCAGTTCCGGAATCATTCCGAATTCAAGCACATCATCGGGGGTGACTTGGGCTACCAGCGCAGTGCGCTCAGTGACCTTGTCTTCCACGCCCTGCGACTCAGCAGAGAAGCCGATGCGCTTGCGACCAATGCGCTTGCGAACGATGTCCTCAATGCCGTCGAAACTACCACCGCAGATGAACAGGATATTGGTGGTATCCATCTGGATGTACTGCTGTTCCGGATGCTTGCGCCCGCCTTGCGGAGGAACGTTGGCAGTGGTGCCTTCCAACAACTTCAGCAAGCTCTGCTGAACGCCTTCGCCACTCACATCACGGGTGATGGAGACGTTGTGATTGGTCTTGCCGATCTTGTCGATTTCATCGATGTAGATGATGCCGCGTTGCGCGCTTTCCAAGTCGAAATCAGCAGCCTGCAGCAACTTGAGGAGCAGGTTCTCAACATCTTCACCGACGTAGCCAGCCTCGGTCAGCGTGGTGGCGTCACCAATGGCGAACGGCACATTGAGAATGCGCGCAAGCGTCTTGGCCAACAGCGTCTTGCCGGTACCGGTGGAACCGATCATCAAGACGTTGGACTTATCAAGCTCCACTTGTGACTGCTCGTTCTCAAGTTGCGAGAGTCGCTTGTAGTGATTGTGCACGGCAACAGACAGCGCGCGCTTGGCGTTCTCTTGGCCGATCACGTATTGATCAAGGAATTCCTTCATCTGCCGCGGTGATGGAATCTGTCCAAGTTGTGGGCGGCTGCCGGTGACGCGGCGTCGCTCCTGCTTGAAGATGTTTTGGCAGAGGTCAGTGCAGTTGGTGCAGATGTAGACGTCGCTGGGACCTT
The DNA here is from genome assembly GCA_002292895.1 of Phycisphaerales bacterium UBA966. GTDB lineage: Bacteria > Planctomycetota > Phycisphaerae > Phycisphaerales > SM1A02 > UBA966. Next base: position 956 of record DBCE01000012.1, read on the forward strand.
CAACCATTGGCCCAACTTCGCGACTGGTCTTGCCGCAGAAGCTGCAGGTGGTGACCTTGCGACCACGGAATCCGCCGTCGCCGCCACCTCCGGACGCGCCGCCGCCGCCTGGTCCGCTCGGACCGCCGCTGGTTCCGCCGCCGAAGCCATCGCCGAACTCACGACCACCGCCGCGCTTGGAATTACCCGAGTTGCCATTGGCACGCTGCGGGATGGCGGGGTTGGGTTCACGGCTCGGCGTAGGCTGCATGTGTCAGTGGTTCCTTAAATACGGTGGATCGGTTGCGAATCGCTCGCATCGATCGACGGGAGTAAGTCTATCGGTCTGAAAGGGGGGATTCTGAAGTGAAGACTTCCATCATGGCTTGCGAACCGTCATTCGCAAGTTCTTATGCGGATTCCTCAGAACGAAGACCTCTTATCGGCGGGATCAGGCGTTAAAAACCACAATAAGCGCTATCGGCGCGGTGTTCGCCGTGGTTCCTCGGAGCCCCAGTCGGTGCCCCCGCGCTGATCCCGTTCCTTCTTGGCATTCTCGCGTGTTCGTTGCACCATGGCATCACGCGCGGTGTCAAACTCGCTGCGCGTCATCTCACCGCGCTCAAGCATGCCGCGCATGTCATCGAGCGTGAAACCGGGTGACGGGCCAGGATCTGGCGCCTTGGCAGCGCGTCGAGCCCAGAACACAATGCCACTTCCGCCGACAATCAGCACAAACAGTGCCACGATGCCGATCCAGAACAGGGCGTCGTTTGACCCGGCGTTCACGCGCGGATTACCCCTTCTTCTTTGGCGTCAAGCGAGCAGTCGCTGCCTTCTGCTTTTCAGCAACGATCTTGTTCCACTCCTCGGCAGCCACATCAGTGACCTTGGCCTTGGCAAGAACGCGGTCAAGCGTCTTGGCTTCGCGGATGGCCAATGCCATTTCGTTCAGGCGGCCATTCTGCTGGAGTTCGGTACGGATCTGATCCGGGCGAGTGCCGCGTGAGCGAGCCATCTGCACGATCGATGCGTTGAGTTCGGCGTCGGAGACATCAATACCGAGGTCCTGCGCCAAGCGTGCAAGAATGAAGAAGGCGCGCAAGCGCTTGCGGGTGTCTTCTTCGCTGGCTCCACGGATCTCTGCAAGGCGATGCTCAATCTGCGCCTCTTCAAGTCCCTGTTGCTGCAACTGGATGCGCTGCATCTCAATGTTGCGTGCAACTTGGGCGCCCGACATCTTTTCTGGAAGATCGAAAGTCACCTTCTCAAGGAGCCACTCAGCTGCCTGCTCGCGCATAGCGGCGCGCTGCTCTTGATCGCGGCGTGATTCAAGGGAGAGTTTCACCTGCTCGCGCAGGTTCTCAACTGCACCCAGGCCAAGCGATTCAGCCACTGCGGCTGGTTCGGCCGGAGTAATGCGCTCTGCTTGCGTTGGCGTGAATTCCACGGTGATTTCTGCACCGCGCAGGTCTTCGCGCTCATGCACTTCTGGGCCGGTGGTCTTCAGGACGATGGAGTCGCCGACCTTCTTGCCAGTGACGTGCTTGCTCAGGTCTTCAAACATGAGACCGAGCACTTGTCCCTTGCCTTCGTCTTCCACGTCGGGCACAACGACCAGGCACTCGGCTGCTTCGAAGTACGGGTCCTGCTTGGCACCCTTGACGCGCACGGTGGCCTTGCCGACCATCCGGTCAAGCGTCTCGAATGGACCATCAATGCGAGCGGGAGTTCCGAAGCGGTAGCCAAGTCGGCGGATTTCGTCGGCGAGGTACTTCTCGTCAACTTCGGCCACTGGGCGACGGACTTCCACGTCCTCCAGCTTTGGAAGGGTGATTTCCGGGATGACTTCAATGTCCATCGACACTTCAATGGCCTTGCCGCGCTGGATGGCAACATCGGCAGCTGATTCGTCAACCTCCGGGTCAGACACTGGCTGGAGCTTGTGATCCTGCAGCGCCTTTGAGTACGCGTCGGTGAGGAGCCGGCGGCGCAGGTCTTCCAAGATCGACGGTCCAAAGCGCTTCTCAATCAGACCGATCGGTGCGCTGCCGCGGCGGAAGCCGGGGATACTCGCCTCGTTGCGAGCACTGGCATAGGCCTCGGTGAGACGCTCGTCCACCATCGCTGCAGGAATGGTGATCTTGAGTCGCTTGCGGGCAGGTCCAATGTTCTCGACGACGACGGTGCTCTCAGTGGCCATAGTGTTGCTCGATCAGGTCTGGTGTCTAGGTCTTATGTCTAGGTCTGGGGAAAGCGAAGCAGTATACGGGGATCGGCGACCATCGCCGAACCGTGCCGATCACTTCATGAGAAGCATCTCGGCGTAGGTGGGCAGGGGCCAATTGTCGTCCGGAGTCAAGCGTTCGAGTGCATCGCATGCGGCGCGAACACGGGCCGTTGCGGGCACGGTGTTGTCACGCAGGAAGCGCATCTCGGTGGCGTGATCCTTGTGGTGCTTGGCGGCGAGTTTCTCAAGTTCAGCAACAGCAACCCGCAAGTCATTCACCAGGCCGACGTAATGGCGCAGGTCAGCTTGCGTTTCGGCGCAGTCGACGTCGGCGGCAAGCGTGGCGCCCACAGTGGTGGCCAATTCTTCCTGGGTCCGGAGCCCGGCAGGGAGAATCTGTGTGCGAACCATCTGAATGATGGTGCGCGTTTCAATGCCAATCACCGTGCAGTAATTCTCGACGAGCACGTCATAGCGAGCCTCAAGTTCACGCGCATTCAAGACGTGGTACTTGGCAAAGACATCGCGGGCCTTCTTGGTGCTGAATGCGCTCAAGGCTTCAGCGGTGCTGCGCAAGTTCGGGAGGCCACGCTTCTCGGCTTCCTTGTGCCATGCCTCGCCGTAACCGTCGCCATCGAAGCACACGCGGCGGTGCGCCTTGATGGTGTCCTTGAGCACGGTCTTGACTGCAGCTTCAAGTTTCGCAGCGGACGGATTCTTGCCGGCCTTCTTCTCCAGTTCGGTTGCCAAGTAGTCAATGCTCTCGGTAACGATGGTGTTGAGGACGGTGTTCGGCCATGCAACGGCACTTGTTGAACCAACGGCGCGGAACTCAAACTTGTTGCCCGTGAAGGCGAACGGAGAGGTGCGGTTGCGATCGCTTGCGTGGCGCGGAATGTGCGGAAGGCTGGTGGCGCCAAGATCAAGTTCGCCACCCGTCTTGGTCTTCTTGGGCGAGCCAGTCTGCAGCTGATCCAGAATGTCAGTCAGCATGTCGCCGAGGAAGATGCTCATGATGGCTGGTGGTGCCTCATTTGCCCCTAAACGGTGGTCATTTGCGGCACTTGCAATGGAGGCGCGCAACATGTCAGCATGCAGATCCACGGCGCGGATCACCGCGGTCAGGAACACCAAGAATTGCATGTTGGTGTGCGTATCCGCGCGAGGATCCAGAAGGTTGATTCCGGTGCTCGTGGACATGGACCAGTTGTTGTGCTTGCCACTTCCATTGATGCCTGCGAACGGCTTCTCATGGATCAAGCACTCAAATCCGTACTTGCGGGCCACCATGCGCAACACTTGCATGGTGATCATCTGATGGTCAACGGCGATGTTGGCATTCTCAAACATCGGCGCCAATTCGTACTGACTTGGAGCAACCTCGTTGTGACGCGTCTTGGCTGGAACGCCCAGCTCAAAGAGCCGTGCTTCTACTTCTGCCATGAAGGTCAGCACGCGGTCTGGAACTGCGCCAAAGTAATGGTCATCCAACTGATGGCCCTTTGGCGGATTGGCGCCCATCATGGTTCGGCCAGTCATCATGAGGTCGAGGCGTTGCTCGGCCTGCTCGCGCTCAACCAGGAAGTACTCCTGCTCGCAACCAAGGGTGCCCACCACGTGGGAGACGCCTGCGTCGTGGCCAAAGATCTTGAGAATGCGCATCGCCTGCTTGGAAAGCGCTTGAATGGAGCGCAAGAGCGGGGTCTTCTTGTCGAGCGCTTCGCCTGTCCAACTGACGAACGCGGTGGGGATGCACAGGGTGGTGATGCCAGACGGATTGCGCAAGAGGAACGCTGGGCTAGTGGCGTCCCAAGCGGTGTAGCCGCGCGCTTCGTAGGTATCGCGGATTCCGCCCGACGGGAAACTGGATGCGTCGGGTTCGCCGATCACCAGTTGATTGCCGGAGAACTGTTCGATGGCGCTGCCATCGGACATTGGATTGAGGAACGCGTCGTGCTTCTCAGCAGTGATGCCGGTCAGTGGTTGGAACCAGTGGCAATAGTGCGTGGCACCGTGTTCGATCGCCCAGTCCTTCATGGCAACGGCAACCGTGTTGGCGATTGCTGGGTCAAGCGATGTGCCTTGACTCATGGTGCGCTGCAACTTTGCAAAGACGTCACTTGGCAGGCGCTTCAGCATGGTGTCGCCGCTGAAGGTCATGCAGCCGAAGTAGTCGGAGGCGCGCGTTGGGTTGTCGAACGTTGAGGTGTTGGAGCTCATGTGCGTACCGTGAGAAGTATTGATGAACGGGTTCATAGTGGTCGGAGGGCCTCCTGAGCCCAAGTTGATAACTGTATGTTGACCTGAGGGGGCGATCAAGCCCCCAATTCACGGCGGAATCGATCGAATCCCCGGAATCAGCCCAAGATTGAGCGGCGACGCTTCACATAGTCCCAGACTACGAAGCGGTCGAGTTCCCGTCCGGCAACAAAGAACACACGTCCGCCGGTGGATTCTGCCATGCGATGCGCAAACTGCACATCATCTTCGGTCTGACTCCAACTTGGCAGCAGGAACACGTTGATGGTGATGCCTGCCTCTTTGCAGCGCATGGCTTCGCGGATGGTCTCGCGTTCTGTTCGTGGATCCGGCGGATACATCATGTACAGATCACTGCCTTCAAAGTGCGCGGTCGGTAGTCCGTCAGTGATCAGCATCACTTGGCGATTGGGCGTTGGTCTGCCGCCGAGCCACTGCCGCGAAAGTTGCAGCGCGCGCTGGATGTTGGTGAAGTGCAGGGGCAGGTCCATCTCAGTGATATCGGGGTCCGACATGTCCGCGCGAAGACGCACCACCGACTCTCGAATGGTGACCGGCTTGGGCATGATGCTGGGGATTTCGCCCGACGATCGCAGTTTGGCAACCGTGTACATCTCAACAAACTGCAAGTAGTCGCCGGGGTAGTCGCTACGAATGAGACCATCGAGCGCCATGGCCATGCGCTTGGCTTGCACGTACTGCCCGCCGTTACGCATGGAGCCAGACATATCCATGATGACTGCCGTAGCGCACTTTGGTTGCTGGCGGGTCTTGTGGACCACCATGTCGTCGGAGCGCATGCGTACCGGAGTGCCGGGCGCGCGCGGACCGTCCGCGGATTCACGGAGCAGTGCATTCACCATGCTCTGTGGGATGTCCATGGCGGATGGACTGTCTCCAAACTCGTAGGGACGCGTGGATGGCAATTCCACCGCGCCGTCGGGGCTGGCAACGCCTTCGTGTCGGCCGCTGCG
>DBCE01000187.1:0-6581 GCA_002292895.1 Phycisphaerales bacterium UBA966
GTACGGACTTCCTGAGTAGATCGCCTTTAAGCTTGCCAAACCACGAAAATGGTCCGGGAGGAACGGGACCATTTTCGGTGTGGATTTCGGCGTACCATTCCGCGTTCTATGGCAAACCTCACTATTGACGTGGTAAAGACGCTGGGCGCTGAGGCTGATGGTCTTCTTTCGCATACTGCGAAGGTTGCCAAGTCCTCGCTGCACCTTCCTGGGCCTGACTTTGTGGACCGGTGCTTCGCGCCCTCGGACCGTAGCCCGCAGGTCATGGGCAGTCTGCAGCGGATCTATGGCCACGGACGCTTGGGTGGAACCGGGTACATGAGCATTCTGCCGGTCGACCAAGGGATTGAGCATTCCGCTGGTGCGAGCTTTGCCAAGAACCCCGCTTACTTTGATGGCGAGAACATCGTGAAGTTGGCAGTGGAGGGCGGCTGCAATGCAGTGGCTAGCACCTTTGGCGTGCTTGCAAGCGTGAGCCGTAAGTATGCGCATCGCATTCCGTTCATGGTGAAGTTGAATCACAACGAACTGCTCACTTACCCAAATGCCGCGCGCGAGATTCCATTCGGCAGCGTCCGCGAGGCGTGGAACCTTGGCGCATGCGCAGTGGGTGCCACCATCTACTTCGGTAGCGAAGACGCAACCAACGAGATCATGTACGTCTCCGAAATGTTCGAAGAAGCCCACGAATTAGGCATGTGCTGCTTCCTGTGGTGCTACCTGCGCAACGACGCCTTCAAGACGGGCGGCAAGGATTACCACCTGAGTGCAGACCTCACCGGTCAGGCCAATCACCTGGGCGTCACCATCAAGGCGGACGTCATTAAGCAGAAGCTCCCGGAACTCAACGGCGGATACACCGCCATGGGCACCGGCGGTTCCAGCTATGGCAAGTTTGACAAGCGCATATACAGCGAACTTTCATCCGATCATCCGATCGATCTGTGCCGCTACCAGGTGCTGAATTGCTACGCCGGTCGCGTTGGCCTGATTAACTCCGGCGGCGCAAGCGGCGAGAACGATCTTGCCGACGCCGTGAAGACCGCCGTCATCAACAAGCGCGCCGGTGGCCAGGGCTTGATCTCCGGTCGCAAGGCATTCCAGCGCCCGATGCCTGAGGGCGTCAAGATTCTGAACGCCATTCAGGACGTCTACTTGGACACAAAGGTCACGATCGCCTGAGTTGCTCGGTGCCAGGCACTACTGGCACCTCGTCACCAATTTCCGCATGCCTGCCACCACCCGTTGCCCGCGATGTGCATATGCCCTGACCGGCTTGCCGGGCGCGCCCGCCACGGCGCATGCATACGGCCAATTCACTGCCGATGAGCGCTGCCCGGAATGCGCGCTGCAGATTCCTGTTGGCGCCCATTGCCTTGTTGGTGGCGCCACCCCCGATGTTGTGGATGCGTCCGGCTCGCGCTCGCTGATGTCCATTGTTGGCGCCGCCGCACTGCTGATCGGTGGTCCGTGGGCGTGCATCTTGATCGGGGTGGTATTAGTGGATTTCCTCCGCGGCACCACGCTCAGGGGCGGGATACCGATGAGCGCACTGCAATCATGGACCATTGGCGGCGTGCCATTCGTCCTGGGTATCAGCTTTACCGCATGGCTTATCTGGCGCACCTGGCGTCGCACCGGAACCGGAACCGACGGCGAACGCGCGGGCGCACGCATGCGGCGCGCGATGGTGGTTCCCGGCGGCGTGCATCTCTGGTCCGGCGAACCAACGCTCGATGCCAAGGCGCGCAGCCTGGCCGGCGGCGACGTGCGCGACGTGCGCGGTCGAAGGCACATTCCACTCTTTCGAAAGAAGGGCGCGGCGGAGACCGGAGCGATCGACTTCGTCACGCCCATCATCCTGTGGTCCGCTGGCGATGTGAAGCGGCAATCGAACATCACTGACGGTCGACTGGCGGGCACCATCTGGCTGGTCTTGCCACCCGGCGTGCCCGCCGACGTGATCGCCCGCGACATCGAGCGCACCCTGCGCCAGCCCGCCGCCGATACGCCCGTTCACGTTGACATCACTAACGGCATGACATCGGTACCGGCGCCGACCGTGCATGGCGATCCGAATCACCTGGCGGTCCCTGAAGCGGTCACCGCCAGCACACCCGGCGATCGCCCCATCTGCCCGCGCTGTAGTTATGGATTGCCGGTGGATCAGCCAGGCCCGTGGTGGGAGCCACTCCCCGTGGCCGTCACCTGTCCCGAATGCGGATTGAGCATGCCGGCGGGCGCCGTGGTTGTCAACGGTTGGCAGAATGCATCACAGGCGCAGATCAAGCGGGGCGGATTGGGCAAGTGGATCATCATCGGCGGCGCGTTCTTCACGGTATTCCTTGCAGTGTCGATCGTTCTGATTGTCCGGGATATTTCTGCTGTATGGGGCGGCATCTTGCAGGTGGCCGCGTTCGTTGGATTTCCGTTTCTGATGGTTGCCGCCATTCGTTGGAACACCGGTGTCATCGCGCGGCCGCGCGTTCGCTTTCAGCAGGGCACGGAAACGTGGATCGCGGAGCCCGGCCAGTTGCGGATCGTGACGCGCGGCAAGCATGATGCCCGCGAGACAGTGATTCCCGCGCGCGGCATTTCAACGGTCACGTTTGGCCAGCACTTCGTCTCTGACAACTCCATACCATTGCAGACTGACAAGTTGAGTATGCGCGGTACAGCAGCGCAGCTTGGTCTTGCTGGCGAGCGGCACTTGTCGGTGCCGCTCCCCGCGGAAGTGGATCAAGAGAAGGTGGTTGCCAACATCAAGTCGGCGCTGGCGTCTTCCGTGGCAACGTGAACGGACTTACGCGCCGTGCTGATCGCCGCGCGCATCGCCACGCTCGCCCCCACCTCCACCCCAAACGCGCTCGCGGATCCGCTGCGCTAACGCCTCCGCGCCGCCCTCTGGAATCGCGTTCAGCGTGATGCTTGCCAATTCCCTTCGGACTTGGTCGGATGCAATCAATCGCATGCGACCGTTCTTCGGGCTCGGACCAATCGCGGCAATGTGCCCAGCCGGAATGTCGCGCGTGAACTCTGCCGTTGGCTTGGCTTTGATCGTGAAGTGCTGCTCTGTCACGCGGATTCCATGCGGACCGACGTCCCACCGGCACAGCGCCAACTCGCGACGGGCTGCGCGGCGGATCAGCCATATGGTGAGCGCGAGCATGATGGCGAACACCACCCAGCTCATGCCGCCAAACCAGATCAGCCAAGGCACACCCGCGTTCGCGCCGCTCTGCCAACGTCCAACCGCTGTGATCGTCGATATCACCCCCCCGGCGAACGACAACATCAGCGGGATGCAGAACAGCATGACGATCTCCACCCGCGGCGCCGGCCACGCCTGTTGTGCATAGAGCGATCCCTCAACCGCCAGCGGCGACACGCCAGCGTGGCCATCGGTCGCATCTGCCACTGCGGCCCCATCATCACTTTCCGTTTCAGCCATACCGATCGTCCGCCGGATCGATCGCGCGATCGCGTCGGCGGCGTCGAGCACCGCCCTTGTCCGGTCACGGCCGGGTTGGCCGGGCTCACCCTTGGTATCGAGATAGATCATCACCGTGTGCATGTCCGCCCGCCGCCCGGTGGCGTCACGGAGCCAAACACTCGCCATCAACTGTGCCACCGCACGATCGTCGCTACGCCAGCGGTTCCCACGGTCTTGCGGGCTGTACACGCGGATGTTGCGAATATCGGCGGCCTCGTGCCGCACATGCCCCGACAGGCGCGATTGCAGCCACGACACCTTGGATTTAGCACCGTCGGTTGACGCGCCGACTTTCGCACCGCCGCCCATCGATCGCACGCTGGCGTCCGTCGTCTCGCCGCTAAACACCTCGAGCGCTCCCGGTACGCAAAGCCAGCGCGTATCCCAAGACGCCGGTGCTCTCCCGTCACTGCCTTCGACCGGCGTCCACTTCCGCCACGCCCCCCAGATGATGAAGCCAAATCCCACCAAAGACAGTGCACGTATCGCGTTCCACACGGTGAATCCTGCGACGCCTTGCTGAACGAGTGCAGCCACACCTTGAAATCCGATCACCAGGCAGTACCCGGATGGCGCGAGCGCAAGCAGAATCTGCCGCATCCGCCGCCGATTCGTCAGCGGCTGCGCGCCAGCTTCGGTGGAACTGCCCACCAAGATCCGTGCGCCCTTAGGAATCTCGAACGCGCACTCCGGGCAGCGCACATCCGCCGTGAACTCACCGAGCTGATCTGCTGGCACCCCCGGCAGGGGACCAAGCGCGTAGTGACAGCGCAGGCAGTAGTGCATCGTGCCATCGTAATGGGATTACTGCTTCTGCGCCGCCCGCACCGGCTTGACCACCGTCATCGCGTCCTGCGTCCGGCGCATTTCCTCCGCCGCAGCGAAATCCTCGCCGAAACGCACCAAGCGCAAGCTGTTGGCAATTACAAACACATACGCCGTCGCCTGATAGAACGGGGTCACCCAAATATCAATGCGACCAGTTGCCGCAAGCGCCAAGCCAACCAGCGCCAGCAGCAGACTTGCGCCAATGTTCATCGCCACAATGCCCTTGGCCTTGCGCGCCAGTTCCAACAAGAACGGAATGCTGCGCAGATCATCATTCATCAGCGCAACGCCGGCGCTGTTGGTTGCAATATCACTACCGGAAAGACCCATGGCAACGCCAACATCCGCGCTTGCCAACATCGGGCCGTCATTGATTCCGTCGCCCACTACCAGCGTGCGATTTCCCTTGCGAATCAGGTACTTCAATTCCTCATGCTTCTCCTCAGGCAAGCACTCAGCTTCAATTGCATCGACGCCCACGGCTTCGCCCACGCGCTTTGCAACACTCAGGCGGTCGCCCGTGAACATCACCACGCGGCGCACTCCAAGACGGCGCAGTTCAGCCACCGTCTCCGCCGCGTTACGACGCAACTTGTCCTCAAGACCAACCGCACCCAAATAGCGATCGCCGAGCATCACGTGCACACCGCTCATGCCTTCAAGCTTCTCTTCAACTGATTTCACCTGCGCCGCAGCGCCGGCGTTCAATTCGGCAATCCACATACCGCGCCCAGCAAACACCATGCCTGCTGGCGTTGATGCCTGCACGCCGCGACCAGGAATTTCCTTGTAGTCACTGACGGCAATCGGTGCAATGCGTGCGCGCACCGCGGTGTCCATGATGCTGCGCGCGAGCGGGTGATTGGAACTCTGCTCAGCATCCGCAGCCGCTTGCAACAACGCAGCGCCGTCCGCACCTTCAGCAGGTACCAAGCGACTCACTGCAAACTTGCCCGTGGTCAGCGTGCCCGTCTTGTCCATCACCACGGTGTCAACAGACCCAGCAGCCTCAAGCGTGCTCGTCTGCTTCACCATGATTCCTAAGCGCGCCGCAGCAGCAAACGCCGCAACCATGGCCGTTGGATATGCAATCAGAAGCGCGCCCGGCGTAGTCACCACCAGCACAGTAATCGCACGCACCGCAGCGGCATCGCGCGTTGCCTGATCAGCACTCTTTGAAGTGAAGAACCACACTAGCCCGGCCACCATCAGCACCACCGGAACGTAATAGTTGGAAAGCTTCTCAATAAGTTCCTGCCGCGCAGTCTTGGACTTCTCCGCCTCGCGAATCAGATTCTCAACCTTACCGATGGTGGTCTCGCCAGCAACAGCAGTCACATTGATATCAATCTGACCGGTGATGTTCGTGGTACCTGCATACACCTGCGTTCCAGGCAGCGCTTCCACCGGCACACTTTCACCAGTCAACGAAGCCTGATTGATCGAAGTACTGCCAACCGTCACCACGCCGTCAGCCGGCAGATTCTCGCCGGGGCGCACGCGCACCGTCATGCCAACGCGCACCTGCGCAAGCGGCATCTGTCGCTCCGTGCCATCAGCACCCACCGCGCGCGCCTCACCAGGTGTGAGTTCCACCAGCTCGCGGATCGCCCGTTGTGCGCCCCACGCAGTGCGGCTCAGAATCAGTTCTGCAAGCCACAAGAAGAACGCAAGGAATCCGGCTTGCAGGAAGAAGTTGTTTGCCATGGCGGCAAGCACGGCCAAACTTGCCAACGCGTTGCCACTGGGGCGGCCTTCGCGCAGTTCGCGCACCGCGCCAGTGAAGAGCGGGGTGGCAACAATGATGGCGCCAATAGCCGCTGGGATCTGTGTGACATTCTCAGCAAAGTCAAAGAGCGAACGCCCAAGCCATGACACCAACAGCAACATGCCACCCGAGAGTGCCACAACCAATCGTCGTTCAAGTTGGCTGCCACCAGAGGCAAGCGCCTCGGCAGCGGAGGGGCGTCGGGGCTGCTGGTCAGCGGAATTCAAGCCAGCAAGAGGCGCAGGTGCAGTGCTCATGAAGGGAATAGTACGCCGCCACCGCCCGGTTGGGTCAATGCTGCAACCAGCCCATCACGCCACATATTTCAGGCTGAAATCGCGCTTATCCCACCCGCTCGGCGCCTGCTTCGCGCCCCATCAGGTCGCGGATGGCGTGAGCCGGGGTGGTGCCGTGAAAGAGAATCGACTCCACCGCGCGCACGATGGGCATATCCACCCCGTGTCGCTCGGCAAGTGCAAGCAATGCGTGCGA
>DBCE01000187.1:6720-14563 GCA_002292895.1 Phycisphaerales bacterium UBA966
CCGGCGATTCCAAAGAACGTTTCCGGCCGCGCGCCGAGTGCCGAGCCAAGTCGAACGATTTCCGCCAGCCCACGTGCCAGCAACGCGCTCTTGGCATTCGATCCGAGCCCCAACCCATCCACCATGCCGGCGGCAATCGCCACCACGTTCTTTGCAGCACCAGCAATCTCAACGCCCACCACATCGGAGTTCGTATAGATGCGAAGCCACGGGAGTGAGAATGTCCGCTGCACGCGTTCGGCAAGCGCTGCATCAGTGCTCGCACTCACCATGGTTGCTGGCAACCGCATCGCAAGTTCCGCCGCGATGGTTGGCCCACTGAGCACCGCTACTGGGCGTTCGCCGTGAGCCATCCGCGCAGCATCAGCAATCACCTGACTTGGTCGCAGCAGGGTCTCATCTTCGATCCCCTTGGTCACACTCACCACCGGAACATCACTGGCCAGATGCGCAGCGATCGGTTGCCATGCCGCCCGAACAAACTGCGTTGGAATGGCGCTCACCACCATCGTTGCGCCGTCGAGCGCCCGCGCGCCGTCATGCTCAAATCGCACGGCTGGGTCAATCACCAACCCGGGCATACGGGGCGAACGTCGCGTACGCGAAAGTTCTTCAATCACTGCAGGAAACGGGCCCCAAACGCACACCGGCACGCCGCGCTCCGCGAGCATTGCCGCGAGCACCATGCCCATTTGGCCCTCGCCAACAATAGTTACACGTTCAGCGCGCGACAGCGCATCGGCATTATGTGCACGCGCGCTTTGCTGTGTGTTGGCGTCATTCTTCGTCAAACTTCGCCTCCACTAGTCGCAGCAGGGCGGACAGCGCCTTGCTGGCGTCGGAACCATCGCAGGTGATCTCCAGTTCCGTACCTTGCGTTGCAGCCAAGAGCAGCATCTGCATGATGCTCTTGCCGTCCACTGTTTCATCACCATCCGTGCGGCGCACGCGAACTTCACATTCAAATCCGTTTGCCGCATCAACAAACGCCATCGCCGGCCGCGCATGCAGCCCGAGGGAGTTCTGAATAGTGGTCAGTGCAGAGTTCAACATTCAACGCGACTGCGAAGCGGAGTCGGCCTCCTCAAGGAGACCCCACACTTCCGCCGGGGTCTTCGCCTGGCGCAGGAAGCGTCGGAACTTGTCTTGGGTGAGGACGCCGAAGATGCACTCCATGGCGTCGATGTGTTCTTCGGGGCGATCTTCTGGTGACAAGAGCAGGAACACCACATGCACCAACTGCTTGTCGAGCGCCTGAAATTCAAGCCCGCCCGGGGCGATGCCCACAGCCACAAAGACGCGCTGCACTTCAGTGGTCTTCACGTGGGGCGCGGCAACACCATGACCAAATCCGGTGGAGCCGCGCTTCTCGCGCTTGATGACCGCCTTGGAAAGTTCGTCAATCAGTGCCGGCTTCACGGCGCCTTGGGTAGCCAGCACCTCTACCAATTCGCGGATCGCATCGTCGCGCTTGGTCGACTTGAGCGGTGCGATGATGGCTTTCTCGACGACGATGTCGCGGAGCTTCATGGTGGGTGGTTTCCTTACAACTGCGAGTGCACTGACTGCGCTATCGGCCAGAGTGCAGACTCAAGCCAAAGGCGGTCGCCGGAGTGTCCGGCGACCGCACAGAGTACAGAATTCAGTGGTTGCGCGCGATGACGCGTTAGTCAAGCCGTCGGCGTGTCCCAATGTGCTTCTTAGCGCCACGAATGCGGTCTTTCCATTCATGCAGTTGCCGTACCGCCCGGTCGGAAACTACGTCGACGCAGGCATACAAGTCACGATGCTCACTGTTGGTCACAAAGTCTTTGTGGTGCTCAACGTCACTCACCACTTCCACGTGGTACCCGTGAGGCACACGTTCAATGATGACACGGATTTCTTGTAGCCGATTGAAGAAGTGCGGTAGCCGCGACATCTTTCGCTCGATGTAATCCCGGATGGGTTGCGTCAGTTCCATGTGCTTTGCGCTGATGGTGATATGCATGGCGTATCAACTTTCTGATGCAAACTGGACCTTGTAAAGGAATCCACCCCGAATTTCGGCCCATTGAAATTCGGCAGGAGTGACGATTGCATGTTCGCCCGCGCCGCGCGGCATCGCATTGGCTTGGGCATCAAATATCAAAGTGATTTCACTGCGTTTCCCCTCGCGGCGAATGGTGATCGCCAATTCCGGCACGCGGATTGCTGCGGTCGCTTCGGTCCATTCGCGGGGTGAACGAACGGGGGTGCCGTCAATTGCAACGATGACATCGCCAGCAACAATTCCCGCGCGTTGTGCCGCCGATCCGCGCGCCACCCGCGTCACTTCCACACCGTCCGTGGCCGCTTTGATATCTACGCCCACGTTGCGATCGCCGCGCCCCACCGCAACATCAACAGCGGGGCGCGCCAAGACCCACGCGCGCCAACCTGTTTCAAACTCATCGATGGTTTCGCCAAAGATGTCCTCAATCGCGCGGCGCCCGGTGCGATCCTGCGCAAAGGTGTCCACGTACCGCTTGTACCACGCGCGCAGCTTTCCTTGATCGGCCATGTATTCAAAGACCGAACGCACCACTGGATAGAGCGACTGACTCTTAGCCATGAATTCATCCGGATTCATGGTGACCACCTGTGCCAGTGAGATAGCGCGCTTGTTTGCCGCAATCTTTCGAGCCTGATTATGCCGCTCCGTAGGTACAAATCGGATGGAAGTGTCAGGTGCAAGTTCGTACACCTCATACAGCGAAGCAAGGCCTTCTTGCACCCACATCACATGTGGTTGACCGAGCCGTTCCATGTGCCCAAAGTGCATGGCGTGCGTGTATTCATGGCGGAGAACCGTTCCGATATCGCCCGTGACAATGCGCCGCCGCGGGTGTTCGTACATGCCAGCACTGGTGGGACTGTCAGCGAATATCTTCTTGATATCTGCCGGCGTGGCAACCGCAACAAATATCTCCGTGTCCGGCGGCGCCTCAAAGAGCGTGGCCGCCTGTTGGTCAATCTGCGCAGCAAGCATCTTCTGCATATCTGCTTGGCTGGCATCATCAAGACAACTGGCAAACACCATGCGATGCACTTCGTCGATGGAGTAGTGATAGTTGTCGCCCGGATGATCGCGCCGCCACTCGTCTTGCTGGCGACGCGCGCGCGGGTCGTTGCGCGGCTTTGGAGCGGTGACTACTGGCGGCAGGGCAGGCGAAGATCCGCCAGACGGGGCCCCTGCTAATCCCTTCCGTCCTGGTCCCGCGGGTGCGGTGGAGGGCGGTCGATCCGAGATGCCTGGCGCTACCGGCGAAGAGCTCTGTGCAGACGCTCGACCGGCGAGCACCACGATCGCAATGGCGGCAATGAAGCGGCTCATTCCTATGAAAAGGGTAAGGGCAGACCGGGTGGAAGCCCAGTGTTGATTGGCAAGTTCCGCAGTATTTCTGGCTGCAAGCCCGCGGAGCGCCGGCATTACCTACCTACCGCCGAGAACCTGCCGCAGGGCCTCGGGATATGCCACGCACTCCTCCGCAAAGACCCGCGCTGCCAAGGCTTCCGTGCTGTCCCCGGGATGCACCGCGCAACGCCGCTGCACCACATGCTTGCCGGTGTCGTACGCGCCGTCCACCCAATGCACCGTGCAGCCGGACACCGTGCTCCCCGCCTCAAGTACCGCGCGATGCACTCGATCGCCGTACATCCCCTGGCCGCCAAAGTCCGGCAGGAGTGCAGGGTGAATGTTCAACGCGCGACCGTGCCACGCGTCCACGCGGAATCGGCGCAGGTACCCAGCAAGGCATACAAAGTTCACATCGTGCGCCAGCAGTGCGGCGTCCACTCGATCGTCAAACGTCTCCGCCGGTTCCGGCGACACGACTGCTACCGGAATGCCATGAGCTCGGCACCGATCCGCAGCACCGGCATCCGCGCGCGTCACCACACACACGGCAACCATCGCTGGAATCTCGCCGCGCGCGCACGCATGCGCAATATTGATAACGGTGCGCCCGCCCCCCGAGGCGAGCGCACCGATTCGAACAGTTTCGGCAGGCGTCAGTTGCACGCGCCGGTCTGCCACATCAGGAACGACCATTGATCAACGGCTTCACGCACGCGAGCCTCAAGCGGCTTGCCTGCGCCGTGTCCAGCATCACGATCGATGTACAGCAGGATCGGTTCCGCAGCGGAATCACTACCGGTATTCGCTTGCAGCAGTGCGGCCATCTTGCGCGCATGCAGCGGGTGAACGCGGCTGTCATTCTCACCAGCCGTGAAGAGCACCGCGGGGTACTTGGTGCCCTTCTTGGCATTCTGGTACGGCGAATACGCATTCAGCCACTTGAACGCATTGGCATCACTGCTTGCGCCGTATTCCGGAACCCAGTACTTGGCAAGCAGGAAGTCCTGGTAGCGCAGCATGTCGCAGAGTGGAACTGCACTGATCGCTGCGGTCCAAAGTTCTGGTCGCTGTGTCACGGCGGTGGCGGTGAGCAGTCCACCGTTCGAACCACCCATGACTGCCAAGTGCGCAGCCGAGGTGTACTTATCCGTGGTCAGTTTCTCGGCCACTGCATACAGGTCATCAAACACATTCTGCTTGTTCTGCAGCATGCCGGCCTTGTGCCACGCGTCACCAAACTCGCCGCCGCCGCGCAGATTGGCCACCACGTAAATGCCACCGCGCTGCACGAATGGAACAATGGTGGGAATGAATTCGGGCGTCAATGAGACATCAAATCCACCGTAGCCATACAGCACGGCGGGGTTGTTGCCATCCATCTTGGTTCCCTTCTTCATCACTACGAACGCAGGAATTTCCGTGCCATCTTTGCTCTTGGCGCGGATTTGCGTCACTTCAACATCGTTCATCTTCACGTCAAGTTCTGGCGTTGCCCAAATGGCAGGCTTGTACGGCTTCCAGAAGATGTCGCAACGGTAAATGGTGCGTGGGCTGTTGTAACTGGCAAACGAGAAGAACATCTCGGTGTGCTTACGGTCGCAGGCCACGGTCACGCTGCCGACGCCAGGAACTGGAATCTCGGCAACTGGCTTACCGTCGTACTTGTAGGTGCTCACGGTGTCGTGCGCATCCTTCTGCCACACCACCACAATCTCATCCTTGCCAAAGTCAACCTGACTCATCACGGCATCCTTCTGCTCAGCAATGATGGTCTTCCAGTTGGATTCTGCGGGATTTTTAATGTCAACCGCTACCAAGCGCACGTTGGGTGAGCCAAGCGTGGTGGTCATGTACAGCGTGTCGTCAACAATCTCCACCGGGCTGAACTGTGCACCGCGACCAACTGCGATGGCAATCTTGGTGTCCTTGCCCTTCTTCAGTTCGTCAAACTTGCCAACCCACAGATCGTTCTCCGTCCAACCGCGGCTCATGCCCAGCACCATCCAACGGTCTTCGCTCATCAGTTGTCCAAACGGCACCTCAGACGGATTGGTCTGCTTCATGAGCACCGGATCCTTATCCACCGGCTCGCCGAGCTTGTGATAGGAAACCACGCGGCTATAGGGATCCTTTGGATCAGTCAGTTTGCTGTAGATGAACGCATCGCCCCAGTTGTTCCAGCCACCGAATGACACCTTGCCGGGAATCTCGTCAGGAAAGTGCTCCTTCGTATCGGTGCGCATCACCTTGAGGACGCTCATTTCATCGCCGGCCTTGCTGGAGCCGTATGCAAACTTGGAGCCTTGCCAGGAAGGCATCCACCAAT
The DNA here is from genome assembly GCA_002292895.1 of Phycisphaerales bacterium UBA966. Lineage (GTDB taxonomy): Bacteria > Planctomycetota > Phycisphaerae > Phycisphaerales > SM1A02 > UBA966. The sequence goes on from DBCE01000187.1 coordinate 12,426, forward strand.
CGATGGAAGTGAGACCCGATGGATCGATCACATTCATGTCGATCACCTTCGCGCCGCCCAAGTTGGCGCCGCCGTTACGGACATAGATCGCGGGCTGGTTCATTCGGCCATCGCGCTGCGCGTAGAAGTAGCCGGGCCCGCGAATGATCGGAACGCTCCACGAGGTGATCTGCATCAGTGGCGTGAGTTCCGTGGTCAACATATCGCGGCAGCGCAGCGGGTCCAGTGTGGAGCGCAGATTCTGCATCTGCGCGTCCGTCCACGTCTTGACTTCTGGCGAGTCCTTCTCCAACGTCTCAAGCCAGCGGTAGTCGTCAGTGACCTTGGTCCCGCCGTAATCATCGGTGGTGGGTGAAGTCCGGGTGGCGGGTGGAGCGGCAAGCGCGACGGTGGCGAGGAGTGCAATGAGCATCGTCACAGGATAAGTCTCCGCGATGGTTTATGCCCGCCGCGCACGGTGACGCGCCCATTGCGCACTGTGACACCGCCCGCTACGCGGCACGCGGGTTACAACCTTTGTGACAGTCGTTCTTTACGCAGTAATGACGTCGGGCATCTCAAACAACCCTTCAGTCAGGTTGCGCGGGCCCTTCGCAGTGATGAGGACGTCCGCCTCATAATGGACCGCCAGCGATCCATCACCGGTCCAAATGGGCCACTCGCGACCCTTGGTGCGTGTTTCGGTGGTGCCGATCGCAATCATCGGTTCTACGGCCACCAGCATGCCCGGAACCCACGGCTTCCACGCCTCGCCCCATTCGCCGGGGTAGGTGGGAACCACGTTCGAGATGAACGGAGGCCCGTGCAGTTCGCGGCCAATGCCGTGCCCGCCGAGACCGCGCACCAAGTGGAATCCACATTCCTTCTCAACGTGTTTCTGAACCGCCTTCGCCCAGTCAATCAGTGGACGCTGTGGCTGCATCGCGGCAATGCCACGGCGCAGGCTTTCCTTGCCGCTCTCCATCAAGGCGCGCGTGAGCTTGTCCGGCTCGCCGAATGAGTAGGTCCACGCGGCGTCGCCGATCCAGCCCTTGTTGCGCACGCCGATATCAATAGAAAGGATGTCTCCCGTGCGCACCGGGTCGCGGGTCATGGTGTGCGTTCCATGGACCACGCACGCATTCGGGCTCAGGCATGCCTGACTTGGGTAGGGCGGGTGACCGCGCACGGCGTAGTCAAGGAAGCAACTCGAGCAGCCAAGGTCCTTGAGTGTGGCGCCTACAAACGAATCGATTTCTGGAAGTGTGAGCCCCACGCGCAGAAATTTCACTAGCCGGCGGTGTACTTCTACAACGCGCTCGGCGGCGGCTTCCGCATGAAGGATGTCCTTGGGGTCGGTGACGAGCACGGGTCTCAGAGGGTACGGGAAATTGTCAGTGGGGTTGGCAGCGCAACCGCGCCGAAGGTGAGATATTTATGCAACGCGAACGCTGAGTTCGCCGCCAAGAATCGTGAGATCTGGCCCGGGTCCAGCTACTTCATGGGCGTAGGCGCGCTCGTCGCGGTGCGCGAGTAACTGCAGATCAGCGCGTAAACCGACGCCGATACTTCCGGTACTTCCTTCAAGTCCCAGCACGCAGGCCGCGTTGTAGGTGACCGCACAGATTGCTTCCGCAGCGGTCAGACGCATATGTTTCGCAGCCAATGCAGCGGCAAACTGCACGCTTGGGCTTGGTGCACTTCCCGGATTCCAATTGCTCGCCACGGCGAGTGCGCCGCCCTGATCGATCAACTTCCGCCCATCCGCAAATCGACCGTCGAGCGCAAAGCCGCACACTGGTAGCGCCACTCCAATCGAAGCACTTGCAGCAAGCGCCGCCATTCCACTGGCAGTGCTCGCTTCCAAATGATCAACGCTGCGCGCACCAAACTCCAGTGCCAACTCCAGCGCGCCGATCGCATTGAATTGATCGGCATGGATACGCACCGGCATACCCAATTGCCGCGCCTTGGCAAACAGTGTGCGGCACATCGCTACATTCCATGCGCCTTCTTCGCAGTATGCATCCACAGCGGCGTTCGGCACGCGCTGCGCCACGCGCTCAAGCAGCGCACACATGTCGGCCACTTGCGCAGGGTTCTCGCGATCAAGCGCGTGACCCAAGAGAAGCGTTGGCACGACTGGCGCTGGCCACACG
>DBCE01000034.1:0-231 GCA_002292895.1 Phycisphaerales bacterium UBA966
TAAGGCGAATGCGGGCCAGTACAAGGACGTAATGCCACAACGCCGGAAATCACCCCAATTACCTCAATATGTGGTCCCATCGGCAAACCGATCGGGCGTTTGAGTTGCTTCGCGTACCCTGCTTGATTCCCCTATGCCTATTGCCACGCTCACCAACGTCCGTTACGGCTTCGGCACCCACATCGTGCTCGACGGTGCCACTGTGTCGATCGAACCCGGCGAGAAGGTTGG
>DBCE01000034.1:294-2457 GCA_002292895.1 Phycisphaerales bacterium UBA966
CTGTGGCAAGTGGACTTCGGAACCTTGGCGCTTGCCCGCGGTACGCGCGTCGGTTACCTAGCGCAGGACCCAAAGCTTGAGCCAACGGACACGCTTCGCCATGCTGCCGCGCGTGCGTTCGAGCACCTTGACAGCCTGCATCGCCAGATGGAAGAGATTTACGAGTTGATGGCTAAGCCCGATGCGGACATCGACCTGCTGATGAAGCGCCAGGTGAAGATCGAAGAAGAGATCGAACGCGCTGGTGGCTACGCCATTGATCACAAGATTGACGAAACACTGCACGGACTGGGCTTCACTGATGAGCAATTCTCGGTGCTGGTTTCCAAGATGTCCGGCGGCCAGCGCGCGCGTGTTGGACTTGCACGTTTGCTTCTTGAGCAACCTGACATCTTGCTGCTCGATGAACCAACCAACCATCTGGATATCGAAGGACGCCGCTGGCTTGAGAATTTCCTAGCCAATGAGTATCCCGGCGCGGTCTTGGTGGTCAGCCATGACCGACGACTCTTGGACGCAGTGGTGCACCGCATCATTGAAGTCGATCAAGGTCGGATTATTGAATATCCCGGCAATTACCGCGATTTCATCAACCTGCGACGCGAGCGCATGCTGAATAGCCAGCGCAGCCACGAGAAGCAACTCGGCAAGATTCGCGCTGAAGAGCAATACATCCTGAAGTACAAAGCTGGCCAGCGAGCCAAGCAAGCGCGTGGTCGCGAAACGCGGCTCGAGCGCTTCAAGCGTGATGAACTCGTTGACCGTCCAGCGGAACTGGACGTCATGAGCCTGGAACTTCCGAAGGCACCGCGCGTCGGTGACTATGTCATGCGCGGCGCGGGACTATCAAAGAGTTATGGTGACAAGGTTCTCTTCCATGAGTTGGACTTTGCAATCAAGCCACTCGACCGGATCGGAATTGTTGGCCCGAACGGCGCAGGCAAGACCACACTGGTGCGCGCACTCCTTGGCGATCTGCAGCCGGATGCCGGGGAACTGAAAGTCAGCCCGCAGATCAAGGTGGGTTACTTCCGGCAGACGCAAGAGCACATTGATCCCATGCTCACGGTGTGGGAGTACCTGCAACGAGTGATCGCTTCGAATGAAGGCGGACTCCGCGCAAGTGAACAGCAGGCGCGCAATCTGGCTGGCGCATTCCTGTTCTCTGGCCCTGAGCAAGAGAAATGCGTTGGCAATCTCTCCGGTGGTGAGCGCGGGCGCATGGTGATTGCTGGCATCGTCAGCGCCGCCAACAACCTCATCGTCTTGGATGAACCGACCAACCACTTGGATATTCCAAGCGCAGAACGCCTAGAAACAGCCCTTTCTATGGATCCAAAGGATGGCGGCTATGACGGCGCGCTCATCCTGATTAGCCATGATCGCGCGCTTCTCTCCGCATGTTGTGATCGGCTGCTGATTCTTGATGGCGAAGGTAACGCCCGCGACTTTGACGGTGGCTGGGACGAATGGGAAGCAAAGGAAGCTGAAGAGCGCTCGCAACGTGAATCGGTCGAACGGGCCGCTGCTGATCGCGAGAAGGCAAAGGCCGAGCAACGCGCGCGACCAGATTCGTCCGTGAAGACCGGCGCAGGTTCCAACAGTTCCGCAAGCAATAAGGGTGCCGGCAATAACAAGGCCAACAGCACCGCAAGTTCAAAGGGATCATCAAGCGCCACCGCGGGCGATCCAAAGCTTGCGCGCATGAACCTTGAGCAGATCGAAGCACGGATCACCGCGATCGAAACGCGCACGCGCGCCATCGATACTGACCTGATGAACCCAAAGATTTACGCCGATTCAGCAAAGTCACGCACACTCACTCAGGAACGCGAACGGCTCCAGCAAGAGCTGGAGCCGCTGGAGTTTGAGTGGAGCCGCCGAAGCGAGTAATCAGCTGCTCATGAGCACACTGCCTGAACTGTCGACCAATTCCATGGTTCCGGCATTCAGCAGGCGGGCATCATCCAAGGCGAGGGTGAATTCTGTGCCCCAAATTCCATGCACCGCCGCGAACGATCCGACGGTAGTGAGGACGTTCATGTCCGAGCGATGACGCAAGGTGTACATGCCTGGTTTCACGCCAATCGCAATACCCATCACCGTGCCGCTGGTGGTGTCCACCGCCAAAGTCAAGGTGCCGGACGCGGCAGTGGCGGTTGC
>DBCE01000034.1:2526-5264 GCA_002292895.1 Phycisphaerales bacterium UBA966
GGGTGCTCCATGGAATCAAAGATCTGCTTCGGCGCCGCATTACCGAGCGCATATTCAGAGACCTTCAGCGCGAAGCCACTGTTCAGCAACTGGAACACCAATGCCACCGTCAACGCCGCAGTCAATGCGATCGATGCCGCGCGCCAGTAGTACGAACTGATGGTGAACCGCTCGACATCCTTGCGGAGGACAGTCAGTTCCATCGCCTGCTCAACCAAGTCCTTGGTGTCGACCGAACGCGCCGCGCGACGACTGCCGCGCGATGCCATCCGACCAATCAGAGCGATCGGTGCAAACTGTGATTCCTGCTGCTCAACGGCGGTCATCACTCGCGTGAGCGTCTGTAACTTCAGTTCGGGGGATGGCTCTTCGGTTGCCAAGAACGCCGGGTCAGAAACCACTGCCGCCTGCACGCCCCGCAACTCTGCCTGCAACGCTGCTGGCGAATCACGGAAGGCGCGATCGAATTGCGCCGCATCGACATCGTCGAGCAAGCCCAAGGCGTCCAGCACGGCAAGTGCTCGTAAGTCCGGTCCACGCCCCGTTTCTGGTGTGATTCGGTCACTGAAATTGTTGCCATCATTGAACTGCATCAAATCCCCTTGTGTTACTGCTGACCCATTCGCAGGCCACGATCGATCGGCTCCCTTACGCCGAAGAATCTTGCCCATGATTTTTGTTATCAGACATAAGACGGTCGCGGAGCCGAGCAAGCCCTCGACTGAGCGCACTTTTTACCGTTCCCAGCGGAGCATTCAGCTGCTCGCTCACCTCACGAAGGGTGAAACCCTGGATGTAGGTCCGCTCGATGACCACTCGTTGCAATTCCGGCAGTTCAGCGACCCGGCGCTGAAGAATTTCAAGGTCATGATTTCCACCCGCTTCGCGCGGCGGCATCACCACGGGCCCAAGGAAATCCGCCGATGAATCAAGCCCCAATTGCTCTGGTCGAGCACTTTTACGACGCAGGCGGTCGATCAAATGCCGGCGAGAAATCAGCATGACCCACGTCACCAATTTGGCACGATTGGGGTCAAACCGGTCCGCGGTCTGCCACAGGCGGATAAAGGTCTCCTGAACAGCATCCTCAGCCTCGGCTCGGGAGGGCATGATTTGCCGAGATGTCTTGTAAACGAGCCCCACAAAGCGGTCGTACAGCTCTGCCATGGCGGCTTCGTCGCCCTCGCCGACCTTCTGCATCAAGAGCCAGTCATTATGTTCAGCAGGTTCCAAGGGTTCTCCCTTCCGCGCGGAGCATTGACGGGGCTGACAACACAGAGTGTGCCTCCGACTCTCGGGGATTGAGACGCTATTCCGCCAGAATTCGTTCAGATTTCGATTGAGTTTCGCTCAGATGGTGGCAAACTACCTTTGGCTGCTGCTGTGCGTCCCCTCCCAGCCACCTGCGAACTACGTGATGACCAAGAAGACAGGTCTCCCATATTCGTTGTTCCATCAGCCGTCGCAAAGCGGCGCGAGCGATGGGTTCGCCGCACGGCGCGGCTTCACCGTCATTGAACTGATCGTCTGCATGGGTGTGGTGGCGGTGTTGTGCGGCATCTTGCTGCCATCACTGCGCGCAACTCGGGAAGCCTCGTGCAAACTCCGCTGCGCCTCCAACATGCATCAGATTGGCGTGGCGCTTGTGGCATACGGCATTCAGTCAGACAACCGGATTCCACCGAGTATCAATGCCATGGGCGCTCACCCGCTGCGACAAGAGTTGATGGCCTCACGGTTGCAGGATGGCGGCATGGCGGGGACCGCTGGATGGGACGGCTTGGGAATCTTGGTGAAGGGTGGATACCTCGGCGACTGCCAATGCTTGTACTGCCCAAGCCATCACGGCGATCATGCCTTTGATCGATACGCAGCTGACTACGCAAGCAAGGATTCCGCCGGCGCCCAGATCTATACGAACTATCACTACTCCGGGCACATCCTGCGGCAGTTGGGCCAAGGACTCCAAGAGCCTCGCGAAACAGCCATCACCCTCGACGCCGGTAGCGGAGTTCTACTTCTCACTGATGGACTGCGAACCCTTTCCGATTTCAATCACGAAAGCGGCCTGAACCGCATGATGGCTGACCTCAGCATCGAGTGGTGGGCTGACACTGGCAATCAGTTGCGCAACCAGATTCCGGAAAATGTGACACTCGCAGGTGCATCATCGGCAGCCTTCGACATCATCTGGGATGACATCAACCCGCAGCAGCCACCTGAAGGCCCCTGACGCAGCAATGCCGCGCAGCCATCGGCGCGCTTGGGACACCAGTACACATGCAACGCGCGAGCGGCAATCCGTAGCGATGTCTACTTTTCAAGACGAGGACTCGTCAGCACACCTTGCTGTGCGCGGTGTTCGCTAAAACCCAAGTCAAAAGTGCGATATCCGCGCCAAGCAAGCCGCCCACCTGCCAGCATCTGATCGATCCGCAACAGCGCCCACGGACGTTCAAAGGTGCACAGCCAACCGCTCGCGCGCCATGGCGGGGCGGGACTGCAACCATTGGCAAGTTCGGCGATCACCCAACTGCCGGGCGTGCAATTGAAATCACCAACGACCACATCGGGCGCGGCAGGCAACGCCACGCGCCGCAGAACATCATGCACAGCGTTCGCCAATCGACCGCGCGCCACCCACGGAGCCGATGGCATATCGACAGCAAGAATGTGAATCGGCGCCCCGGTTGGTGACTGCACCACCATCCATGCCAGCCACACCGTACCGATGCGCG
>DBCE01000034.1:5460-8587 GCA_002292895.1 Phycisphaerales bacterium UBA966
GCAAGCGCATGGTCGCCAGGCCACTGCGGATTCCAGTGAGAAATCACTACATCATCGGACGTAGCAGAGGCCGCTACTGGTTGCCAACCAACATCGTGTCGAAGAAATCGCGCCGCGCTCCAGACCGTGACGGCAGTCAGCGCAATACACAAGACGCGCGCTGGCAACGGTGTTCCAAATGAGCGCCGCGCCACCCACGCACCGAAAGCAAACACCGCACACATCATCCACGCTGGCACCCAGAACACGCACTGGCTCCAGACCCACTGATCACGTGCAATCTGCGCGGCGATCCAGATGACAGCAATGAGTGACACTGGCAGCACCACCATCACCGCCAGCGCAAACGCCCAGCCGTTCAACGGTTGACGTGCTGGCTTGGGCGCCATCACGCTGGCACCGCTCCCGCAAGCGCTGCCAGCGCTGGCAAGACGCGCGCTTCCAAGCCGCGGGCCGTACACACAATGCCAATATTCGCAGAGAGCGTTTCGCCGTGCGCGAAATCAAGTTCGCGCCCGTGCGCGTCGGTGATGCACGCGCCCGCTACCTCTGCAATCAGCGTGCCGGATGCGTGATCCCAGATGCACTCCGAATGACCGGGCGCGCGCGGCATCCGAATCACCAAATCCGCATCGCCGCGCGCCAATAGTGCATACTTGCACTGACTATCCATCTCTTGATTGGTGAACGGTCCAAGCGCCGCAATGCATGGCTCAAGGCGCGAAGGCACGGCACTCTTACTGCGATTCAATGAACGTGCCCAACGCGGAGCCGCCCCACTCCACGCGTTGAGTGTCAAGCGTGACTGCGCTGCGCCGGACGCATCGCATTCGAACGCGCCCGTGCCGCGCGCGGCCGCGTAGATCACGCCAGGACCACCCGTGTGTACGGCCATATCTCCACGCGAGCCCATGCGCGGGCAGCCCAACACACCCACGGTGGTGCGGCTTCCTTCAATGCGCGCCAGACACACCGAGCACTGCATGCCCAGAAGAAATCCTTTGGTTCCATCAATCGGGTCGATCGTCCAGTACGGCTCGCCAGCGCGTGGTTCATCACCATCAATCATGCGCAAGGCCGCGGCGCGATCGCGCCAACCGAGCATGCTGCGAATGGCATCCACCACCAGTCGCTCAACGTCGGGGCGCCCGCTGGTGGCCAACACATCGGCGTGTTCTTCTCCTAACAGCGGAACGCGTCCGTCCACGGAACGAGCACGCAGCCCCGCCACCACCAATGCTTGCAATACGTAGTCCGCTGCGGTCACGGGCGAACCGTCGCCCTTCTCGATGGGCGGCACTGATGCCAACGTCTCGCCCAAGAGTCGGGCTGCAGGCAGCGCGGGAACCACGGCGGCAATCGCGGTGGCCAACAGGCTGTCACTTGGAATGTGCGGCATCGGGGATGAGGAGGAGTGCATGGATCGGTCCGTTACGGGTGTCATCGGGGAGACCGATCCTAGAGCGGAACTCCAGCGTGGAAGTCCCGATGGAATGGCGCCCGTGCCCCACGTCCACGCCGGTTGCTGCCAGAACGGCAGATTCCCGCCACGGCGACACCGAATGGGACAGGAAATCGACCCATTGCACCCCAAATTGGCGCCCCACGGACTGGCACGCGGGTTGCTTTATCACCATGGCGCGGGCATTCCGCCCCCACCCCCACTCAAGAACCACCCTTACCGAAAAGGAATTAACTCACTATGTCAACCAAATCAATCATCATCGGAATCGATCTCGGCACCACGAACAGCGTGGTCGCCGTCATGGAAGGCTCCCAGCCCAAGGTCATCATCAACTCCGTCGGTCAGCGCACCACCCCCTCGGTGGTCGGCTTCACCGAGAAGGGCGAACGGCTCGTCGGCCAGACCGCCAAGCACCAGCAGATCACCAACCCCAGCAACACCGTCTTCAGCATCAAGCGCTTCATGGGTCGCCGCCACAGTGAGGTGGGCCACGAAGAGAAGTTGGTGCCCTACACCATCAAGGGTGCACCGGACGAAATGGTGAAGGTTGGCATCCGCGGCAAGGATTACTCCCCGCCGGAAATCTCCGCCATGATCTTGGCCGACCTCAAGCGTCAGGCCGAAGAGTTCCTTGGCGAAACCGTCACCCGCGCGGTCATCACGGTGCCCGCGTACTTCAACGACGCGCAACGCCAAGCCACCAAGGACGCTGGCGAAGTTGCCGGCCTCAAAGTCGAGCGCATCATCAACGAGCCAACGGCCGCGGCACTCGCCTACGGTCTTGAGAAGAAGACCAATGCGAAGATCGCTGTCTTCGACCTCGGCGGCGGTACGTTCGACGTGTCCATCCTGGACATTTCCGACGGCGTGTTCGAAGTGCTCTCCACAAACGGTGACACCCACCTCGGTGGCGATGACTTTGACCAGAAGCTCATCGACTTCTTGGCCGAAGACTTCCGCAAGAAGGAAGGCATTGATGTTCGCAAGGATCCAATGGCTCTGCAGCGCTTGAAGGAAGCTGCCGAGAAGGCCAAGATTGAGCTCTCTACTCAGGTAGAGACCACTGTCAACTTGCCGTTCATCACCGCGGACCAGAACGGTCCGAAGCACTTGCAAGTCACGCTGACACGCGCCAAGTTTGAAGAACTCTGCAAGGATCTCTTCGAACGCCTTGCTGCGCCGTGCGAGAAGGCGCTTGCTGATGCCAAGCTCAAGCCGTCCGACGTTCAAGAGATCGTCATGGTTGGTGGTTCCATTCGCATCCCCAAGGTGCAGGAACTCGCGAAGAAGATCTTCCAAACCGACAACCTTGACAAGAGCATCAATCCCGACGAAGTGGTTGCCATCGGTGCAGCCATCCAAGGCGGCGTCCTCATGGGCGACGTGAAGAACGTGGTGCTCCTTGATGTCACCCCGCTCTCACTCGGTGTGGAGACGCTCGGTGGCGTGATGACCAAGCTCATCGAGCGCAACACCACCATCCCGACTCGTCGCACCGAGGTCTTCACTACCGCTGAAGACAATCAGCCGTCGGTCGAGATCAACGTGCTCCAGGGCGAGCGCGAAATGGCGCAGTTCAACAAGTCGCTCGGCAAGTTCCAACTCGTCGACCTTCCGCCCGCACCGCGTGGTGTGCCGCAGATCGAAGTCACTTTCGACATC
>DBCE01000119.1:0-5258 GCA_002292895.1 Phycisphaerales bacterium UBA966
GCAAGGTCGATCTCGTAGATGCGCTTCTGGCTGGATGCACCAACGGCGCTGTCGCGCTCGACCACCAGAAAACGCCCGGGGCCGAAGGCGCACGCGTCACCGAGCTTGTCGCTGGCGCCGCCCTCCAAGATGTACGCGTACTCAGCAACGACGCTGCGGGTGACGGAATTGAACTTGGCGATCCGCACCAGCCGCGAGGCCTTCGAGTTCGCATCGTTTGCCACATCCGGGTTGTCGATCGGGCTCTGCACAAAGCAAAACAGCTGGTCATCCCACACCGCAATCGCCTCAAACCCGCGGTTATCGCGGCGCTGCGCATACACCGCTGGGAACGCCTCGGTCCCCAGCGTCACACCGTAGCTGTTGGCGCCGACCGGTACGAAGCGCTCGACCATGAGACCGGTCGCATCGAACCGGTACAGCGAGGGTCGGTACTCGTCGCACATCCAGAACGAGCCGTCGGCGGTGCGTACCAAACCCTCAAGGTCGGCGCCCAGCGGGTCGAGCGCGAGTGGGTTGCCAAACAGGTCGCAGGGATCCTCATCGGTGTTCGCCAACCCAGGGGACTGCCCAAGCACGTTCGGAAGGCCGGTGAGCGGGGAGCCGTCAGGCTTGCGGAGCAGAAGTTGCCCGGTGAGTGCGAGCGCGTTGGTCGCCGGGTTGTAGGTGAACGTGCAGATGCGCGGCTGGTAAGCGGGCAGTACGAACGGACGCTCGAGCGCCGCATCGCCGTCCAGATTCAGGGGCTCGCAGTTGGGGCCGCGGTCAGGGTGCGCAAGGAATGTGATCACGCCGGTGGTTGCATCAACGGAATCGATCCACAGGCCGCTGAAGCCGCCGAGCAGGATGTCCTGTCCCGCGGCGGTGGTGCCGACCACGGGCGGTGCAGTGAACGTGGCGGTGGTCAAGGCCGCGGTGCCGGAGCCATGGGGCTTGTAGCCAAGAGGACGGACGGCGACGATGGTGCGCGTAGCGATGTCAACGACCGCCATCGCGCTGTGTTCCTGCAGAGTGACCCACGCGGTAGATGAATCCGCGGAGACCGCGATGTACTCGGGCTCAAGGTCCTGTCCGATGGTTGGCGAATTCGGGCCGAACGCACGGATCGCTGGGTCGATCACGCCGGCCGGCAATCCGTTGAAACCAATGGTCGTGACGCTGGCCTGTGAGATCGTGCCGGTCACGTCGATGATGCTGATCGAACCCTCTGGGTCAACAACGTAGTTGGCGTCTGGCTCGCCCTCATTGGCGGTCATGACCTTGGTTCCGTCCGGCGTGAAGCAGACCATGTCCGGACCCGCGCCGACCGTGACCACGGCTACGAAGGTACCGGTGGTGGTGTAGAAGACGATCTTGCCAGGGTCAGTGTTGGTTGTGGCTGAAACGGCGGCCGCGACGAGTCCGTTGCGCACGGCCAAGCTTTGCAGCTGCGCGCCGTACGGCATCATCGGAATGGAGCCAACGCGAATCGGCGCCGCGGGGACCGAGAGATCCATGATCTCAATCGATGCGGAGAGCGCGTTGACCACAAAGGCGCGGGAGGTGGTGGGGTCGTACGCGGCAATCTCCGCGGCGGAGACGTCGTATCCACCGGAGGTTGAGCGACCGAGGAACTGCAGCGTGATGAAGGGCGTACCCGCGAAGGCGGCAGCAGAGAGCGAAGCGGCGAGGAGCGAGGCGTAGTGCGAGCGCATGCGGATCTCCGGTTTCAAACAGGGCAGAACAGTTCAGATGTAAGAAAGAATGCTCCGCAAAGATTGTGTGATTCCCATTCGGGGCGGACTCATAAACGGTCAAGTTGGTGTTCAGAGGGCGAACGGAGGATGGCTCAGTCAACGGAACAGCGCCCGGGCACCCGCGTGCGGGTGGGTACCTTGCGCTCTCTGATTCAATCCCGCCCACCACCGGCCCACCATGAAGAACATCTCGACTACATCCGGTCTGCGCACGCTCGGACTGTGCTTCGCTGCCCTGCTTCCGCTCACAATCGCAAGCGCAACCTCAACCGCCCTGGGGGCGTGGACGACAGCTGCCATGACATCGATCAAGTTCTACAAAGGAGCCGGCTCAAGCACGGTGCTCTTCAATTCAAACGGTCGCAACTTTTATGAAGGCGCGGGCTCAAGCAAAGTACTTCTCAACGTGAGCGGCACGAAGGCCTATGAGGGCGCGGGGAGCAGCAAGGCGCTGTTCACCGTGTCCGGCACGAAAGTGTTCCGCGCCGCAGGCACATCAGAATGCTTGTGGAACATCACCAGCGGCAAGGTGTACGAAGGTGCCGGTTCATCAAAGGCGCTGTTCAACGTCTCCGGTACCAAGCTGTACCGCGGCGCTGGCACATCGGAAGTGGTGTGCAACTGGTCCGGCGGAAGCCTGGAAACGAGCGAGATTGCGGCGATGGTGTGGCTGATTGAAGCACGGTGAGCGAAACACCTGAACCTCCGAGGACCACAAATTTCTGCTTTGTTGGCAACCACCGATATTGCTTCCGGAGAACTTTCGTGGCACACTTTGCGCATGCGCGCCCATCATCTGCCGATCTCGCTCCTCGCCGCCTCCGTCGTCGCGATCGCGACCGCTGATGTCACCCAACAAGTGTCGCCCACGCGACAGGCCTACCGGGTGTCCGGGATGTGCGACTTTGATCAATTGCGCACCGCCTCGGGAAACATCCCCGGACTTGGGCTGAACGGACAGCAACACTGCGCACCGACAGCCACGAGCAATGTGCTCGCGTATCTCGCCGGAGCAACGCCGGGCGGAATTTCTGGCGTGCCCAACGACTCGTGGACTGATCGCAACGCTGACGAATATGCATCATCAAACACGCTCATTGCCACCTGCGGCAACGTGATGCAGACCAATGTGTTCGGTAACGGGACGCGCTACTCAGAAATCAATCGCGGCTTGCAATTCTTTCTGCCCAGCGACGAGTTCACGCTGGTCACCCTCGGCGGCGCGGCTGGCGCGTTCAACGGGCTCGGGTCGGCGACGGTAGTGCAGATACTCGCCACCCCGCTCTTCCCGCGCCCCGCAAGCGCCGTATGCGTGGGGTGGCTGCAACCGCCAGCCTCTGGTTCCACTTTTTGGAATATCACGGGTGGCCACTGCTTCACCATGGGCGAAGCAATCTGGCAAGTCCCGAACAATAAGGTTGAGCTGGATATCTTTGATCCAGCAGATAGCGCACGCATCGATCCCACCGAGCCGACCACCGCACAGTCAGTGTTCACCACCGCCATCTACAACGCGGTCGATGGGACCTATCCGATCAACGGCGCGTGGACCATCACCGGCGGTTGGATGCAAGGCCTCTCTGCAGGTACCACGCGCGGCGTGCTGATGTCGCAGCAGTTGGTCTTCCCAACCACCATTTACACCTGCGATCCAAGCGGATTATTGCTGCAGCTCGTGCGACCGCTGCGATTTGAATACGAAGACATCAACCCGATTCAGCCGATCGCCACCAACCTCCCCACCGCCGTCACCGACATGACGTTCGACTTTGTTTCACGACGCATCTACGCAATCCACGGAAGCGGCACCTCCGCGAAGTTAACGCTGACGGACGGACTGACAACGAGCACCACCGCCGTCACACTGAGTTCGCAGCCGCGCAAGGTGGTGGCTGGTCGCTTCGGCGAAGTGTTTGTTCTGGGTACGAACGGCACAAGCAACACGCTCACACGCCTCCAGACATCTGAGACATCCACTCCTACACAGCGAACTCTGCCGCAACAGCCAGACGCGATCTGCTACGACGATGCCAACGACCGACTGCTTGCGTACCACCTCGCGACGCGCACCTTGTATGTCATTCCACGCCTTGAAGCCGAGGCCGTGACATCATCCACCGCACCACTCACGGTGGCACTTGCGGGTGACATCAGTATGGCGGTAAATCCCGACAACGGCACGGTGTGGATTGCCGGCAGCGGCACCGCAGGCAAGTTCTATGTGTTGGCACTCAGCGCGTCGGGTGGCGTTTTGTCGGCTACAAGTATTTCGAGCACCTCCATTGTGGCTCCGCAGCACATGCGGTTGCTCGGGCGTGGCAAAGTGGTGTTCGCAAGCGGTGATTCGCTCCGGGTGCTTGCCGAGAACCCAACTGCCGGAACATGGTCTGCAGACACCACATCGCGGCTTTGGGGCGCAAGCGTCGGTCCGGCGTATGACATCAGCCGCGAGCGGAACAACTTCCCCGCCGGCCACCCCGCGCTGAACCTCGAATTTGCAGTGCTCCCAACCTCCACGCCAGTGATTCGCGCGCAGTGCCCAGCTGATCTGAACCTGGACGGAATTGTGAATGGTCTCGACCTCGCGATCGTGCTCAGCGAATGGGGCGCTGACGGATTGGGCGACCTCGATCGCAATGACGTCGTCAACGGCGCGGATCTGAGTGCGGTACTCGCGTCCTGGGGTCCCTGCCCCAACTGACGCGCGCTTACAGGGCGGGGATGGTGAAAAGCTATCGGGAGGGGCGCCCCGCATCGAGGCCGCAGGATTCACAAATTCGCAAATTGTGTTCCCTTTGCTTGCCTTCCTTGAATCACGTGGCACACTTCTGACTCTTAGAGAGGCTGTGAAAAGGGGTCGTCCGCGCACATTCCCGTGTGCACGGAAGGGTGTGTTATTTGTTCCTTTCCCCTGTTAAATAAGTTTCCAGCCATGATCACCAACAAGTTGATTCTCTCCGGGTTTGCCACCGTTGCTCTCATTTCATCCGCCGCCTCCGCTGACGTGACGATTTCGTTCACCGGCTTGACGCTCGCTGGATACCAATTCGCTGAGGCCATCGCGCCCGGGGTGATCGCTGGCACGCTGACTGGTGCCACCATCAATGTTGAAATGACCAATTCGTTCTGGTTCACAAAGGCCAACGATTTGACCCTGTACTTGGATGTCGCTCCGCTGAGCACTGGCGGCCTGCTGCAACTTGGCGGAGCCGTCAATACCGGCGCCGCTGAGCGTCGTGCATGGCCAACTGGCGGCGGACTTTTCTCCACCAATTCCACCGGTCGCGTGGACTTGGACAACGCCATCGACTTGGCAAACCATCCAGACATGTCCTTCTGGATCGGTAACGGTCGCGAGAGTTACATCGCGTCCGGAACATGGACTGGAAGCATCGTTCTGCACGGCGTCAATCTGGTGGGTGTTCCATCGCCAGGTGCTCTCGCCCTGCTGGCAGTGTCAGGAATTGTTGCCCGTCGCCGTCGCGCGTAAGCGTGGCGGTTGCCGAGTAACCTGCCCTGATG
>DBCE01000119.1:5386-7278 GCA_002292895.1 Phycisphaerales bacterium UBA966
AACTGGACGCCTGGCCAGAACCTTGACCACTGCGCGGTGCCTCTTGAGGAGGGCCTTGATGGCTCGACCAAGAAGGTGTCGTTTGTGGTGCGGATGTTTGCAAAGCTCATCAAGCCGATGCTCCTGAAAGCAAAGCCCGATGCAATGCGCCCGGGGTTCAACGTGGGCAAGTCAAACCCGGAGCTCATGCCCAGCCCCAGCGTCACCTTTGAACAAGGCATGGGACGCATCCGCCGCGCACTTGCACGGATCGAATCCGGCGAGCGCATGACCAATCCAAGCCCGTGGCTTGGTGCCATGACGCATGAGGAATGGGTGCGGCTCAACCTGAACCACACGGCCATGCACTTTGGATTCTTGACGTATCCGGGTGCGCCGCAAACATGACGCGGACTGTCACAGCCGACATCACTCGGTTTCAAGGAACCACCCGGAACGAAGTCTCTGACCGCGTGGCCATTGAAGAGCCACTGGAAATTCGCGTGGACTTTGTTGCAAACGGCGAGCGTTCCGTCCGCAGTCTCTCCATCACCATGCGCACGCCTGGGCATGATGAAGAGTTGGCCGCCGGTTTCCTGATGTCCGAAGGGTTGGTGCGTTCCGCACGCGACATCGAATCCATTCGTCCGTGCGGACCAGCGAGCGGCGCGCACGATGGCAACAATGTGGTCAAGGTGCGTCTTGCGGACCACGCCACCATTTCATGGCCAAACGTCGAGCGGCACTTCTACGCAACTTCCAGTTGCGGCGTGTGCGGCAAAGCTTCGCTTGAAGCACTGGAGGTGCCCGGACTGTGCCCCATTCCGCGCGATGGATTCCGCTTTGCGGTTGAGACCGTTGGCATGTTGTCCGCGCGCCTCCGAGCGCAGCAATCGGTGTTTGAGGAAACCGGCGGACTGCACGCGGCAGCACTCTTCAACTCGGCGGGCGAATTGCTTTCGATCCGCGAAGATGTCGGGCGCCACAACGCCGTCGACAAGTTGCTCGGCGCGCAGTTCTTGCAGGGGCAGACGCCACTTGCAAGCAACCTGCTCTTCCTGAGCGGGCGCATCAGCTTTGAACTGGCGCAGAAGGCGCTGGCGGGCGGTATTCCGATGGTGGTTGCGGTGGGTGCGCCATCCAGCCTGGCCATTGAACTTGCAAAGCGATTTGACATTACTCTGATCGGATTCCTGCGCGGCGAACGCTTCAATGTGTACAGCGGCGAATGGCGAATGACTGGCGAAACGGCATGAAACTCCGAATCCGAAAGAATTCCCTGCGCTTGCGACTTCAGCAACACGAAGTGAAGCAACTTATTGCTGATGGCGCGGTGATTGATGAAACATGCTTTGGCAAAGAGACGCTTCGCTGCTCGATCGAGGTGAGTGCCGACGTGAGCGCCATATGCGCCGACCTAGCAAGTAACACTATTCGCGTTCGCGTACCGTTGGCTCCTGCGTTGCAGTGGGCGAACTCCGATGAAGTGGGAATGCTTGCCGAACAAATCACGCCAGCAGGCCCACTTCTACTGTTGGTTGAGAAGGACTTTGCCTGCCTGCAACCGCGCGACCCTGCGCTGCGCGAAGATGATTCCGACGCGTTCATGAATCCAAATTCATCGTGTGGGCCGTGAAGCACGTGCTGCACCAACTCATTTCATGAAACAACCCACCGACCGTCCGCGCGCCCCGCTGTTTCTGAGCCCCGAGTTGCTTGACCCAGCAATTCACATCGGCGCTCCCGCGTCGGCGGCCGGCGGCGCACCAGCGGTGACGGTGGCGCTGACCACATCCGTGGCGCAAATGGGTGTGGCGCGCACCATGACAACACTCCTGCGTGTCAACCAAACCACCGGCTTTGACTGCCCCGGTTGCGCGTGGCCAGACCCGATTGGCAGCCGTTCTAAGTTT
>DBCE01000118.1:0-136 GCA_002292895.1 Phycisphaerales bacterium UBA966
CCATCAGCCGGGTTACACTCCGCCCTGTATCACTCCGAACGCCTACGGAACGCGCGATGTCACCGCAAACCCGAAACGATCTGCATGGAAGCGACCCCGTCCTACTCCTTGAGGAGATCGGCGACGGAATTGGCGT
>DBCE01000118.1:268-2243 GCA_002292895.1 Phycisphaerales bacterium UBA966
GCCCACGACGGAAGCGGCCGCCGCACCCACTTGCGTAGCTTCAAAGCTGGCGACAGTGCATGGGAAGTGGCGATTACCCCGCTCGACGGATCCAGTGATCGCAAGGCCGCATCAACGCGCGCAGTTGGAGTGCTCCACAATGTCACGAGCCGGCAACGCGTCTTGGACCGCGTTGATCAAATCGATACCGCTGGTGCTGACCTGTTGGCGCTCGACGCAAAGATTGTCAACCCACTCAATGTTGGCGAACGCCTCGGCCTGATCGAAGGAAAGATCGTCGCCGCGCTGGACCGACTCTTTGCGGTGAACGACTTTGAAGTGCGTCTGTTAGACAACGCCACGCAACGCTTGGAGTTGGTGACAAGCCGCGGAATTCCGCCGTTGCCGCCTGGACGGTTCCTGTACTCAAGCCCCGAAGGCAATGGCATCTCTGGACACGTTGCCGCGTGCGGCGAGCCGTACTTGTGCACTGATTCTGAGGGGGACAGGTTGTATATCCCGGGTCTTGAAGGCGGACGATCAAGCATCACCGCCCCGCTCCTTCTGCATGACAAAGTGGTTGGTGTCATCAATATGGAGAGCAAACTGCCCAACCAGTTTGATGATGAAGACCTGCTGTGCCTGGAGTTGTTTGGCCGCTACATTGCGATGGCGCTCAACATTTTGGACATGCTGGTGGTCGAGCGTTACACCACCAACCAACGCGTGAGCGGTGCGTTGCGTGACGAAATTGCCGCGCCAATCACTGCGATTCGCGGCGCCGTAGAGCACCTGAAGCGCGATCCCGATGTTCCTGCGGCTGCCATTGCAGAACTTGAACGCGCCATCGCCAGCGTTGAGAATCGCGTGCGTGGCGCAACCGGTGGACCACAAGTGGTGCTCGGGGTTGATCGACTTGATCGCAGCAAGGGTGTTGATCCGGACATTTCCGGACGACGCCTCGCGGTGCTTGATGATGAAGAACCAGTGCGCGATGTGGTTGCCAACGTGCTTGCCGAAGTTGGTGGCGCGGTTGATCGGTTCTCTTCTAGTAACGAAGGATGCGAAGCCATTGCTCGCGCCGCTGCTGAAGGCAAGCCGTACGACGTGGTGATCAGCGACGTCCGCATGCCAGAACGCAACGGCTACGAAGTCTTCCGCATCGCCAAGGAAGCGTGCCCGCGCACTCAAGTGATTTTGATGACCGGATTCGGATACGACCCCAATCACTCCATCGTGCGCTCCACGCAAGAGGGGCTGCACTGCTTCCTCTTCAAGCCGTTCCAAGCGCAGCAACTGGTGGACGAAGTCCGTAAGGCCATTGCCGAGTGGCGCGGCGAACGACCGCTCGTTGGCGGGCGCTGAGGGAAGCTGATTGGCAACGCGGCGAACATCCGTCGCTACACCCGGCTGATCAGTGGCGCGTTGCGACCAGCATTCGCCAGAAACCTTCGAAATCCTTTTTGATATCCACGCCCCCAAGGTGGGCGTTTGCCGCTGCCGCGGCGCGTACATCGTCATGCTGCCGATGACCAATCTCCACAACGAGCCGCCCGCCCGGCACAAGCCAGTTGTGCGCGCCGGCAATCAACGGCGCCAGAACATCCATGCCCGCAACGCCTCCTGCCAACGCAGTGCGCGGCTCGTGATCCCGGACATTGGCATTCATTTCTTGCCATTCGTCGTCACGAACGTAGGGCGGATTGGACACCAACACGTGTAATGTTCCCTGCTCCGCTGCTGTGAGTGGTTCATAGATCGAACCCACACGGAAGTCGATGGCATCCGTTGCACCATGCGCGGCGGCGTTCGCGCGCGCAAGTTCAAGCGCGGCAGGAACCAGGTCGGTCGCAACGATTTGAATTTCAATCGGAAGCACCGGTGGATCAGTCGGCTCTGTTCCGCGCCGCTGACCGCGAAGCGCGGCCGCAACACAGGTGGAGATGCAACCAGTTCCAGTACCAATCTCTAACATGCGAACGGGGCGCGCTCCGTT
>DBCE01000118.1:2389-11069 GCA_002292895.1 Phycisphaerales bacterium UBA966
CGCTCCAGCTCCGTAGCGGAGGCCGGTCGATCAGCTTCCATATACAACTGCATCCGCTCCGCGCCCACCACATGACCAACCAGCATCTCCGCGCATACGCGCGGGGCATCGATGCCCTTGGCGGTCAGATGGCTGTCGATCCACCGAATGAGTCGACGCGATGTCCACACATCAACCTGAGTATTTGCGGATTCATGCTCAGAGGAGGTGCTCATGGATCAAGTATCCTACGCCGCCTCAGGGAGAAAGCACACATGAGCAACGAATTGCAATCACTCGTACAACTGGCGCTCGATAGCGGTCGATTTCAGAACGCAACCGTCAACGGTTCAGCGGTTCGCTGCCGCGCCAAAGATGCTTCCGCCGAGGCGTGGTACGTGATCGACAAGACCGACGGGCACTGGTCCGTTGCACTGGAGACTGCGGACCGATGGCTGAGCGAGTCCATTGAAGGCGACATGCTGGAAGGCCGCGACACTGCAGAAGAGTTGGTGGACGACGAACTGGTGAACCTGGACTTCCCAAATCGTTGCCCGCAAGTAAAGCACTACCGCGACGACGCCAAGGTGTATGTGTTCCGCAGTCGCGTTCCGCTGGAGGGCATCGCCGACGAAACCGCTGGCGTGGCTACCTACCTCTTGGCATTTGAGGCAGCATTTGCGCAACTTGGCGATATGCAGGAGAGCGCCGCAGAATGATCGGACGTCGGCCCAAAGTGGTGATGCTCGGGTGGGAGTTCCCTCCGTTTATTACGGGCGGACTCGGCACGGCATGCCATGGACTGACCAAGGCACTTGCGGGTATGGATGTGGACGTGACCTTCGTTCTACCCAAGGGCGTTCGCGGGGACGAAGCGTCGCACGTTGATCTGGTGGTGCCGGGGCACGGCGCGGACGCACCGTCGATCGCCACACGCTCAACGGCCGGGGATGCAAGCGGACTTGCACAAGACCGTCGCGCCACCGATCGTGGAATTGCCGCCCGCCGGGCAGCGGGAATGCCGGATACCAACGCACGTGCTGCCGCTGCAGCATTGGCCGCCGCGGGCCTTCATGGTGGGCTGAATACTGGAGGCGGCGGCGGATTGAGCGCTGCGGCTGGATCGATTTCTGGAGCTCATGCCCTCGGCGCGCGGGGCGCGCGGAGCATCACCGACAGTGCCCTTGGCAAGAGTATTCGCATGATTGCCGCGCCATTTCTGGCCAGCGGTGCCTACACATCGGCGGGCGCACGGATGGTGCTGGAGCGCATCGCGCTTGCCAGCGCAGCGCCACAACGGCTCTTACGCCCGGGAGCACTGAGTAGCGAAACGCTTCCAGAGGAACTGGCACCCGAACTCTTTGCAGACCTTGATGACAATGCACGGCAAGAAGCACTCACCATGCTTGAAGCATGGGAACGATTCGGAACAGACGATCCGTCCGCCGTTGCCGAGATGGTGGAGATGGTGCGCGCTGTTCGAGCGGCCGTCCCAGAGTCGAACGGCCGTGGCGCAGCGTTGGCCCTGAAGAGCGGCACCGGAACTCCGGATTACTCGGGCGATCTGCTAGCACAGAGCGAGGCATACGCGCGCTTTGTTGTGGAGTCGTGCCGCGATCGGGACTTTGATGTGATTCACGCCCATGACTGGCTCACGTATCCCGCAGGCATTGCACTGGCGCGGGTGACTGGCAAACCACTCGTGGTGCATGTCCACTCCACGGAGTTTGATCGTTCCGGCGAACACGTGAATCAAGCGGTTTACAACATTGAGCGACGCGGAATGCACGCCGCCGTGCGCGTGATCACCGTGAGCATGCTCACCAAGAACATCTGCGCTAATCGATACAGCGTGAGCCCCGCCAAGTGCGAAGTGGTCTACAACGGAGTGGATCTTGATCCAAAGGCGGTTGGCCTGAGCACCATTGGGCGCCGCGACAAGATCGTTCTGTACTTCGGTCGCATCACTATGCAGAAGGGGCCCGAGTACTTCGTCCAAGCGGCCAAGCGTGTCTTGGAAAAAATGGATGACGTGAAATTCGTGGTGGCAGGCTCCGGTGATCAGGCGCAATCGATGATCCAACTTGCTGCCGAATTGGGCATTGGGCACAAGGTCCTCTTCACTGGATTCTTGCGCGGCAAGGACATTCCGCGCGTATTCAATATGGCTGACCTCTATGTCATGCCCAGCGTGAGCGAGCCATTCGGCATCGCTCCGCTGGAGGCACTTGGTCATCGCGTGCCGGTATTGATCAGCCGCCAATCCGGCGTGAGCGAAGTGCTGGTCAATGCGCTCAAGGTTGACTTCTGGGATGTGGAAGACATGGCGAACAAGATCATTGCCGTGCTCCGCCATCCACCACTGCAACGCACGCTGACCGACCATGGCTTTGATGAGGTCCGCGGCATTACTTGGGACGGCGCCGCCAAGAAGTGCGTGGGCGTCTATCAGCATGCCATCGACGACGTGCGCGCACACGCGCGCCGCTGACGCGCGCCGCTTGCAAGATCACATGTGTAGACGGACGGATGCAGTACAACGGCGGCTCGGAGCCGACCTATACTCTTCACATGGCGTTTTTCACGCGTAAGAAGCCCGCTCCCGTCCGCACCTCCGCACCTGCTGCATCGTCGGCAGGGCGCGCCGCACCCCGTGACCCGGACTTTGAGAAGCGCGTCAAGGAGATCGGTGCCGAGTACTTGGCCGCCGCGCGCAATGCGGGCGCTGGCGTCTTCGCCGGCAGCCTCTCAGTATTCAAAGACAAGCTCATGGACTGGGCCATGCAGGACGAAGCATTCCGCGTCCAGCTGTTCCGGTTCGTTGACTGCTTCCCAACACTTCGCAGTAACGATGCCATCTACGAACACCTCTCTGACTATCTCTCGCAGCCCGGAGTGAAGGCGCCGCCCGGATTTGAACTGGGTATGGCTGCTGGTGGACTTGCCAAGGGCCTGATGGCCAAGACCATGTCCAGCCAGATTGAAGGCATGGCATCCAAGTTCATTGCTGGCACCGATGCCGCAAGCGCCCTGCCCGCCTTGGAGAAGATGTGGAAGAACGGCATGTGCTTCAGCGTGGACCTCTTGGGCGAGGCATGCGTGAGCGACGAAGAGGCGCGGCTGTACCGACAGAAATACCTTGACCTTGTTGAGAACCTGCCCAAGCGCGTAGCCACGTGGCCAGCAAAGTTGGTCTTGGAGTCCGATCACCTTGGGCCTGTTCCGCGCACCAACGTCAGCATCAAGATCAGTTCACTCAGCGCACGCGTTGACCCCATTGATACGGAAGGGTCAATCCGCACGCTGATGGCGGAAATCATGCCGATTCTGGAGAGTGCTAAGAAGCACGGCGTGCTGGTGAACTTTGATATGGAGCAATTTGCGCTGAAAGACCTCACTATTGAGCTCTTTAAGCGGTGCTGCGAAGCCGTGGACTTTGAGGCCGGACTGGCCATGCAGGCGTACCTGCGCAGTGCCCCCGATGATGCACGCAGCGTGGTCGATTGGGCCAAGCGAACCGGGCGCGTGGTCACGGTTCGGCTCGTGAAGGGTGCATACTGGGATTACGAAACCATTCACGCTGAGCAACAGGGATGGCCGGTTCCGGTGTGGAGCCGCAAGTGCGACACCGACGCATGCTTCGAACGCGTTGCGCAGTACTTCATTGAGAACACGCCCCGCAAGCGCGGCGAAGGCGGCGTGAAGTTGGCGCTTGGATCACACAATGCACGATCGATCGCTGCAGCGCTCGCGACGCTGGAGAAGTGCGGCATGCCGAAGTCGGCGATTGAGTTGCAGATGCTGCACGGCATGGGCGACCCGCTCAAGGCAGCGGCCATGGCCATGGGTCTGCGCGTGCGTGAGTATGTACCGGTTGGCGAGATGATTCCCGGAATGGCCTACTTGGTGCGGCGCCTCTTGGAGAACACCTCCAATGAGAGTTGGCTCAAGGCCGGTTTCTTAGACAACGCCGACGTAGAAACGTTGGTGGCCAGTCCATTCCGTGAGCATGATTCCGACCCAGGGATCGATCGCATCCAGAATGCGCCAGAGCGACACGCGCTGTCCATCGCCGTTCCCGGATTGGGCGATGGCCGGGCGTTCTTTACTGAACCGATGCGCAACTTTGCAGTTGCGGCGGTTCGTACGCAGTTTGCGGCGGCAGTTGCTACCACCACCGTACCAGTGGTGCGCAATGACTCGGCAGTCGCAGACGCCACGCGCGCTGTGGCCGACGCTGATGCCGCATTCCCACGTTGGCGCGATACCCCGCACACCGAACGCGCCGAGGCGATTGTTCATGCAGCAGCACTGATGCGCGCGCGTCGCGATGAACTCTCGGCGATTCTGATCCGCGAAAGCGGGAAGACCTGGCGCGAGGCCGATGCCGATGTGTGCGAAGCGATTGACTTCTGTGAGTACTACGCACGTGAATCGTCCGCGCTGTTTGGCCGAACACGCCTTGGCAATTTCGTCGGCGAACTTGATGAGCAGTGGTACCAGCCGCGTGGTGTGGCAGCGATCATCAGTCCGTGGAATTTCCCGCTAGCAATTTGCGCGGGTATGACTGTGGCAGCGCTCGTCACTGGCAACTGCGCAGTGGTGAAGCCCGCGGAGCAGACGCCAGGAATCGCCAAGATCATGTGTGACATCTTGTGGCAGGCGGGTATTCCGCGCGATGTCTTGCACTTTGTGCCAGGCCCCGGCGAGACGGTCGGCGCGGCGCTGGTGCGCGACCCGCGAACAGCGTTGATTGCATTCACCGGCAGTAAGGCTGTTGGGCTTGACATCATTAAGGCGGCGGGCGAAACGCATGCTGGCCAAGAATTTGTCAAGAAGGTGATTTGCGAAATGGGCGGGAAAAACGCCCTGATCATTGATGAAAGCGCAGACCTTGACGAAGCCGTGCTGGGTGTTCGGCAGAGTGCCTTTGGATTCCAAGGCCAGAAGTGCTCGGCATGTAGCCGCGTGATTGTGCTTGACAGCGCGCACGATGTGTTCTTGCACCGATTGGTGGAAGCAACACGAGCACTGGTGGTTGGCGATCCGCGCGAGCCGGGAACGGATGTCGGCCCGGTGATTGATGCGGAAGCTGCCGCAAAGATTCGTTCCTATATTGAACTTGGAGCGCAAGAGGGGAAAGTGCAACTCAGCTTGCCGATCCCGGCGGGACTTGAAGCGAAGGTTGGCATGCCGTTTGTTGGACCCACCATCATCAGTGGTGTGCGTGCCGATGCGCGAGTGGCAACTGAGGAAATCTTTGGACCAGTCTTGGCGGTCATTCGCGCCAAGGACTTTGACGAAGCGCTCCGCATTGCCAATGCGCCGGCGTACAAACTGACCGGTGGCATCTACACGCGCAAGCCCGCACACCTGGAACGCGCCAAGCGTGAGTTCCGTGTTGGCAACCTGTATGTGAACCGTGGCATCACCGGCGCGCTGGTTGGCCGGCAGCCGTTCGGCGGATTCGGAATGTCGGGCGTCGGCAGCAAGGCCGGCGGTCGCGACTATCTGCTGCAATTCGTGGAGCCACGGGCGTGCTGCGAAAATACGATGCGCCGCGGCTTCGCACCGGGGCTGTAAATAGGTGCCGTTCACCCCTGTCCCCATTTTCCTGACGCTTGCGCTCTGCGCGAACTCCGCCATGGGTGCGGATGGCGTGCGCCGCGTCTGGCAGATTGAGGGCGTCGAGCGCGAGGCGATCGTGCACTTACCAACCGGTGCGCCGCACCCCTGCCCGGTGATCTTGGCATTCCACGGGCACGGCGGACGAGCACAATCCGTGCAACGGTCGATGCACTTTCAAGATGAATGGCCGGAGGCAGTGGTGGTCTATCCACAGGGGCTTGCGACGAGGACCGCACGAGACCCGGCAGGCGCGCGCGCGGGTTGGCAGAATCGACCGGGCGAGAATGATGACCGCGATCTGAAACTTGTCGACCAGATCATGACGAGCCTGCGCGCCTCCGGCTGGGTGGACGACACACGTGTCTATGTCACTGGTCACTCCAATGGCGGCGGATTCACCTATGCGCTCTGGTTGGCGCGCGCGGAGATGCTGGCGGCCGTTGCGCCCGTTGCAGGCGGAACATTCGCCGCACGCTCACTCAACCCGCTCCCGTGCATGCATGTGGCTGGTCGCGCAGACACGATCGTTCCGTTCGCCAATCAAGAACGCGTGATGGCCGCCGTCCGCACCCTGAACGGATGTATAGGAACGGGGACGCCATGGGCGAAAGATTGCACGTTCTATGAGTCGAAATTCGGCACGCCGTTGGTGACGATGATCACTGACGGCGGGCACCAATATCCGCGCGAAGCGCCAGCACTGATCGCGCGATTCCTGAAGGGACAAGCGGCGCCGATCCTCTGTGGACCGCCAAGCCCCGGGCAGCCGTGGCCGCGCTCGAGACCGATTTCTAACTGAGCGAGGGCGACGAGTGGGTGGCACATTGGTCTGAATCACCACGGTAGACTGAGCCACCCATCTCGACTGCTGTGGACTGCAACGAGTAACTATTTAGAAAGAATGTGACACCAACCCATGATGACTCTCACCGGATCGCTCCTATTCGTCAGCGCGTCGCTGTTCAGCGCGCCCACGCTCGCCATGCAGGCTCCGCAAGCTCCCGCTGGCCAGACCGCCGCGGTTGCCTCCGAGTGGCCGCAAGCCGTCACTGAGAACGGCGCCACGTTCACCGTCAACGAGCCATCGTACACCGCGATCTCCGGCAACAGCGTGACCATGCGCGCCGTGGTGACCGTGAAGCGCGGCACTGCGGCACCGACAAGCGGAACGTTGGAAATGACTGCTGTCATCGCCACGTCAGACACGCCAGGCGTCGTTGAATTGAACGAGTTTGTAATCACCCGCTGCGACTTCGCAGACGGCTCCGGCGAAACCGCCAAGGCTGAATTCACCAAACTGCTCGACGGTATCGGCTTCGATGCCACTCTCTCCACCATTGTTGAAGGAATTGCCATCGACGCATCGCGCGATGTCACCGGACTCTCCAACGCCGTTCCAACCATCAAGGTGGTTGAAACGGCAGCAGTCCTCATCTCCGTGAACGCTAAGCCACAGTTCGGCGGATGCGGCAGCAGTGGCTGGCAGCGCGTGGTGAACACTCCGTGCATCCTGCTCAAGTCTCCGGACAACGCGTGGTACGCGCGCCTCGGTGGCTCGCAGTGGGTCAGCGCAGCATCGATCAATGGTCCGTTTGCAGCTGCAACAGACATGCCGCCACAGGATGTGATTTCTGCCATCGGTAAGGCACCAAATCTGCCAGAGTCGGTACAGAGCGCAACCGCTGCAAATCCAGTAACACGCCGCGGCGGTCCTTCGCCGCAGGTGATCGTTGCCACTGTGCCGACCGTGCTCATTTCCATCTCCGGCAAGCCACAAATGGCTGCTGCATGCGCCGATGTGGAGAGCGTCACCAACACCGCTGACACGGTGCTCCGCACCGCAGGCAAGTGGTGGATCTTGGGTGCAGGACGTTGGTTCTCTGCGTCAAGCCTCAACGGGCCGTGGACATTTGCTGCTGCATCACAGGTGCCAGCTGCATTCGCCAACCTTCCCGCAACGGGTCGCATGGTGGGCACACGCGCGAGCGTTCCTGGCACCACCGAGGCCAAGGCCGCGGCAGTGAGCAGCAACCTCGTTCGAACGCTCACTGTTGAACGTTCCGCGCCATGCAACGTGAAGTTCCGCGGCAACGCAAACTTCCTTCCGATCGATGGCACCCCGATGACGTATGCGTCGAACTCATCGCAACCCGTTGTCAATATCAACGGAACGATGTACTGCTGCGACAACGGCGCGTGGTTCATGGGAACCAACCAAGGTGGTCCGTGGTCTGTGTGCGATTCGGTTCCTGAGCAGATCTACTCCATTCCACCATCGTGCCCGATCTACGCGTGCACCTATGTTGAGGTGTACGGAAGTACGAGCGACTCAGTGACGTTCGGCGCGACGAGCGGCTACATGGGCACGTACATGCAGGGCGGCACACCGGTCTATGGAACGGGCTATGACTACAACGGCACGAACCCGCCGACCGTGGGTCCTGATGCAGCTGCGGCTGCAAACGTTGAGTCGTACCTCGCACCGGCATACCCAGCCACGTACGGCAACCAGGCCGAGTACTCACCGGCTGACGGCACGTACGCCCCTCCTTCCAGCAACGACTACGTTGACGATTACCCAGACGTGTACCCAAGCGTCTACAACGATGGCTACGGCGGATACGGCTGGAGCCCCTACTGGGGCGCCGCATACGGCTACGGCTACGGTGGCTACGGCTATGGCTACGGCTACAACGACTGGGGTCGCTGGAACCGCAACTGGGGCATGGATCGCCGCTTTGGTGGCGTTGGTCGTGTTGGCGGCCTCGGCGGTGTCGGCGGCATCGGCCGCGGCGTCGGCGGAGTCGGCGGCGTTGGCGGCGTGGGTCGCGGCGCGGGCGGTGCTGGCGGTTGGGGTCGCGCTGATGGCGGACGCAACGCCACCGGCATGGCTGGCGGCGAGGGCCGCGGCGAGACCGGCATGGGTGGATACGGCCGCGAAGGCGGCAACCGCGAAGCCTCTGGCATGGGTGGATACCCACGTCAGGGCGGCGCAGGCAATCGCGGTTCGTCGGGCTTCCATCAGGCGCAGAACCGTGGTGCTGGCGGCGGTGGGCGCCGTGGCGGTGGCGGC
>DBCE01000118.1:11082-11223 GCA_002292895.1 Phycisphaerales bacterium UBA966
TGGCGGCGGCGGACGTCGCTGACCAGTTCGACATTTACACGTGAAGCAATCACGGGCGCTGGTGCCGATGGCATCAGCGCCTGTGTTCATTTTGCGGGGGGCGTTGAGGCACTACGGTTGTCTACTGGCCCGCATTCGCCT
>DBCE01000148.1 GCA_002292895.1 Phycisphaerales bacterium UBA966
GTTGACTTCTGGGCCGAGTGGTGTGGCCCGTGCCGCATGCTTGCCCCAACCATCGACCTAGTGGCCACTGAAGTAAAGGGCAAAGCCAAGGTTGGAAAGTTGGACATTGACAGTGCCCAAGAGTTGGCGGTGAGCCTTGGAATTCAATCGATCCCCACGGTGATCCTGTTTAAGAACGGCCAGCCTGCAGGCAAGTGGGTCGGCATTCGTCCCAAGGGCGACTACGTGAACGCGATCACTGCAGCGCAGTAAGTGCCCGCGAATCGCGCACGGCACGCTGTCTGTCCATGTGTTATTGATCCAAGCGCCGCGCGCGTGTTTCACGCCTGCGGCGCTTGTGCGTCACGAACGCGCGGGTATGATCCTCCGTTCACTTCGGCGCGCCAACTGGTGTGCCAAACGCTGGGCCTGTAGCTCAATTGGAAGAGCGCTTCCATGGCATGGAAGAGGTCGTCGGTTCGAGCCCGATCAGGTCCACTCGCAGCGCAAGAGGCCAGCAATCACTGCTGGCCTCTTGTCGTTTTGGGTGGGATTGAGTCAGTATCGGGCACGCGGGCAGCCGTCGAGCCGGTGGATACCGCGCTAGGCTCTCGGTGTGCCGACCACCATTACCGTCATCGAATCCGCGGATACGTTCACGCACGTGCAGATCATCGGGCCGCTCGACATGGCGGGCGTGGGCTCCATTGATCTCAAACTCACCGCTGCGACCGCCACGCGCCGCAAGCACACCATCCTTGACCTCACCGAGGTTCCATTTATGGCGTCCTTGGGCATGGGACTCCTGGTGCAGATCGCTCGGGCACTGAACGCGCGCGAGCAACGCCTGATTCTGCTGACGCCCAGCGACACCGTGGCGATCGCCATCCGGACTTCGCGCCTGGATACCGTGATGCCGATTGCCGACAGCCTTGAGGCTGCGCACGGTTTGCTGAAGGCGTAACACCACGGAGTGCGGTAACTCACATACTGCCACAGCCACCGCGCGCGTGCTGCCCTTGCCGCGCGGCATGACCTCCCCGGCTTTACCATCTCTCGATGCAGACTTCGTGCTTCATCGACGGAACGTTCGTACCCGCGTGCTCCGAACGCACCTTTGCGGTCCACAATCCAGCAACGGATGCGGTCATCGCGCACGTTGCCGATGGTGATGCAAGCGATGCGCGCGCCGCTATTGACGCCGCAGCACGCGCGTTTCCTACCTGGAAGAATCTGGCAGCCATCGAGCGCGCCAAGCCCCTTCGCCGTTTGGCCGAACTGATGCTGCGCGATGTGGAACGCCTTGCCGATCTGTGCAGCCAAGAGTGTGGCAAGCCGCTCGCCGAGGCGCGCGTAGAAGTTGCCTACGCCGCTAGCTTTCTTGAGTGGTACGCGGAAGAAGGCAAGCGTGTCTACGGCGAAACGATTCCAGCCAGTGATCCGGGCAAGCGCTTGTTGGTGCTCCGCCAACCCTCGGGCGTGGCGGCGGCAATCACCCCATGGAACTTTCCGATCGCCATGGTGACACGAAAGATGGGCCCCGCACTTGCTGCTGGTTGCACCCAAGTGGTCAAGCCCGCAGAGCAAACGCCACTGAGCGCGCTGGCGATTGCAGAACTTTCCGTTGAAGCTGGATTCCCTGCCGGTGTATTCAACGTCATCACTGGACTTGATGCACCCGCCATCACTGATACATTCTTTGATGGCCTCACCGTTCGCCATGTGAGTTTCACTGGAAGCACCGAAGTGGGTCGCATCCTCTTGGCAAAGAGTGCCGCCAATGTGGTGCGCGTTTCCCTTGAACTGGGCGGGCACGCGCCATTCATTGTCTTCAACGATGCAGACCTCGATAAGGCCGTTGTTGGCGCCATGGCAAGCAAGTTCCGCAATGCCGGGCAGACCTGCGTATGTGCTAATCGATTCCTCGTGCAGCGTGGAGTGCATGATGAATTTGTCAAACGACTGACCGCCGCGGTGGCAGCGCTGAAAGTTGGCGACGGTCGTGCGCCAGGCACACAAGTTGGCCCGCTGGTCGACGACGCTGGTGTTCGTAAGGCCGAAGCACATGTAGCCGATGCGCTTGCGCACGGTGCACAGGTCACCACTGGTGGCACGCGTGTCACCGTGCCTGGCGGCACCGGTCGATTCATGGCGCCAACCGTTCTTTCCGGTGTGACCCCTGCCATGTTGTGCTTCCGCGAGGAGACCTTTGGTCCCATTGCACCAGTCTGCGCATTCGATACCGAGTCCGATGCATTGGCGATCGCCAATGGCACTCCGTACGGACTCGCGGCCTACCTCTTTACCGCCGACGGCGCGCGCATCATGCGCATGGCGGAAGCGCTGCAGTACGGCATCGTTGGGGTCAATGACGCGCTACCAGCCACTGCGCAGGCTCCGTTTGGCGGAGTAAAGCACAGCGGCCTTGGCCGCGAAGGCGGACACCACGGAATCGAGGAGTACCTCGACCTCAAGTACGTGAGTTGGCGAATCAGCTGAGCAGCTCAGGCGCCCGGCTTCTTGTCTCCGGGCCGAACAGCGCCAGCGACGCGATCAGTGGCTCGATTTGCTAACTCGGAAATCTTGGCAATCTCAGCCATGCTGCGGAGATTGGCAAGCTTGTTCAAGAACCGAATGGCAACAAAGACGCTGAACGCCACAATGCCAAACTGAACCACCGTATCAATGAACGCGCCGTAGGTGATGGCAACTGCTGCTTGCGCCGCAACGCCATCCGCCGCCGCCACTGCTGGCTTGATGACCCATTTCAGGTCAGTGAAATTCACGCCGCCGATGGCTAAGCCCAGTGGTGGCATGAAAATATCGGTGACGATCGAGTTCACAACCTTGCCGAACGCGGCACCAAGAATCACACCGACCGCCAGATCGAGTGCATTGCCCTTAACCGCGAAATCCGTGAATTCTTTGATGAAGCCCATAGGTGGAATCCTGAGTGTTGCGAGATGAACGTGCCGAAGAATAACCTGAAAAATCGCGTTGCGTCGGCTGCGTTGGTCAATAGGAGTTCGCCGGAATTGAACCGGGATGTGCAGCCTCAAATGCACGCACACGCTCCCGGCACAACTCGAGTTTTTCTGCAGGAAGCGCTACTGGGTCAGCAGCGTTCCATGCTTTATACAGCTGGCACAGTGCCAGTAGACCTGACGAGCGACGCTTGGGATCAATGCCGAGCGGCTCAAGTAATACCCATGCCTCTTGCAAGGGCTTCTCTGCCTCCGGGTATCGCTTGGAGGCGGTCAATGCCCGCCCAAGTGACATGCGAGCAGCAGCACTGATCCATGGATCTTGGCCCGGAACGCCATCCACAATACGAACTGCCTCACGGCCAGCATCAACAGCTTCGGGGAGTTTGTCCTGATCGCGCAAGAGACTGGCAAGATTGAGGTATGCAACTCCAGCGTCGGGGGAGTTTCCAAGGTCCAACTCCGTCAGAATTTCAATGGCCTCGCGCTGATACGTCTCCCCTTCAGCAAACTCCTTCTTGGAGCGTTTGATGAGCGCCAGACTGGCAAGAACACTTGCTCGATGCGGATGTTTCATTCCGGCAAACCGTTCCACCAGTACCAGTGCTTCACGGGTGTGTCGCTCCGCATCATCCAATCGGCCGGCGCCACGCTCAATCTGCGAGATGTTGTGCAGATCAAACATTGCCTTGTAACTGCCCTCTTGACCAAGCTGACGATTGATGGCGATCGCCTCCTCGGCAGCTGCGATCCCTGCATCCATGTCGCCCATGATGAAGTGCACGACGCCCAAATTATTCAACGCCGACGCCAATTCTTCGGGCGGCGCGCCTGGAACCGATCGAAGGATTTGCACTGATTCCTCACCATTTCGCTTGGCCGCTGCCATGTCTGTGGCCTCTACACGCTGCGCATCGGCGAGCGTTGAAAGCGATCGACCCCGCAATACGGCATCATCAGCACGGTCGGCAACCGCGAGCGCCCGCTGAGCCATCACCACAGCCTCGGCACCGCGGTTAGCAATCGCCAGAGCAGCAGAGCACTGGATAGCAAGCTTGCATTCCAATGCTGGCATATCCGTGTGGCTTGCTTCCAATGCATCCATGCCGGCGCGGTACTGCAGTACGGCGTCATCCGTTCGACCAATACCCGTGAAGGCACCGCCGATCGCATAGCGAATCTCTGCCGCTTCGCCCGGCGCGTCGCGCAGCGCTCCCTTGTCAAGGTCGGCAACTGCAAGCGCTAGCTGCTCGCGCACACTGACATCTTCGCGCCCACCTTGCGCTGTTGGATCGGCACCTGCAAGGACCCCGGTCATGTACTCCAAGACACGCGCATTCTGATCGGCTCGGCGTTGCGCATCGGCGCGCGAAACTTCCGCGGCATTGGCTTGCCGAACTGAGAATGCCGTAGATCCAAGGAGCGCTACAGTCACCAGCGCTGCCACCGCCACGCCGCGCCAGTTTCGACGTGCAAATCGCAATGCACGTCCGAATTGCGAAGGGTGCACTGCCAGCGGCGTTTCGCCGTCGCTCCAGCGCTTGAGATCCGCGCGCAGTTCGCCCACGGACTGGTAGCGCGCGCTGGCATCCGCGGCAATCGCTTGCATGCACACCGCATCAAGATCGCTATCAATGGAACGTGTCGCTGGTGCAAACGCCGACGGTGCCGCTGGCGTAATGGTGCGAATGGCGGCTGCAAGCCCCGCGCGACCGCCTGAACGCAAAGCCTCTGTACTGCGCGGCAATCGATCGGCAAGCAGTTCGTAGAGAATTGTTCCTAATGAGAACACGTCACTGCGCGTGTCCGGCGGAGCTGCGTCCGCTTGCTCGGGGGACATGTACTCCGGCGTACCCACCAAGGCGCCTTCCACCGTACTGGTGCCTGCGCCCATGAATGCCGCGTCTTCCAATTTGGCCACACCAAAGTCAATGACCCGCGGGCGGACCACGCCGGCGTCATCAGCAACAAGCACGTTTGCAGGCTTTAAATCACGGTGAATCACCCCGCGGCGGTGGGCATGCTCAACGGCATCACAGGCATCGGTCACCATGCGAACCCGGCTATGCACACCAAGTGAATGCTCGCGCGCAAAGTCAGTAATCGGTAGTCCAGCAACGAACGGCATAGCGAACCACGGACGGCCATCAGGTAATTCACCGGTCTCAAGCATTGCGGCAATACCAGGGTGGTCAAGCGCAGCAACCGCCTGTTGTTCCGCACGAAAGCGCGCATGCGCCACGGGCGAAGAGAGCGCATCTCGCAAGACCTTCACAGCGACGAGGCGCCGGACCGGATGCTCTTGGCGACCAAGGAATACATCTCCGAATCCACCCGAACCCAATCGGTGCAACAGCACATAGCGACCAGCACTCCCGTCGCCATGGGCCATGGCATCGCTCAATTCGACACGCATCGCGCCCATCGCGGCGTCCACTCGGCCTGCACCCGCCTCAAAGGTCGCCACCATCGCCATAGCTGCTGCGCGTTCCGCGGCACTGGCTTCAGGATGCGCAGTCAGCCACGCAGCACGCTCTGCTGCAGGAAGGTCAAGTGCGGCAAGAAAGAGGTCCTCAACGATGATGGTGCGAGGCGCTGAAATCCCGGTAGTCGAAGAATTATTCTGAAGTTGCACGGCGAAAGTGTAAGCCGCCACATGCACCCCCTGCACACACATGTCATCGCTACGATGATTGCCCATACCGATCCCGCGAAGCGCCAACGGCTACGCCCAAGAACAAGCCCCAGAACATGCCCAAGACCATGCCCCAGCCCAAGCCAACCTCCATGTCAAAGCGCACCAAGAAGACTGCATCCACTCCATCCGCCCTACCGCACACCCGTATCGAGTCCGACAGCATGGGTGAGATGCATGTCCACCACGAATTGCTGCACGGCGCCACCACGCAGCGCGCCGTGTTGAACTTCCCGGTGAGCGGCCGACCATTGCCGCCGCAAGTGATTGCTTCGTACCTGGAACTCAAGCGCGCGTGTGCGCAGGCGAACCTGAAGCTTGGTGAATTGAAGCGCGCCAAGGCAAATGACATTGTGGAATCATGCGAGCGCCTACTGGAAGACTTTGCGGATCGCCGCGCACAAGTGATGCGGCACTTTCCGATTGATATCTATCAGACCGGTTCCGGCACGAGCACCAACATGAATGTCAATGAGGTGATCGCCAACACCGCAAGCGTCATGCGTGGCAAGCCGATCGGCTCGAAAGACCCGCTGCATCCCAATGATGACGTCAACTACGGGCAGAGTTCAAACGACACATTCCCAACGGCCATGCAAGTGGCTGGCGCGGTTGCCATTCATGAGCAATTGGTGCCTGCACTGAAGCGATTGCATCGCACCCTTGATGCCAAGGCCAAGGCATGGGACAAGCATGTCAAGATTGGTCGAACGCACTTGATGGACGCTACGCCC
>DBCE01000004.1 GCA_002292895.1 Phycisphaerales bacterium UBA966
ACCAACAGGTCTTGCTGGGGCTTGTAGATACTCAGGATCGTCTGCGCGTGGATGTTCTGCTTCCACATGGCAATGGTCAGTTCGTCAGGGACCAACTCTCCTCGGGAGCTGCACTCCAGGAACTTTTTGCCCAGGGAGCTGGTCATATCAAGCGAGCGGAACACATCGCCACAGGCCAAGTGGTAGAAGCCGGGGATGTGCCCGAGAATCTTGCCTTGCGTTCCCTTGCCGACGCCGGGTGCCCCGAAGAGCAGGATGGTCTTGTATCGATCCATATGTAGTCTCAGACTACAGCCCGCGGCGGGGCGTATTCGTATGTGAGACCGGGACGAGGCGGAAATTCGTAGCAAATTCCTGACAGGTTCTCGGGAGTACTTCCGTGCTCGAACCCGATACCCTGCGGACATGACAGCGATCGAGAGCCGTTGGTTGGGGGCGGAAAAAGACCAGTCTGGAAGTCTCCTTGACCGGGTGATGGCCGCTCGTGAATATCCCATGGACCCCCGCGGGCGTGAGCTACTCAATGCGCCGCGCGCCAACCTGCTGCACCAAGCGCGCACGCTTCCGGGTGCCACCGCCGTAGCCGAGCGCCTGGAGTCAGCGGTTCGCGCTGGTCGACGTGTTGCGATCTACGGCGACTACGACGCAGACGGCATTACGGCCACTGCCATCCTGTGGCGCGTGATCAAGGCCGCCCGTGCCGACGCCAATGTGTGCTTCTACGTTCCGGATCGTATCGATGAAGGCTACGGTTTGAATGACACCGCGCTGGAAACGCTCGCCGCGGATGGAGTGAAGACCGTTGTGACGGTTGACTGTGGTGCCTCAGCAGTTGGTCCGTCCCAGCGTGCCCGTGAGTTGGGACTTGAGCTACTCATCACCGATCACCATCATGTCGATCCGGGTTGCGCGGCAGAGGCAATTGCTACTGCACATCCGGCGTTGCCAGGTCGTGAATCGGCGCCCTTTGTTGATTTATGTGGAGCGGCGGTTTCATTCAAAGTGGCATCAGAATTCGCGCGCTTGTGGTGCGGCGGCGAGAACGTTGCTGCGGTGCTCAAGGATGCGCTGATGGCGTGCATTCCATTGGTAGCGGTTGGATCCATTGCCGATGTTGTGCCGCTCGTTGATGAGAACCGCGTCTTTGTCGCGCGTGGATTGGCAACGATGCAATCAGTGGAAGTGGCGGGTTTGCGTGCGCTTCTTGACGACGCGGAACTTGAGAAGGGCCGTCGCGTGGATGCGTCCGATGTTGGCTTCCGACTTGGGCCGCGTCTGAATGCCGTCGGCCGACTGGGGCATGCCAAGGAAGCCGTTGAACTGCTGATCACTGATGATCCCGCCCGTGCGCGCGCCATCGTGAAGACGTTGGCTGATTTGAATGAACAGCGTCGGAAGATGGACCGTGAGTACTTTGAACAAGCATGCGCTCGTATCGATGCGGATCCGGCGATCGCGGATGCAGGTGCCATTGTTCTTGCTGATGAGCGCTGGCACGAGGGCGTAGTTGGCATTGTGGCGGCCAAAATTTCCGAAAGGCACGGGAAACCTGCCATTCTGATGGCACTCCGTGCCGATGGCACTGCCAAGGGCAGTGGGCGCAGTATTGAAGGGCTCGACATTTTGGCTGCAGTGAAGCGCGTTGCGTCGGACCTGATGATTCGCGGCGGCGGTCACGCGTATGCGTTGGGGCTTACCGTGCGCGCTGAAGATGTACCGGAGTTCACACGGCGAGTGAGTTCGGAATGCACGGCGCTGGCAAGTGGTGGGGCAGTGGGCCCAATTCGGCGGTATGACGCGGAGGCAGAACCCGCGGAAATGACCGCCACCGAGCTAAAGCCGCTGGAAATTCTGCGACCGTTTGGCCGCGGCAATCCAGAGCCAGCATTTCTCATTCGTAACGTCAGACCAGTGGCGGCTCCGACCCTCTTTGGTTCGGCAAAGAATCATGTGGAGTTCTTTCTGCCGGGCGGTTCGCGGTGCATCTGGTGGAGTGCAGTCGATCGATCAAGTGTGGTACGTCAAGGCGTACCGATCGACCTCATCGTCAAGCCGTCCATCGAGGTGTACCGAGGGGTGCGTCGCGTGCAACTGGTGGTGCAGGACATTCGCGCATCGCAGGGTTGATAAGAGACAGCGATGTCATGCGGCGGTGTTCCGCATTGCGCATTGAGTTGGTGTTAGAGCAGTACTTCCGTGCCGGCGGTGATGGTCCTGCCTTGCATGGTGCGGCGCAAGTCTTCTGGTCCGCGTGCGGTGAGCGGTGAGATTTCAACCACGCAATCGGGCTGGCCGTTGGCATGGCATGGCACCGGAATTCCCGCTTCCTTCAGCCAACGTACGGCGCGTTCCACTTGGATGGCTTTACTGGTCGCCGGGCTGTCTTCGCCGGATGCATTCTTGATCGGCGCAAATTCCTCAACGCGGTCGGTGCGCAACACAATGGGGCTCTCCGCCTCATGCAGTGCATCGAATACGAAGCTCTCCAACTTGATGGCGTTCGGCTCCAGTGGTTCGGTGCGCTGGCCAGTGATTGGGTCGACGAACGGCACCTTCTTGATCGCTCGGTGCCAAGGCAACACGGAGCCAAGTGGATGGTCAGTGAGCTTGCGGATGAACTCAACACCAATCACGTGGATCGCAATGGAACCTTCGCCGTACATGATCTCGCCGGACGCATCGCGCGCCTCGGCAATTTCTTTGGGGGCGTCGCTGTACTCAAGAACAGTCAGGCGCGGCGCCTTGACAAAGACGCCGACTTTCTCGGTCACGTCGCGCTTGAGCACGCTCTTGGAACTCATCTCCGCACTCGAATCCGGCGCCGCGACATGCAGACCAAGGAAGAGCGGATCAATCACATGAACGTTGGGATTATCTACTTGGAAGTAGCAGAGATGTTCAATACCTGACGCTTGCATGTGGTCGATTGCGCCTGCTTGGCGAAGTGCTTTGAGCGAGCCGCCATGACCGTCCGGATTGAGCGCCGGTTGCCATGCATGCTCAAGCAGCACCTGGCCATCGAGCGAAACACTCGGAACCATGCCTTGTGCGAAGAGCATCGTGTCGCCACGCGGACGGCCGAACCAACGGTTGTCATCGAAGAACCGCTCAGTCTCGTGGTGGTTCGCCTCGCTAGTCATTACGAACCAAGGAATACGCACGCCGTATGCTCGTTCGGCGGCCATGATTTGCTCAGCAAACACTCGAAAGAGCGGCTTGCCAGCCACTGGTGTTGCTGGATATGTGCCCTTGGGGCCGCGCCAACCGAGCCGGGTTCCTTGACCGCCGGCGACGATGAACGCAGCAACCTTACCGCGCTTCACGAGGTCATCGCCGATAGCGCGATACTTGTTGGCATCCGCCATGGTTCGCAAGTATGGGCGCACTGGTCGAATGTCAGCGGCTGCAGGTCGTGCCAGTGATGCAGCTTGCGAAAGCATGGAACTGATGTGCTCAAGCGGAAGTTGCACAATCGCTTCAAGCAGCGCTGCACGTCGTGATTCATCAAGCGAATCCCAGAATGCCAACAAATGCTGCTGGCCGGTCCGCTCAAGTCGCTGCTTCGTTTCTGCCACAGATGGTGTCGTACGCATCGATCGTTGTTCCTGTTGAAGTCGCAGTGTCATCCCTTGGGTTCGATCGGGGCGCTCCAGCCCTCCGGTCGATGGCGGACAATGAGCCCGCTCTCGAGGTAGATCACTTGCTCGCACACATTGGTGCAATGGTCGGCAATGCGCTCAACACTCTTGGTCACGCTCATAAGCCCGAACGCAAATCCAACGGTCAGGTGCCCAGCGGCCACCTGCTCCTGCGCATTCATCACAATCTCTTTCTTGAATCGGTCCACCGTGTCATCAAAGAGGAGCACTTGACGAGCAAGGTTTGCATCGTGGCGGAGTAGGGCGCGGTTGGTGTCCCGCAGCATGCCGATGACGCTGTTGGACATGACACGGAAGGTGTCCGGGACACGCATCTGCCGCGTGCGCTCTTCAAGTACGCGTTCGGCAATGTTCACACCGCAATCGGCGATTCGCTCGTATTCATTGTTGCACTTCACGATCGTCAACACAGAACGAATGGAGTGCTCGTCGGTCTGCCCCATGCCCAGGAGTGGCACCGAGCGCTTCTCGATCTCTACGTCAATACGATCAATTTCGGTGTCGAGCGTTTCGATCCCTGAGGCCTTGGTCAGGTCAAGGTCGAAGTAACTCTCCACGGCCAGCGTGCAGAGATTCAGGACACGCGCGCCTTGTTCAACCATATCGTGCTCGAGCGCACTGAGCCGCTCTTGAAAAGTATGCATGGCGGGGATCGTACATCGCCCCGCCCATGACATTGCGTGCGCACTCCTATACTGAGGAATTCAATGGCAAGACTTTGCGTAAACATCGACCATGTAGCCACGGTGCGCCAAGCACGGCGCACCTATGAGCCGAGTCCCATTGCCGCGGCGCATGAGGCAATGGAGGGCGGCGCGCACGGCATCACCGTGCACCTGCGTGAAGATCGCCGTCATATTCAAGACGCTGATGTTGCGGCGCTTGCGGACGCGTTTCCAGGACTGCTCAATTTCGAGATGGCCGCCACCGAGGAGATGGTGGCGACTGCGATTCGTATTCGCCCGGTGATGGCGATGCTGGTGCCCGAAGGTCGACATGAGGTGACTACTGAAGGTGGGCTCGATGTGATCGCCCAAGAGATCCGCGTTCGCGAGGTCATCGCGCGGCTCCGCGCGGGCGGAGTGCGTACCAGCATCTTTATCGATGCGATCCCCGCGCAGATAGCGGCGGCGCAGCGCTGCGGCGCTGCCGTATGCGAGGTGCATACCGGGCCATGGGCGCACGCCGTTCATGACCAAGGCGACGACTGCCGCTCCAAGGCGGCTCTCGTCGAACTTGACAAGGTTCGCCTCGCCGGCGAGTTGATTCAGTCGCTCGGAATGCAGTTCAACGCAGGGCATGCGCTGAATTACCTGAATGTTGGTCCGATCGCCGCTTTACCTGGTTTGAACGAATTACACATCGGGCACTCCATCGTCAGTAGCGCGGTGTTTCTTGGCATACGGGCAGCCGTGCAGCGCATGCGTTCCTGTATCGATATTGCCGCCCCCGCCGTACACTGATTTGCATGACCGCACGCCTCTCGTTCCACGGCTGTTACACCGCCATCGTCACTCCTTTCTCTGATGACGGATCCACGGTGGATCTCAGCAAACTTGAAGCGGGAGTCCGTCGTCAAGCAGCGGGTGGCGTCACCGGCATCGTTCCGTGCGGCACCACTGGCGAGAGTCCAACGCTTACTGAAGAAGAACATGCCCGTGTCGTTGAGACCGCGGTGCGTGTTGGGCGCGCCGCGGGTTTGCAGGTGATTGCTGGAGCGGGTTCCAACTGCACCGCTCATGCGGTTCACTTGCAGAAACTTGCGCGTCAATTGGGCGCGGACGCTGGTCTGCAAGTCACTCCCTATTACAACAAACCATCGCAAGAGGGAATCTACCGCCACTTCATGACGGTGGCGGATTCGTGTGACTTGCCGGTGATGCTTTACAACATTCCTGGCCGCGCCGCGGTGGCGATCGCCCCTGAGACCGTTGAACGCTTGGCGCAGCATCCCAACATTCAGGCCATCAAAGAAGCCACCGGCTCGATGGATTCCGCGAGTGAGATTCGGCAGCGATGCAACATCACTGTGCTCTCTGGCGATGACAGTTTGACGCCAAGCTTTGCAGCGGTCGGCGCGAAAGGTGTAGTCAGCGTCGTGAGCAATTTGGTGCCTGCGCGCGTTGCAGAACTGTGCCGACTGCTTGCCGCAAACAACTTCAGCGCGGCTCTTGACGTCCATATGTCCATGCTGCCGCTTTCCAAGGGACTCCTTTCGATCGACGTCAATCCGGTGCCCGTCAAGTACGCGCTTTCGTTGCTTGGCCTTGATACCGGTGCGGTTCGTCTTCCACTTGCCCCCGCGTCAGCACAAGCGGTGAGCCGTATCCGCGAACTGGTCGCCAACGCTGGAATCGCTGCGTCCGTCAGCATGCACGCTGGAGCAGCCCATTGAGCCTTCACGCCGCCCAGTACGACACGGCAGCGCTTCCATACAAGGTGGCTGTTCTTTGCTACCTGTGGGACGCCGAGGGTCGCATTCTCATGCTGCATCGCAAGAAGCAGCCGAACGTTGACATGTACTCCCCAGTCGGCGGCAAACTGGAAATTAGCCGTGGCGAGAGTCCGCACGAGTGCGCCATTCGCGAACTGCATGAAGAGACGGGTCTCGCACTTCCGGAAGAAGACATGCGCATGTTCGGCATGGTCAGCGAACGCGCCTATCAAGGCGAGATGCACTGGCTCATCTTCCTGTTCGAATGCACGCGTCATGTCCGCGCGGACGAAATTGCGATGTCTGATTTTGACGAAGGACGCCTTGAATGGGTTGCCGCGGCGGACGTTGAGCGATTGCCGATTCCGGTGACGGACCGCGAGATCCTGTGGCCGTTGGTGCGCACACATCGGGGCGGGTTCTTTAGCGTGGACATTGACTGCAGCACCGAGCCAATGACACATCGGGTGCGAGAGCGCCGGCCGGCTTAGCGGTTTGCGCGGTTGTTGCATCACGATTTCGTACTGGCCCGCATTCGCCTTAC
>DBCE01000089.1:0-127 GCA_002292895.1 Phycisphaerales bacterium UBA966
GAAGGAGATGGGGCCCTCCGCATCAGCCGATGGCCACAGTTGGTTGAGATCCGGGATGGCGTGGTGGAACACTTCCAACAGTGCCTGTTCGGCGGTGCAGAGCTCCGCTTCGCGCACGGGGTCAAGC
>DBCE01000089.1:268-4060 GCA_002292895.1 Phycisphaerales bacterium UBA966
CCGTTGCCGCGGAAGCAGGGCGCCATGGCGACGCGGACCTTGCGATGTTCCGGACCCGTGAGCGAGATGAGCCCGTGCGGTGCCGCCGTGCGCAGTGCAAAGTTACGAATGAGCCCCAGGTCCTCATCCATCGATCCGCGCACCAAGACCTGTCGGATCAGCGTTGGCTCTGTGACCAGGACGTTTCCCATGCGACCGTTGGCTCGCTTGGTTTGTGCAATGCCACCAAGCGCACTGACCACGCGCAGGACGGCCGCTGGTTGGTCTTCGCTACCGATCGGTTGAAGATCGGCGGCCGTGGCAGTGGGACACTCGCTGGAAATCTGCATACCGGAGTCCACCCCGCCAATATGTGAATACGGTTGATCTGCCAGCGTCAAATCGGTCGCATCATTGACCACACACGGCGCACCAGGTGATGCGCGCGGCCGCGCTGTTTCTTGGGACTGATGCGGGTGGGGTCGCGCCGATCGTCAGCGATCGATTGCATTCTCGCCATAAATTCCGGACGTCTTTGCAGTATTGGCATGACGCTTGCCCGTGGAAGTTGCAGGAGCACTGTCCCGGACTCAGAAGCAAAGACATCGGCGCTTCGTGCCTCCTGGGTGATGAGTGCTATCTCCCCAAAGTGGGCGCCCGGCTCAAAGTTGATCCGTTCCCCGGACGGTAGGTTCAGGTGGCAGGCGCCGCTGACCACCACGAACATGGCGTCGCAGACGTCTCCGCGGCGAATCACCATAGCTCCAGGAGGGTATGCCTTCTCTGAGGTAGCGCGCGCCAGTTCCTTGCGTTCCAAGGCGGTGATGCTGCCTGCATCAAAGAGCGAGCAGGCGAGTAGCCCATGTTCGGCGTGCTCGATCCGCTGACGTGTGGCAGCGGCGCGCTTGGCATCTTCGTCGGTGGAAGCCATGCGGATCGTCCGGATTGGGAACGGAATCTCAATACCAGCGTCAGCCACCGCGTACCACAGGCGAGTACGGACTTGGTCGAGCGTTGCATCGCGGACATCAAATCCATCCACCCAGAACCGCAGGTCGTATTGCACCGCCGAGTCCCCAAAGTCTGCTAGCCACACCGCGGGCGCTGGCGTGCGCAGCACATTTGCTTCACTCAGTAGCACCTTCATAGCAATGTCTTTAAACACAGCTGGTGGTACTTCATAGGAGATACCAATCTTGATCGATTGCCGCAGATGGGAATTCGGCTGATCAAGGTTCATGAAGTCCTTGGTCAGCACAGCGCTGTTCGGGAGCACCAACATTTCGCCATCACGAGTGATGATGCGGGTGGTAGCAAGGGTGCTGTCAAACACGGTTCCAACGGCGCCACCGTGCCCCAGTTGCACGGTGTCACCCCTCCGGAAGACGCGTGACGACTGCAATCCGAAGCCAGCAAACATGTTGCCAAGTGTGGACTGCATGGCCAATCCAACAATGAATACCGATGCGCCACCGATGGAAAGGATCGCCGTGCGCATGGGCAGGGTGGTGGCAAAGTGCACTTCGTAAATCACCACGCCGGAAATCAGCATGATGATGATCCACAGGGCGGTGCGTTGGAAGCGCAGCAACGCCTCGTTATCGCGTGCCATGCGCCATGCATCCAGGCAGCGCACAAAGAGTCCGGCGAATACTGACGCCGCCGCAAATTCTGCAAGCGTGCGCATCAACGGAATTTCTACGGTGGCGTGTCCGGTGCCATCGGTTGCATTCACGGTGAGCGGAATTGCAAAGTCAACCTCAAGCCACGTCAGGAAGCCCAAGACCGCGGCCAATGCCATGGACATGCCCAAGCCAGCAAGATCACCACCTGATTGGCGAAACAGGCGAATGCTGACGAGCGCCATGTACGGAAAGCCGACCATGGCAATGATGTCAAGTACGGAAGTTGGCTCAGGGAGTGCGGCGGTATCCATGGGGATTCAAGGATCCCACAAATCGCCGCTTCGCGCACGCCTCCTGGCGGCTCGCCAAGCCCTCTGAAAAGCGCATTCTGGCTGCTACGCGATGATCCCCGAATGCACGTTCCCCTTGACGTCCGTCAGGCGGAAATCACGCCCGGCCCAGCGGTAGGTGAGTCGTTCATGGTCCATTCCCATCAGGGCAAGCAGGGTGGCGTGCCAGTCATGGATATCCATCTTGCCATCCACTGCTTCGATCCCGTGCTCGTCCGTTGCGCCGTAACTGGTGCCGCCCTTGACGCCTCCGCCCGCGGCCCACATGGTGAAGCCCTTGCTGTTGTGATCGCGTCCGTCAGCATTCTGCGCATACGGAGTGCGGCCAAATTCGCCGCCCCATACCACCAACGTGTCGTCCAACATCTTTCGTTGCTTGAGGTCGGCAAGCAGTGCGGCAATGGGGCGATCAATCTGCCCGGCCTGCTTCTGTAGGTCTGCCTTCAGGTTGCGGTGGGTGTCCCAACCGCCGTGATTCACCTCAATGAAGCGAACCCCCTTCTCAGCAAAGCGGCGTGCTAGCAAGCACTGCCGCGCAAAGTCATCATTGCCGTTACCAGCGCCAATGCCATACATCTCCAGTGTCTTGGGCTTCTCATCAGAAATGTCCATGAGGTCTGGCATTTCAGCTTGCATGCGGAATGCCAATTCGTAACTCTCAATGACACCTTCAATCTGGTCATCGGATTTGTCGCGCTTGAGTCGTTCCTTGTTGAGGCGCTGCACCAAGTCAAGTTGCTCACGCTGCGCCGCCGTGGTGAGCGAACTGTTGCGCAGGTTGGGCATGCCGCCATCGCCACCGTTGCGGCGCGCGGTGCGTTCCATTCCAACGCGGGTCCCCTGATACACGGCAGGCAAGAAGCCCGCGCCGTAGTTCTGTGCGCCCCCGTTTCCGGAGGGCGGATTGAGCGTGATGAAGCCAGGCAGATTCTGATTGACAGTGCCCAATCCGTACAGCGTCCATGCTCCGAATGATGGTCGAACGAACTGGAAGCTGCCGGTATGCATCAACACAGAAGCCTGCGCATGTGCAGGCACCGCCGTATTCATGCCGCGCAACAGACACATGCTGTCGGCGTGCTTGGCAGTCTCGGGCATGAGTTCACTGATCCAGAGACCGCTCTTGCCATGTTGATTGAATTTGAACGGGCTGGCCAGCAGTTGCGCACCAGCACGCACGCCGCCAAGGCTCTTGCCGTTGTCAGTGATGAGTTGCGGCTTGTAATCAAAGGTGTCCACATGGGACGGCC
Organism: Phycisphaerales bacterium UBA966; assembly: GCA_002292895.1. Classification (GTDB taxonomy): domain Bacteria; phylum Planctomycetota; class Phycisphaerae; order Phycisphaerales; family SM1A02; genus UBA966. Next base: position 3,473 of record DBCE01000089.1, read on the forward strand.
CGCCCGACATGCACAAGAAGATCACGCGCTTCGCCTTCACGGGATGGTGCGGAGCCTTGGGCGCGAGCGGGTTGCTGTCCTCTTCATCACCAGCGCCAAAGAGCCGTGGGGCAGCCGCCGCCTGAGCGGACATGCCAGCAAACGCCAGCAATCCAAAGCCACAGGAGATGGCGCGCAGTGCCTCGCGGCGCGTTGAGGTGAGAATGCGATTGTTGCACATATCCATGTGAGTGCTCCTACTCCACCATCCGGAATTCAGCTGACTGGAATAACGCCTGACAGAACGCCGACCACGAAGACTCTTCAAGCCGCTTGGCTTCGCCCTTGGCCTGCCGCGCTGACTTGCCACTTTGCGCTGCTACAAAGTCCTTGAAGAACCCACGCACCGCAGTGATTTCCGTTTGAGTTGGCTTGCGTCCAACGCACACTTCAAACGCGCGTTGGATGCGATCGGACTCCGTGGACTGCTCAGAAAGCAATCGCCGCGCCATGGTGTTGGCGGCTTTGGTGACGCGCTCGCTGTTCATCATGAAGAGCGCTTGCGTTGGAACGCTGGTCTCGTCACGATCGCCAGAAACATAGGCCGGC
>DBCE01000257.1:0-5472 GCA_002292895.1 Phycisphaerales bacterium UBA966
CGGAGTATGGGAGGCAACCGTCACCGGTGATTTGCACGGCAAGGGATATTCGTATCGATTTACGCATTACGGCGACTCCCCCATCGTTCCAGATATTCACGCGTTTGCTGCCACGGAGGATTCCACACGCTCGGTCATTGTTGATTTGGATCGACTCAAACCAGCGAACTGGGATTCCACTCCGGTACCAGTCATGGCGCGTGCCACTGATGAGGTGCTTTACGAGATTCATGTTCGTGACTTCTCCATCGCTGACCAAACCTGCCCGCCTGAAATTCGCGGTACATACCGTGGACTTGCGCATGGGGGTACGGCGCGTGATGGTCGTGGAACTGGCATAAATCACCTGAAAGATCTGGGAATCACGGCTGTTCACTTGATGCCAGTGCAGGATTTTTCGGCTGCACCCAACGCTTACAACTGGGGCTACTGGACTGCGCTCTTCAATGTGCCAGAGTCCAACTATGCCAGCGATCATGCAGATCCACTGGCGGCTATACGTGAATTCCGAACTGCGATCGAACAACTTCATGCCGCGCACGTGCGTGTGATCATGGACGTTGCGTACAACCACACGTCATCGAGCGGCGCGACAAGTCCATTTGATGGAACAGTGCCGTACTGGTTCTTCCGCACCACTCCCGACGGTCGATACAGCAACGATGCTGGGTGCGGCAACAGCGTTGCAGATGAGCGGCCGATGGTGCGTAAGTACATCATGGACTCGCTGGCGTTCTGGACAACGCAATACAAAGTCGACGGCTTTCGATTTGACCTCTTAGGAACGCACACCCCAGAGACCGCGCGTGCAGCGTGCGCGCTAGTGAAACGCCTACGACCCGACGCCACGCTCTATGGCGAACCGTGGACGGGCGGCGGGCCCATTCGGTTTGGCAAAGGTGCTCAAAAAGGCTTGCCTTTAGGGGTTTTTAATGACAATCTGCGCACGGCGATCCGTGGTGATACAGACGGCGCGGTCGGTGGATTTGCCATCCGTGTAGGTGGCAACGGGGGCACCAACGCCAACACCAACGCCACCATCAGCCCGAGCGCCAACGGTATCAGGGTTGGCGCGGTGGGTGCGATCGATGACTTCACCCAGGCACCTACAGAGTCCATCAACTACGCGTCAGCGCATGACAATCTCTCGCTTGTTGACAAGATCGCCAAGACCGCGCCGGACGCCGATACCGCAACGCGCCGAGCCATGCAGAAACTGGCGATTGGAATTGTTCTTGTCAGTCAAGGTGTCCCATTCATTGAAGGTGGCAGCGAGATCTGCCGAACCAAACAAGGAAATCACAACTCCTACGAAGCGGGTGACGCGATCAATCAATTTGATTGGGTAGCAGCAGAGAAGTGCCGCGATGTCAGCGACTGGGTTGCCGGCATGATTGCTATCCGCGCGGCCCATCCGGTGTTCCGCATGGATAATGCAGCGGACATTCGCGCCAGTTGCACGCAGCTGCAAGCGGCGCCCTTGTTGGCGTGGACACTGAACGGGGCAGCATCGAAAGACTCCGCGCGCCAAGTGATCGTTGTATTGAATGGCGACCCCGTTGAGCGGCCATTCACACTGCCGCCTGGCGAGTGGAGCGTGCTTGCAGATGCCAACACCGCATCAGCAACGCCGCACGGAACGGCTCGCGGGGCGATCTCTCTTCGCCCGCACTCGATGTTCGTGGCGGCGCAATAACCACCAATCCAGCCCGATTACCGCAGTTCCAACTCAGGCGGCGGCGGACATTCGGGGTTGACCCACTGGATCACCGCGGCCCAACCGGCGCTGTCGGGATCGTGTTGCAGGTAGCCCTGGATGGGGCGCACCACCGCCCAACCGTCCTTGAGATGTGCAGTTAGTACGGGATCGATCATGGTGCCCGCGCGCACAGCGGCCACGTACTCCTCGGCACTCATGCGGGCAGCGACTGCGCCGTAACCCGGGAGTCGGCTGCCGCCCACCATTCGCCAGAGCGCTTCGTCCATGACAATGGCGCGCGCCGCGTCAGTGAGCGCGTGCGCCAATCCGTGATGCTGATGATCAGGGCTCACCATGATGTCAGCGCCGTAGAGCGTGTGCCCCTCTGGGTTGTCATCACTGAATGTGTCGTTGGCCGTGAGCACATCCCACGAATCATCAATGTGAAAGTCTTTGAACATCAGCCGCAGCGTGAAGTGCACGCCAGCAACAGTTGCATTGGTACTTCCGGCAGGTGCGTATTCAGCAACCACTTGCCCTTGCGGGAAGCGCGTCATGTGTTCGCGCAACTCAGCGTGTGTGTAGGGCGTCTCTGCCGGATAGACACGCGCACAGATTTCCGCGATCGCATCGAAATCCGATTCGAGCATCGTTCGGAGCCGATAGTCGGGAGGAAGCATTGTTTGAAAGTTGGTGGAGACGGTGGCTGCGGCGCGGAGCTGCACTCGTCAATCAGGACCAATCAGTATCCATCAGAACCAAACCAATCGGGGCGGCCGGATTCGAACCGACGACTTCCTGCTCCCAAAGCAGGCGCTCTACCAAGCTGAGCTACGCCCCGTGTGAACGGAGGAGTGTACGGGGACTTGCCCCACTCCGATAGTGCTTATGTAGGCGGAAGATTGGGGAGTGCTGGAAGAACACCCGGATTCAAGCGATCCCGGAAATACTTCCAATCCCAGCAGGTTCCAGAGGCGTCAATCGGGCCCGGCGTGTTATGAGGCGCCGTGTAGTTGAATTCAAGGATCGCCGGGTTCGTCATCTCGTACGACTCAGTAGAGCCGTCCACATACGTCATGGTGACGGCGTCGGGCCGCCATGGCGCTGGCAGGTCGACCCACAGGCGAGTACTTGGCTGGGGCGAGATGATCCAACCTTCGTTGTTCCACGCGACGTTGTCATCTTCCACCAAGGTGGACATCATGCGCGACGGCTGCTTGACCGTGGCGATGGTGGTGGTGTTGTAGATGCTGAGCGGCACACTGACGCCAGTGGCGGGGTTCATGAACGGCGTGTCATAGTCGGCCAACTCATCGGGTCGGGTGACGCCTAAGCACGCGTTGAATGAATAACTGCGAACGCGCGTGTTCGCGCCAGGATTTTGCAGCGCGTATGGATTGGTCGGCTCTTCTGGCGAGACGTATGCGGCCACTGTTCCGATATAGGGCCACAACACACCCTGTTCCAGTGCAGAAATTTTCTCATACGCACCCGCCACATTTCCACCCTGCGCTTTCACCCAGCAGTGCTTGGCGTTACCAGAAGTGTTCTCTGGGTAAGTCCATCCGTACTCGTCGGTACGAGGACTGGCCCATCGCCCCGCGTTGGCAGTGGCATACGCGTAGGCAGCCTGCGTGATCTGCCGCTGATTGGTCAGGCAGCGCAAGGTGCGTGTCGAGGCGCGCACTTTGGCAATGCTGGGCACGAGCAGTGCAATAATGAGTGCGATGATGGAGACCACCACGATCAGTTCCGTGACGGTAAATCCAGCGTGGCGTCGTGCGTGGTGTTGCGTTCGGGCCATCGGGGCTTCTCTGTTAAGGGGCTTTGATCGGTCGGAGCTCAAGTGCGAAAGACCGTGAACATCATGAACATCTTGGACAGGCGCGGCTGCGCATGCCTGCGGTGCAAAGGGTAGCGGCTGCCCTTGGTGTGAGATACGGATTTGGGTACCCTGCCGGACATGAAATCCGTCAAATCCGCCCAATTCGCTGCACTTGGCTTGGTACTTGCCCTTGTTGCGCCCGTCGCCACCGCATCCACGCTGCCGGTTCAAGATGACGCACCCAAGAAGCAGGCCCCGCGCGGCGGCAAGTACGCGGAGTTTGAATCCAAGTGCCGAGCGGCCAAGGCCAAGCAGGATGAAGTGTCCGCGCTGATGGAGAAGGTCAAAGGCAATCCAAATGCAACCACCGAGGACGTCCTCAAGTTGCGCGAGATGCAGGGCAAGGTCACGGAGCTCATGTCTGCCGCGGCGAGCTACATGTCACAAGAGCGATTCACCACTGCCGACCGTTTGGAGATGCAGGCGATCATGGATCGCATCTTGCAAGCCCCGCCTGCTGACAAGTCCAAGGGCGCGGGCAAGGATAAGTCCGCATCGTGACCGATCGCGCGCCGCAGGACAGCGCCGGTGGATCCACTACGAGTGGTTCTCGATTTCGATTCGCTTCCTGGGTGTTGACGTTGGTGGCTGCAGTCGCCATCGTCTGGTTTGTCACTGACCTGCTGCGGCAATGCACTCCGGCGAAAGTTGTAAGCGCGGGCGGAGACGCGGTGGTTGACACCATCCGCGAAGCGCGCGCCTCACTCAAAGAAATCGCCGATGTATTGAAGCCAAGCGTCAAGAACGCGCCGCTGGTGGTATTGCGCGGCGACGATGCAACGCCAAAGATCGTGGTCTTCACGCATCTGGCAGATGTATCGGTTGACCTGGTGAGTGACACCATGTTTGGTGACACCTACAGTCGCATCGAAGCAAAGAATTGCCGAGCTCAGTTTGTTGTCCCGGTGGATCGCATGACTGATCAGGATGTCATCTTTATCCCCGGGAAAGAAGGGGAGCCAGCGCGGATTGTGGTGCTTGCGCCTCGTCCGCGCGTCGATGGTGAAATGCTGGCCATCGTGCCCGAATCAATTGAGTTCACTGAGCGAAACACCGGTCTCCTGTATGCGCGCAGTTGGCTTGGAATGGACAACCGTGACCAATTGGTGCGGCAGTTACGCCCAAAACTTCTTGAGGCTGTCAGCAATCCCGCCGTGCGCGCCAAGGCAGAAGAGGCCGGCCGGGACTTCTTTGAGAAGCGATTTGCAGAGTGGATACGGAGTGATTTGAAGGTGGGGCGCGATGTAGTGGTGGACGTCCGGTGGACAGAGTAAGAGTCTGACGTGGTCGATTACAGTGCCCTGATGGCCTCCATCAAACTCAAGGACTTCACGGTCAAGCCGGGTACGAAGGTTTCGCTTTCCGACTGGAAGCCTGATGACGATGGCGGCCTCAGCAAAGCTGATGGCGAAGCGCGCCTTGAGAAAAACCTTGCCGAGGTTGACGAACTGCAGATGAAGTTCTGGGCAAACAAGAGTCGTTCGCTCTTGGTGGTGCTGCAGGGAATCGATACGGCAGGTAAAGATGGCGTGATCCGGAAGGTGATGACTGCTCTCAACCCGCAGGGCGTCACCGTGCATTCCTTTAAGAAGCCAAACGACGTGGAGCTGGCGCACGACTATCTATGGCGCGTGCACACCCTGTGCCCAGGCAAGGGCGAGATCAGCGTCTTCAACCGCAGTCATTACGAAGACATCATTGTTGGTCGCGTGCACGGATTTCTGAAACCCAAGGAAATCGAGCAAAGACAGCGGCAAATCAACGACTTTGAGCGCATGCTGGTTGAGGAGGGAACGATCGTCTTAAAGTTCTTCTTGACCATCAGCAACGAAGAGCAATTGGAACGACTGCATGCGCGGCTTGATGATCAAAGCAAGCACTGGAAGTT
>DBCE01000257.1:5673-8858 GCA_002292895.1 Phycisphaerales bacterium UBA966
ACATGAAGTGGCCCGAGCCAACAGAAGATCTGAGCAAGATCACGCTGAAGTGATGCGCTGCTTGACATCACGCCGCGTGACCCGCCAGGCAATCTCAGAAGGCGCAACTCTTTGGCGTACGTGGGAACGGGATGCAATCACGCACGTTTCCAAGTCCGGTGGCGTAGGCGATGGTTCGTTCAAATCCAAGGCCAAATCCAGCGTGCGGCACTGATCCATAGCGGCGTAGATCGCGGTACCACCAGTAGGCGGCTGGGTCCAATTTCATTTCGGTGATGCGCGCGTCCAGTACATCCAGTCGCTCTTCCCGCTGGCTGCCACCAACGATTTCACCGATCCCGGGTGCCAAGATGTCCATGGCTGCCACGGTCTTGCCATCGTCATTCAAGCGCATGTAGAAGGCCTTGATGTCCTTCGGATAGTTCATCACCACGACGGGCTTGCCGAACACTTGCTCGGTGAGATAGCGCTCGTGCTCGCTCTGCATGTCCATGCCCCAGAACGGCGCGTACTCAAACTTGTGTCCGCCCGCGGCAGCCTTTTCCACCAGGCGGATCGCTTCGGTGTAATCAATGCGCTCGAACGGTGCGGAGCAGAATTTCTCGAGGCGCGCGATCGCTTCCTTGTCAACGCGTTCAACGAAGAACTTCATGTCGTCGTGCCGCTCTGCAAGCGTGGCGGTGAACATTGCTTTCATCAAGCCTTCCGCGCAGTCGGCGTCCATCTTCAAATCAGCAAACGCCAGCTCGGGTTCAATCATCCAGAACTCCGCTAAGTGCCGGCTGGTATTGGAATTTTCGGCTCGAAACGTAGGCCCAAAGGTGTACACGCGGCTCAGCGCCAATGCCCAACATTCCACGTTCAATTGACCACTCACGGTGAGGTGGCTCTCCTTGCCGAAGAAGTCTTGGCTGAAGTCCACCTTGCCATCCGGAGTGCGCGGCAGGTTGGCCAGGTCAAGCGTGCTGACACGGAACATTTCACCAGCGCCTTCGCAATCACTTGCAGTGATGATCGGGGTGTGAATCCAGAAGAAGCCGTTGTCGCTGAAGTAGCGATGCACTGCCTGTGCCATGGTGTGACGAATACGCCCCAGTGCGCCGAACGTATTGGTGCGCGAACGCAAGTGCGCTTGCTCGCGCAGGAACTCCATGCTGTGCGCCTTCGGTTGAATTGGATAGGTGTCGGGGTCTTCAACAAATCCGTGCACCTGCAATTTCTCAACCTGCATTTCCACGCCCACGGTTCCATCTTTGCCTTGCACCTGCACAAGCATGCCCTCGGCTTCAACACTGCAGCCAGCGGTCAGGCGCATCACTTCGTTGGCATAATTAGTCAGCGTGTTCGGCACCACTAGTTGCAGCGAGTCAAAGCATGAACCGTCCGACAGGTTCACAAAGCTGATGCCAGCCTTGGAGTCGCGTCGAGTGCGAACCCACCCCTGAACCACCGCGCGGCGGTTGGCCCACTCAGAAGGGGAGCGACGGATGACTGCGATCGGGGTGCCGGCGTGCATGGGGGCAGCGTAGGAAATAGCGAGCCGCTGGATGTGCGGATTTATTCACGTGTGGACCCAGGCGCCGGACATAGAGATGGGAACTCGCCGCACCGGGGTGCTGCCAGACTGGCAGCGGGTGTTCTGGGCGGCACCGCTCCGTGGCAACAACATCGATCCTGGGACGCAATTGGTGTGCCAAAGAGCATTTATTACCGGACGTAAGAAAGCAAGGTAGGAAACCTGTCTGGCACGTCTGTTGCATCTCCTCATGCTCCTTGCGCATGCGATTTCGACTGCTCCATCCCCAGCCAGCTGACCACACCGCTTTCGGCGGCAGTGGCCATGGCGCAGGTCCGAAGCGTTCGCCGCTCATGAACGTCCTGCTGACTTCAGGTGGCTGGCGCGAAGACGCGTGGGCCACTGCCGTTCCACAGATCTTGGGCGCCCACGGCGTCAACGTCATTCAGGCTCGCTCCGGCATCGAAGCATCAAACGTGATTCGTAGCGTCACGGTTCACATCGCAGTGGTGGACTTGGCGCTGCCGCTTGACGACAGCTCCATTGGTAGCAGCGAACCCGCTGGCGCGCGCGTACTGCAACTGTTGCGTCGCCTTGATGCACCGCCGCCGGTCGTGGTCGTTCGCCCACCGCAGCCGACTCTCCGCGAAGCATCACGCGGACTTGTGGACGCACTCCTCGATGGCGCATTCGCTGTTGTTGATCGTCCGTGCCATCCAGAAATCATGCTCCGCATCATGCAGCGGATCATGGAACGCCAATTCATCGATCGGGCGGTTGCGGCAGACCGCGCCGCCGCGATCGAACGAGCGGACGCGCGTCGCGCCGCCGGCGGGCAGTAGCCCGCGATCAGACTCCGTATCCATTTACTCATATCAGGAGATACTCATGAAGGTTCGACCACTCGGTGACAAGATCCTCGTCAAGCGCGACGAAGCCGCAACTAAGACTGACTCAGGCATCTTTCTTCCAGAGAGCGCCAAGGACAAGCCAAAGCAGGGCAAGGTTGTTGCTCTCGGCGCCGGCATCCTCAACAAGGACAAGGGCACCTATGTTCCGTTCACCGTGAAGAAGGGCGACACCGTCATCTTCTCGAGTTACTCGGGCACCGAAGTCAAGATCGACGGCGATCCGTACCTGATCATGACTGAGGAAGAGATCCTCGGCATCGTCGACTAATTCACTGATTTGTCGTTCACCGACTCATCGAGGACAACCGATGGATTCACTTCAACTTCGCAAGGCGCTGTCCGAACTCAACGGCCAACGTGATGTGCGAATCGAGTTTGCAACCGCTCATGTGCTGAGCATGAAGCGCGCATTCCTGATTCCACAGGAAAGCGATGGTTTGGTGAAGGTGAGTGACGGATTGAAGATCTTCGTGCTCGATGCCGAGCGCGTGGTCTGGATTGAGATTGGCTGACGCGATGGCGTCAGCATGAGAGATTTGCAGTAGTTCAACACGACACAGACATTCAAGACAGTTACTAACGACACACAGTAAGCAAAGGAAACGCACCATGGCAGCAAAGCAGATTGCATACGACGTAGACGCACGTGAGAAGATTCTCCGCGGCGTTCAGAAACTCGCAAAGGCCGTCAAGGTCACTCTTGGACCATCGGGTCGCGTGGTGATTCTTGAGAAGTCCTTTGGCGCTCCCACCGTCAC
>DBCE01000083.1 GCA_002292895.1 Phycisphaerales bacterium UBA966
GACGGAACGCGCTGGTGGCGATTTGAACTGAAGACCGCGCCTTCGCGGTTGGTGTGGGGAATGATTGCAGCCAGCGCGCCAACGCAAGCAGCGCGTGAAGCGCAAGTGGCGAATCCGCGCTTTCTTGGAATTGCACCGTTAATCCCGCGCGCGGGCGCGGTGGTGGAAGTGCGTGACGGATTGGCGTGGGTGGAGTTGGAACAGGCTGGCGGTGAAGCCGTCGCGGGCGTTCGCGTTGAGGCGGGATTTGCGATCGGCACGCTGGAGCCTCGGTCGGTTCGTGCGCAGTGGAACGCCGGCGATTCTTCGCGTGTTGATTTCGGTGAACTGATGTTGGTGGAGACGCCGGGTGTTGCGCAAGGCGCATGGCCGCGCATTCCGCGGCGCTTGGTTGCAGTCCGCGAGGGCGGTGTGACCGCGCTTTCCATCGCACTTGATTCTGCGCGCGCTGACGCAGAGGCTGCCGACCGACCGACGCTCTATGACATGGATGGATTGCGCGCACGGTTCACGCCAGAGACGATGGAGGAAGCGCAATGAATCGCGTATTTGCTGTGTGCGGCCTGTGCATCGCCGTATGTCTCGCGTTGTGCACCGTGCGTCCCGCGCATGCCGGCGGTGACCGAACCCTGGCGAGCGCATCGGACGGAACGCACGCGTGGTTTGTGGTTGAACGAACGCGTGCCGGTGGCACGGAGTGGGTTCTGCTGCATCATGCGACTGCTATGAATTGCGATTGTGTGCGGGAGGCGTTCACACTGCCGCGCGTGCCGGAGGCGATGTCGGCGTTGCGCGGCACGCTGTGGCTTGTGCTTGCGCCGGAGAGTGTGAGTGCGCGTCGGGATGTGTATTCCGTGACCGCGGTTCGGAATCCTGCCACGGGCGCCTTCTATTCAGACCCGCCGACTCGCATGGCGATCCATCCAAGTTTGCCGGGCGAGGGTGAATTGCGCGGAATTGCGGCGATCGAGGATGGAGTGCTTGTGCTTCGGTCCGCAACCGCGGGCGCCACGCTTGAAGAACTTGGTTCGCGCGGTTGGACGGCCGTCATCGATCCTCCAGCAACGGCGGGCATGCGCCTGGTGTTAGTTGCGGGTCGACCGGTGTTGGTTGATGCAGCAGGTGTAACCACGGTGCGCGCGGCTGACGGACGATGGGGTTCATCTGGAAATGCTGCCGCTGGCCCGGGATTCATGCAATTGATTAGCGGCGCGTCGCGCGGGGCTGCGTTGATGAGGCTTGAGGGCGACCAACGTGCGGTGGATTACCTGAGTGCGTCGGGTCCGTTGCGACTGGCAACGTTTGAGGCACCGGACCGTGCGTTCACGGTGCTTGGTCTTGGAGACGGATTTGCGATCTTTGTGCCAACTGGCGAGGGCGGGGCGGCGATGCAGCGCATCGATTCCGTCGGCGGTGTGGTGGGACCGCTCGCAGTGATGGGCGCGCAGCCGAGCGACGCCACCGCGTGGGTTTGCCTTGCCGCGGTGGTGGTTGGATCAGCCGGTGCAGCAAGCGGTGCTCTGTTGCGGCGCTCATGGCGCCTCAAGTCGGCCGCCGCTGAACGCCGATGACCCGAGGCGGGCGAACGGATTCGCCTACCGAATGAGGACCACGGCATTGCACGACGGATCAGATGCACGCGCAATGAGCTACACGATGCCTGGCGAACGCCGCGGCACGATGGACGCTGATTCAATCATGGGTGGAGCACTGCTCACCGAAGCCGGTGCGCCGGGAGGTTCATCCTTTGGCCAATTGGTCACCGCATTCCAGGAAGTAGCCGCCGGAGTGGAAGGGACGCATCGCGCGCTGATTGAGCGGGTGGAGCACCTGACCCGTGAGCTGGAGTCCATGCGTTCCCGACATGCTGAACCGATCGCCTGTGACGGTGAAGTCACCTTGGAGACGCTGGAGCGCCGGTCGGTGGTTGCCACCTTGGAGAGTTTCGGTGGGCACCGTGACCGTTCCGCCCGCGCGCTCGGAATTGGGGTTCGAACCCTTGGAATGAAGCTGCGGCAGTGGAAATTGGCGGGGTTGGTGCCAGAGCATCTTTGACCTGGCGTAGCGGGGTGGCGCCGGGCGTTTGTGGGTTATTCGCCCACGCAGAAATTGCAGTCATTCGGCAGTTCCTGCCGATCTATGGAGCAGGTGATGCACGCTGCTCCGCACGGATGCGGGGCACGTGCATCCCGAAGCATCCGGAGTTCGCGTGACGGATTCGATCGCAGCCATCGGACACATGGGTCACACAGTGCAGGGCACCCACGCCGTGGGTGTTGGTGCTACTTCGTTAACAAGTGAGACTGCAGGGGCCGCGCCCATCTTGTCGGGTGACTCGTTGCTTGCTCGTGTACAGGCGGGACTTGAGCAAGCGCGTGTTCTTGGTGCCGATGCAGAGCGAGCGACGGCACTGGTGCGGAGTGGCGCTTCATGCGATGTGGAAGGCGTGCTCCTGGCCACGCGCAAGGCTGACGCGGCGTTCCAAATGTTGCAAGCGGTTCGAAATGCCATGCTTGAGGCCTATGCCCAAGTGCGAGATATGCGCGGTTGATGCGCAACGGAGAAACAATGGACTCGATTGATGACGACGCCTATGACGCCGGACGCCATGAGATTGTGGAAGCAGGCGATGCGTCAGACGGACTTGGTAGGTCGGGGATGACCCGCGTACCTGGTCTTGCGCGCATGCAGCGTGCGTTTCCGGAGATCAGTAGTCGGAGCGCCGCGCTGGCGGTGGCAGTTGCTGGGGTTGCACTGATTGGCGCTGCGTTTGTTGCGTGGCGATCCGGTGAGCCGCCGGCACGCGTTGCGTTAGCAGTTCCCGCGGGCGGCATTGAGATGGCGCGTGGCGCGCTTGCACGCGCAGGAATTTCTGCGCAATTGCAAGATGGCTCTCTCTGGGTAGATGCGCAGGATGCTCGCCGCGCTGCCGAAGCTGCTGTGCCGAAATCATCGGCAAATGCCGTCGCAAGTGCGCTTGAAGATGAATCAATATTTGCCAGCGGCGAGAGTTCGCGGGCACGTCGCCTTGCTGCAACCATCAAGACATTAGAGGCAACCATCGTCATGCAACCGGGCGTTGAACGCGCCAGTGTGGTGGTTGGCGATGCGCCGCGTTCGTTTGCTCCGGGTGCTGCGTCGGGAGCCACAGCAGCTGTCACGGTGGGCATGCGCTCGGGTGCCATGCCGCAGGATTTGGTGGACGCAGTGGCGGTGATGGTGGCCGGCGCGTGCCAAGGCGTCAAGCCTGAATCAGTGGCGATCATTGACGCAGTGTCTGGCCGCGTTCGAACGGTGCGTGATGTGAATGCGCGTGCGATGGCGGACATTGTTCATGCGCGTGAAGAGCATGCAGCGGAACTGGTGACTGCGCTGCTTGCAGATATTCCTGGTGTATCGGTGCGTGTTCGTGAATCAGAGGGTGGGGCGGTGGTTGCCACCATTGAAGTGCCGCGGAGTGTTGCAGTGGCGCGCGCTGAGGCTGAAGCAGGTGGCGATATGACGCAGTACATGGAGTTGGAACGTTCGCGCATTGCCGATCGTGTGGAGCCATTCATTACCGCGCCGGGATCACGTGTATCTGCCGTGGCGCTTTCGATCGCTGCGGAGCCGGAGTGGGATCGCGTGGCGGTCACTCAGCCTGCGGAGCCGTATTCAGTACAGAGCCCAGTGCGCACGCAGGTGGAAGCGTCTGCTGCGCGTGAGCGGGCAACGCCACTTGGATCCACGAACGCGGCGAACGGATTTCCGTATGGATGGGCGCTGTTAGCGCTTGGAGGCCTTGCGGGATTTGCGTGGTGGACATGGGCGCGGCCGCGCGGCGCTGCGATGGCCGCGAATGATGATGACAACGAGACGGCCATGCCGGCCTTTGATGAGGAGCCGCTTCCTGGTGCGGACGCTTCGGAGGCGGTTCGATCTGCAACGGAGCAGTCAGCATTTGTAGTGCGGGGCTGGATTGATACGGGCGATACCGATCGCGCGGCTCGACTGCTAGTGGCACTGGACGCGGGCGCGGCTGCCGCCATCTTGCAGGCATTGCCGGTGACGCACGTGCAGCGAGCCACCAACGCGCTGGGAGCGCTTGACGCCCCGGGGCACGAAGAATTGGCAGAAGCGGTGCGCTCATTCTTTGAGGATTTGGAGATGGCGCCCGAAGGCGGCTATCGTGATGCCCACGAGGCCGCATGAATTCACAACACACTGAACCCGAATCCGATCAGCCGCCAGCTTCCCAAATGGAAGTGATGGCCACCGTTATTGCTGGTCTGAGTCGCCGATTTGTGGTGGCACGCAAGATGGCGGAGCGCGCCATGAAGCAGGACGGCGCTGTGGGAGACGCCGTGCGAACTGCGCATGTCGCAGCTCGTGACATGATTGATGCGGTCCGTGATGTGGTTCCCGGAACTGGCTCTGCCGAGAAGTTGGCTGAGAAGCCGCGCACTCCGGATCGCTTGCCACCAAATTGAGGATTCCTGCGCATTTGCGCCGATGAACTTGGTGCGGCCACTCGCCTCTCGGCCGCGCTCGAGGTTCGTCCCATGGGATCATCAGTCATCAATCCATTCGTTGCAGGACCACGCTTTCAGGTGCCGGTGCAGTCACCGTTGCAGGGCGCCGCGGCGGAGGCGCTGTTGCAGGCGCAGTTGCGTCGGGCAGTACGCGCGCTGATTGACCAACGTGGCGGGGTGCTGTTAATGCGAACGTGGGGCGTGGAGTCAACAGTGCGCATCGAGTGCACAGTTGCTCGTGCGACGGCATCCATTGTGCTGTCCACTGATAATGACGAAACAGCCTCGGTGATCCGCGGAATGTCTGACGCGCTGACCACCGAATGCGCCCGCCGCGGCTGCGCACTGGCGCGGATCTCCTGCGCGATGCCGGTCGCTGGGTCGGCTGCGGCGTAACTTAAATAGGTGCCGTTCACCACTGTCCCCAATTTCGCGGTTGCGCGCGGGTGAAGTGAGTTGAGACGTCTAACGCCCCCTCCGTTGCGGGCGGGTGAAGTGAGTTGAGTCGTTCAACCGCCCCCTCCGTTGCGCGCG
>DBCE01000228.1:0-20641 GCA_002292895.1 Phycisphaerales bacterium UBA966
GCGGAAGTCTCGGGTGATGAGTCGGGTTGGGCGTTGTCGCGGCTCACTTGGGTCGAGCCTGCCCCAGCTTCGCCACGACCTCCTCAAGAGGGTGGAGCCTCCTGTGCAAGCACGTCTTCGGAGCGCCTCGTCGATGCTTCGCCGCGATCCGCCACAATGTGCGACCACCCGATCAGGCTGGGTCGAGCAAATTCTGATATCTTCACCCCAAATCCGTTTTTTGTTCTTGAGTACGCGCGGCGAAGCGGTTTATTGCGACAGTTCGCGGCTCGCCGAAGCGGTCGCAGCAAACGGAGTTGCCTTGAAGACCTGACGATGCGGCACACACTCTTTCGATACCTGACGACGCTCCTGTGCATGCTTGCCGCAGGAACCTGGATGCTGCCCGTGCACGCGCTCGCGGCGCCGATGCCGCTGCCAATCATGGCGAGCGAAGTCGAAGATGATCTCGCCACGATGTCTGTGATTGCAGCGGAACTGAATGACTGGATTGAATCGGGTTCCTTCCGCACTGGCCTTCGAAGCGATTCAAGCATCGATCTCGACGGTGACGGGGTTCCGGACACGGTTTTCGCATCGAGCGTGGACCTGCTGGGCGAGGGCTGCTGGCTTGGCGGTCGCGATCGGGCTGTTGATCGGGGAGATGGCGTTGTGTTCCGCCGCCTGCACGCCACCGACACCCGTCTGTGCCGCCGCGCTCAATGCTTGCTACTTCGCGATCGTCTGCACCATGGCGGCCGTGGTGTTCAAGCTTGCTCGATTCATTGTCGAGTGTGTCGGACATCACCAGCTTTCGGAGGGTCTGCAGGTATTCTTTGAACTCGCTGACACGCTGGCTACGGCGTGTGCCGGTGGTGCGGCTGGCGTGGGCTTCATCAAGGTCGTCAAGAAACTCATCGAGATCCTGCGAGAGACGCAGCGGCACCTACTTTAGTCACAAGACGGCTCCTGCCGACCGTGGAGGTTCGATCGTGGCGAGAGACATGCTCCTGTACATCATGTCGGCGATCCTATGGGGCGGGATGGTCTTCGTGAAGTTCGATCGATTCCGCTCGAGACCATGGAGGATCTTCTCCTGGGTGATGTTCCTCTTCAGCGTCTCAGGGGTCGTCGTCGCGCTTCTCGACGCTTCTGGCCTGCTGAGTCGGCTCTAGCACGCCATCGCACCCTCCTGGCCTGGGGTTTTTGATATTCAATCTGTTCTGTCCTGTGTACACTTGTGTCGTGGTCTCGGCAGGCTTCGACCGCGGTCGCTCATGTGCTTTGCCTGCACCTCGTCGATGCTTCGCCGCGATCCGCCACAATGTGCGACCACCCTGACAGGGTTACGCTGAGCAGGTCTACCCACGGTGATTTGCCCCTGCTCCCGGCCTCCGCTCACGCGGAGCTTCCTAGCCGCGCGGCCTAACCGCCCCCCACTGGCCCACCCCGAAGAAATCTGACGCCCTCCGCCCAGAAAGCGGAGGACTTTCGCTTTGTACGCAGGGATTTCGAGGGGTGGGCCAGGGCGGGCGGTCGCGGCATGCCCAGGTCGTCGGCCGCCTTGCGGATGCTCAGGCCCTATGGCAACTACGTGGTCATCGTTCACCACATTCCACAACTTTGCTTGCACCCCTCAGATTTCGTGTCATCTTTGACATTGCCCGTCAGTTCCCGCCGCGGGCATCACCTGCCGACTGCCGTAGGGTAGTAGGCGCCAATCATGTTGTTCCCCCGCCCGATTGGGTTGAGAGCAGTTTCCCGTTTCCCTTTCCAAAGATTGGACATTCCATGCGTCTTTCAGATCGCTTTGAGAAGCACTTCCTCGTTGCTGCCGCTGTCGCCATGGGCGCCACCGCCGCTGCAAACGCCGCCGTCGTCTACAGCGGCATCGTGAACTTCAGCTGCGCCGTCGACCTCGATGGCACGTACATCAACGTCCAGACCAACCAGTTGTCCAGCGGCCCGGGCTCCGGCGTTCCGGGCTGGGACGTCAACCCCTATCGCGCGTCGAGTGGCATCAGCGGCATGAACTTCTTCAGCCCGACCGGCGGCGGCATGGTGTCGGCCGCGGCCGGCGTTGGTCCGGCGATCAACCTCTCCGCGGGCACGCTCATCGGCGCGTCGAGCAACTTCAGCTCGGCCACCTCGTCGGCCATCTTCGGTTCCGGCGCTGGCCAGTGGCAGTACGCCTCCAACAACATCGTTGGCTTCCGCTTCGTGGCCTCGTCCGGCAACACCCACTACGGCTGGATGCGCTTCCTGATGGGCTCGCAGCCCGCCACGGGCAACCTGGTCACCCGAACGGTGGTTGACTTCGGTTACGAGAGCGTCGTTGGCGCGTCGATCCAAGCTGGCGCGGTTCCCGCTCCGGGCGCGCTCGCGCTCCTCGGCGTCGCTGGTCTCGTCGGTGGCCGTCGCCGTCGCGCCTGACATCACTCTGCACTCCACGCTGGCTTCGGCCAGCGTCCACACTCCACGCCCCATGGCGCTTACGCGCCTGGGGGCGTGCGTGCGTTTGGCGGCGCGGCGAGGTTTTCCCATGACTCGCTGCCCGCAAAGCGCCTCATCTCCAGCCACTTTCGGATGGCGAGCGAAACGCCAAGGTCACGTGCGCGGACGCGGCCTCGCGACAGCGCCTGATGCGCCGCCGAAGGCTCACTCGTCCGCCGGACGCAGCCCGAGCGCGATCGACTGCCCGGTGGCAGCGTCGATCACCGCGACCATCCGCCCCTGCCGGATCACGCCGACGGCACCGAAACGCTGCCCGAAGGCGGACAGCAGCTCGGCATCGAGTTCGTCATCGCCGATGGGGCGCAGCGCAATTGTGTCTCTCTGGCCTCCGCGGATGACCGTGACGTTGGCGGGGGACTCGCCACCGCGGAGGACCGTGAGAGCGACGTTGCGACGGGCGGGCGCGGAGGTAACCGCAGGCCTGGGCCATCCCGCGACCAGCGCCCCGACCGCCAGGAGCGCCACGATGCCTGCGGAGGACAGCCGCCGACGCGCACCCCGGCGCCGGACCGATCGCTCGAGCGCATGCCCCGCGGCCTGAAGGACCTGCGCGCGATGCGCGAGCACGGCACTGCGTGGATCGTCGGCCGTCATGCGCGCCCCCGTTCGCGCAGCCGCGCGAGCACGCGCCGGACCCTGCTCTCGACCCGCCGCGGCTCCATCGCAATCCACCGGGCAATTGCGGGGATGGACCATCCCTGCACCACGCGAAGCCGCAGGAGTTCGCGTTCATCGTCATCAAGCTGCGACAGCACGCGATCCAGGTCGGCCTCATCGTCTTCGGCGCGGCGTTCGCCTGCCGAGCCATCGACGTGGGCCGACCGACGCTCCGCCGCATGTGCGCGCTCGCGCCGGACCCGCCGCGATTCGGCCACGAGCGCCGTGCGCGCCACGCGGATGGACACGACCCGGAGCCACGCACCGAGCTCCCCGTCGGACGAGCAGGCCGGCGGATTCGCCGCGAGCCTCACCATGGTCTCCTGCAGGCAGTCGAGCGCGAACGCCTCGTCGCGCCCGGTCCGGCGACGCACGTCGCGCACGATCGCCTCGGCGAACCGATCGTATGCCTCGGCGAGTGCATCGTGCGATCCGTTCCTGAGTTCGCGCGTGATCCATGCCGCGTCCCGGTCGGCACGCGGCAGCTCGCGGTCCGGTGCAATGGTCTCGGCGTGTTCATCGGAAGGCACGTGGCGTCGTCTTGGGAGCAACCTGGAGGCGACTCATCGTTACTGGCCGACGATGCAATTGATCACCTCGTTGACGAGGGACACCTGGCCTTCGTCGCCCTTCACGAAGAGCAGTCCAGTCGGTGCGTGGATCCGAAGTTGCGCCGCGACGACGGGCCGATCGTCGAGCGCGAGTGCGGCGCCGACGGCGTCCATGAGCCGGTCAAGACGTTCCTTCGCCGGGGCGCCCTCGATGTTTCCCCCGTCGGCGCTCAGCAGGTACACGCTCAGGTCGATGACCACGACGGACGGTTGGGCCGCCTTCGCAGCGGCTTCCGCAGCACCCACCGTCCGGCGCGCCCGGATAGTGATGATCGGCGCGCCGGTAGCGCGGCCAGCATCGCGGGCGCCGGACTCTGCATCGCCAGCCGCAGCCGCCATGTCACCCGTGACGGTGACGATCAGCTGGGATCCCTCGGGAGCCAGGTGGACGAGCGACCGAAACAGCGCGGTGGGCGTCACGTCGCGCACGGAGATCGGGGCGATCTTCACCGCGTTGACCGCTGCGGCGTCGTCGAGCAGCACCACGTTCACCGGCTGCTGTGGCGCCATCCCCTGCACGGCCTTGACGAAGTCCTGGAGCGTGCCGCCCGCCCAGTCGAGCCGGATCAGCCCGGCGCGGGCCTCGCTCGCCTTGTTCTCGCGCTCCTGTACTTCGAGGACGCTCCGCTCCGATTCCATCGCCTGGAAACGGTTCCAGACATGCTCGACCTCCTCGCGCATCGCCTCCGCCGCCAGCGCCACCATCCAGCGCTCGCCGCGCACGACCACCTCGGACAGGTTGTTGGACACGGTGAACTCGATGTCGCCGAACCCGATCCCGCGGACACGCGCCTCCGCCCGGCGCACGGCTTCGCTGATGTAGGTCGCGGTGCTGCGGGGCTGGCTCGGGTCCTTGGCAACCCTGCCGAGCACCGACGGGAACGGCATGACCCACGTGGTCCACTCCGTCTCGGGCATGCCGGAGACATCGGCGGTGATTTGCTCGATCCGTCGTTGCATCTCCTTGGACTCCTCGCCCAAGGCGGGCACGGTCTGACGCTGCTCTTGGAGACGGGACGCCTCCACCTTCAGCGCACGGATCCGCGCCACGACCGCCGGGTCGACCGTCGGTGCTTCCTGGGACGCGCCCTGCGCCTGCAGGACGATCCCATGGGCAACTGGCGCGATGGTCGCCGCGGACGCGACGATGACCGCACGCACTCCGGCGAGGACGGAACGAATCCCCAGGCGTCGGGCATGGATAAACGCGAAGGCGGATCGGGCGCGATGACGTGTCTGTTCGGTTCGCATGGGGGCTCCTATACACCAAGAACTGCGCCCGGGCACGGTTCCCGCCGCACCGGTGTCGGAATTTTCAAAGTCTTCGGGCCTCGCTCACGCATCTGCCCAGCGCATGCAGCGTGATGCCCGGACCATGCTCCTTGACGTAATCGCGGCTGGCGAGCGCATCGAGTTGTGGACGCGCACCATGTCGCCGACAACCTCGATGCAGTCGACGGTTAGTCGAGAAACCTCTCCTGAAGCTCGACCCTTGGCACCATGCACGCCTCCGCGCGCCCGAACCATCGGTATCGATTGCGCGCCACGAAGCGGTACAGCGCGTCGCGAAGCCCGCGCGGCAGCACGCGGAATACGCCGAACATCGGCCACGGGAATGACATGCGGCGCGCGATCACGAACCGCACCATTCCGCTGCAGAGGTTGCAGACGCCGTCGAAGAGGATGATGATGGGCTGCGTGGCGATGGTCGGTGCCCTTGCGGCGGCAAGGGTACTCGTTGACTCAGTGGCAGCCTTCGTTCATGCGAACGGTGATCCGTGCGCGATGCCTCCGCTCACGCGGAGGGGTATGGTGCGAAGCACGAAGTACTCTGCCAACTTCACTACTCAGTATGCAAGTCGATCTTGACCAACTCAACAGACCGCTCCTCGTTCGCCGGTGGCGCAGCATGCTTTGGTCCATGGGGGCGCTGGCCATCCTCGGCGTCATGGGGAGCTTCGTCCTCTGGTTTGGATGGGGCAGCCGCGCGCCGTCGGTGTTAGTGATAGCGACGCTCATGCTCGCGTCAGGTGCTTTGCCGATGTTTCTGGCAGTCCTTGCCATCTCACGTCTTGGGCGCAAGCAGTTGGTATCTGCAGGATTCGACGTCTGTCCATCCTGCCGGTGGCCTGGAGTCCTCGGATCCACGGATCAGTCATGCCCATCATGCGGATCGCCCCGCGGCTGTGCGGCTTGCGGGCAACGCCTGCTCGTTGGCCAGTGCGCCTGTCCGGAATGCGGACGTGCGGTTTGGGGGAGATCGTGACCGTCGCTTTCTTGGGGCTTCAGAATGCTCCTTTGCCACCGCTCACGCGGAA
The DNA here is from genome assembly GCA_002292895.1 of Phycisphaerales bacterium UBA966. GTDB lineage: Bacteria > Planctomycetota > Phycisphaerae > Phycisphaerales > SM1A02 > UBA966. Next base: position 6,080 of record DBCE01000228.1, read on the forward strand.
GGGCTCGATGCGGGGGGAACTAGAGAGATCTAGAACCCTGTTCTGAGCGCGCCACGAGGGGCTATCCAGCTCTCTTCTGCGAGCTAGATCCCTCGAAACGTTCAAAACCCGTCCAGCTCTCCCTACTTCTGATCGGCTCCGGTTCGCCGGGGCCGATCGCTTTTTTGTTGCGTTCTGCCGTCGGAGCCGTCATGATGGAGTGCACCCATGGGCGATCAAGCCAACCATCTTCCGAAAGCCGTCGCCGAGCACGCCGCTGAGATCCGTTCTGCGTGCTCGCGGCATTCGGTGTCATCGCTCGCAGTCGTCGGGTCCGCGGCGCGTGCGGACTTCGACCCGGCCCGCAGCGACATCGATGTCTTGGTGGACTTCGTGGACGCGGACATCAACTACTTCCGGGCATTCATGGGTCTTCGTGACGAGCTCGCGTTGATCCTCGGGCGCAAGGTCGACGTGATCACGAGGCGCGGGATCCGAAACCAGTTGCTGCTGCGGTCGCTTGAGCAGGACGCAATCCAGATGTACCCAGCGCATGCAGCGTGATGCACGGACCATGCTCCTTGACGCGATCGCGTCGGGCGAGCGCATCGAATTGTGGACGCGCACCATGTCGCGCGAGGCATTCTTCGAAGATCGGCGAACCCAAGCGGCGGTCGAGCGCGAGTTCGAGATCATCGGCGAGGCACTGACGCGGCTGCGGCGGGAGTTCCCTGCGGTTGCGGCGGAAGTGCCGGAACTGCGCGAGGTGATCGACTTTCGGAACCTGCTGTCTCACGGCTATGACTCGGTCGATCTGCGTGTCGTCTGGAGCCTTGCGCAGCACGAGCTGCCGACGCTCATGTTGGCGCTACGACGGATCGTCGCCGACACCCTCGATGGATTCGACGGTTAGTCCAGAAACCTCTCCTGAAGTTCGGCCTTAGGCACCATGCACGCCTCCGCGCGCCCGAACCATCGGTATCGGTTGCGCGCCACGAAGCGGTACAGCGCGTCGCGAAGCCCGCGCGGCAGCACGCGGAAGACGCCGAACATCGGCCACGGGAATGACATGCGGCGCGCGATGGCAAGTGCTGCATCGGAACGCTCGAGTGCTCGACCGCCCTCGATGACCACGATCGTGCTCGGCGTGTTGAAGGCGGGCAGTTCGTAACCCACCTTCGCGCACGCAGCGCGCGCCGCCTCGGACTGCAGCGCCGCGAACCGGCATCGCGCATGCGGATCGCGCGCGATCACAAACCGCACCATTCCGCTGCAGAGGTTGCAGACGCCGTCGAAGAGGATGATGATGGGCTGCGTGGCGATGGTCGGTGCCCTTGCGGCGGCAAGGGTACTCGTTGACTTAGTGGCAGCCTTCGTTCGTGCGAACGGTGATCCGTGGGTGATGCCTCTGCTCACGCGGAGGGATACGGTGTGGGTGGAAAGGCCGATGTCCATGCATGACCATTGCTTGCAACCGTCGTCGCGCCGATAGCGAGGCTGACCGTTCCGATGCGTAGCTTTGCGCGGTAGACTCTTTGTATGGTCGGTCTCGTCTCCGAAAACCTCGACCGTATTCGAGCCGCATGCGAGCGGAGCGGCGTTTCCTTCCTTGAACTCGTGGGTTCGGCTGCGCGCGATGACTTCGACCCAAGCCGCAGCGACATCGATGTGCTTGTGGACTTTCCAGACCACGCGCCTGACCTCTTCGGCGCCTACATGGATCTTCGCGACGACCTCGCGGAGATCCTCGGCCGCCCCGTCGATGTGATCACCCTTCGCGGCGTCAGAAACCCATTGCTCCTCGAATCTCTTCGGCGTGACGCGGTTCGGCTCTATGCAGCGTGATCCCCAGACCATCCTTCAGGATGCGATCGCTGCCGCGGAGGACATCGTGTCGATGCTGGGAGAGATGACGGAGGAGCAGTTTGTTGAGGACCGCCGGACGCAGCGCGCTATCGAGCGGTCGTTCGAGATCATCGGCGAGGCGCTCTTGCGGCTCGTCCGCGACTTCCCCGCTGTTGCGGAGCGAATCCCCGAGCACCGTCGTGTCATCGACTTCCGCAATGTGCTCGCGCATGGCTACGACATCGTGGATACACGGCTCGTCTACGGACTTGCGCGGACCCGGCTTCCCGCGCTCCTCGCGGCGCTGCGTGCGGCGCGTTGATACGCGTCCTCCACGAGGGCGCGTCGTTCGCTTTCGGCGCAGGGATTTCGAGGGGTGGGCTTCGGGCGGCCCGTCAGTGCGCGCGCGTCTGAAGGTCCCGGACCGGCGCGTCGATCTGCTTGGCGGTCGCAAGCGTATTAAGGAGATAGACGCGGACCTCACGCTGCTGCATAGAACGGCACCCGGTCGCGAAGGAAGGCTTCTCGCAGGATCGGATTCGTCACGGCGCTCAGCTCGATCAGATCGACTCGCCGGCCGATCACACGTTCCAGCGCATCCGACAGCTCCACGAAATCCAGCGCGGAAACCTGCGCACCGGGCAGAAACTCCACCAGCAGATCGATGTCACTGGTGCTTGGATCGAAGTCGTCGCGGACGGCCGAACCAGTGAGATCAAGCCGCGCGACCCCGGAGCCCGCGCACAGCTTGCTCACTTGTTCGATGATCGTGGGGCCGAGGTTCACCATGACGGGCACAGGCTACCTCGGTTGTTGATTGCAAAGGCACCGGCGGTACGGTTGCACAGCAGTAAATGCGGTTCCCCACCCCTCTGCCCCCGATCTCACATAGGTGTATGGTGCTCCCCATGCACTTTCCGGCAGTCTTCTTCACGCTGCTCACGGCTTTCGTGGTGCCGCTCGCCGGCTGCACACCGTTCCACACTCGAAATCCAGTGACCGTCGAAGTGATCGATGGCCTCACGGGACGACCCGTCGCTGGTGCAAACATCGCTCAGTCCGTGCAGACCGGCAAGTTCGGAAGACAGCTCCACGCCGAAGCAACCGCGGCTGACGACGGCATGGCGACCATCAACACCTTCGGCGGAGCGAGTCCCTCGTATTGGACCGTCAATGGGGCCGGGCCGACCTACTTGGGCGTGGGGTATTCACAGATTCCACCGGATTTCACGCGCATCACGGAACGCAGCGGCGCCGTGCGGTACATCGCGCCATCGTGGCCCTCCATGTATCTGCGCATCAAGCTGCCGGAGGGGTACCGCGGCTTGGTGGTCGAGTGGCCTGCCGAATTCGATGTTCCTCGCTCGAGCGGTTGGATGCCGCCGATGTCCGTAGCGCCCGGCCAGCAGCGCCGCGCCGTTGCAGCTGCCAACGAGCACGGCGTCGTGGCTCCTCCCACGTCGATCGGCGGCATCGCAGGGTTCCAATTCGTCCCGGAGCGCTGGCTCATGGTCGGCGCCACTCCGATCAATCGCATCAATGACGTCGGTCCCTTCACCATCCTGAGGCCCCCAACGGCGGAGGAATCGGCCACGGTGCGCGTGTGGGAGATCGGCTACGAGGAGCCGTTTTCGTTCTGGACGAGCAAGCCGCAGGGAACCTCGGCAAGGGTACTGGAGCCACTGGTGTGGTTCTTCGGATCGGAGCACGACCTTCGCGAGTGGGTACAGCGGAACTCGATCGTCCCGATGCGCCCCGACGCGGCATGGACGAAGGTGGACATCTTGCTCCAGTCCCGCGTCTTCACCAAGAAGAGCCTCTTCGCTGTGATCACCAAGCCCACGGAGCCGACGGCACCACCGCAGTGGGACGAGGTCGCAGAGTGGTCACGGAAGCGATAGCTGGTCGACTACGAAATCTAACTATGAACTCGATCGCCCCACAGAAGCAGATGACCGGCATGCTCGGCCACCCGGTTGCCGAGAACCCGATCGACCGGATGTTTGATGCGGTGTACGCGCACCATGGCCTGCACTGGCAGTTCTGGAAGAACGACATCGCCAACGAGCGCGACCTCGCACTCGCGGTCGCCGCGCTGCGGCCGCTCGGGTACCGCGGCATGTGCATCACGGTGCCGTGGAAGGTGGCGGTGATGCCGCTCCTCGACGAAGTTTCCCCCTTTGAGTCGAAGCTCGCTACCTGGCTGCAGGGGCGGATGGTTTGGATGCCGCCGCCTGCTCCACCGCCAACAACGGCAGTCTCAACTTCCGAACGATGCCACCAGACCTTGATGGTTCCAGGTGATCACTCGCCAGGTGGAGGCGGTTCGCGGCTCGGCGCCGTTCAGTTCTGCATACCAAATCTTGCCGGGGGAGAGCTGGCCGTTGGAGGCGGCTATCCCACTGGGCCATCAGCACTTGTAACCAATGCGTCGTCTAAACGCACACCGGGTGTCATGGCCAAGAACGACTTGGAAAGATCGTGACCGCAATAAATAAATCTCCGCGAAAATTTGCGATACGGTGAATTGAAGCGTCCACTCCCGGCGTACACCGGCGCAAAGCAGTCACAGTTTCGCCGTGACGAACACGCAGTTGGTGCGGAATGAGAACGATTGGACTCAATAGAAAGCCGGAGGCAAACATGAGCGCAATTCGGATCGGGCTCTGCATGACCGCAGGATTGTTCGTCATGGGATTGTCGGTGTGCCCCGCACGGGGGGAGTCGCTGGTTCGGAAGACTTTGACAGGGTCAGCCATCGAGCGCGAGACGGGCGGCCAAGAGGACTGGAGCGCCGGAGTCTTGCGGCAGGAGCCTCACGCGGATTCGTATACCGGCCGTGTCGATCTGGTCCGCATGCCCGCCGACAATCCCATCATGTGCGTGAGAGGATCTGTGAAGGGCGCTGCTTTCGGCGCTGCAGTCCACGTCGGTGACGTCAATGGCGATGTGTGGGCAGACTTGGTTGTCGGCGCACCGCTTGAGGACAATGGGAGGGTGTATGTCTTTCTAGGTCCTTTGCCCAACGGGATGAAGGAACTGACAACAGCAGATGCCGACTGGTCCGTAGACATGGACGATCCATCCTTGTCAGGCTTTGGTGCAGCGCTGACAATGATCCCAGACATCGATGGCGACGGCTTGTCCGAATTGGTGGTGCGGTGCGACACGGACGATCCATCCGCACATGGCGAATCCCAAGATGTGGTGCTCTCGAGCAAGTCGCGCAATTCGATTGCGGTCGTGCAGTTTGACCACCAGATCGGTTCATGGGATGACGAGCAGCTCCGAATGTCAGCGGTTGGGTCGCTGTATCGAAGGTTCGTGGATTCACCGGTAGTGACGGGCGCTTCGCGGCAAAAGGGAGGTTCGCCAGGCGCAGCATTCCTTCTCCAAGGAAGTTGCGACTGCATTGGCGACTTCAATGACGACGGCGAAGTCAATGGAGCAGACCTGGGTGCGCTTGTCGGCAAATGGGGTACATGTCCCGGCTGTCCCGAGGATTTGAATGGCAGCGGGAACGTCGACGGGGCGGACTTGGGAGCGCTGTTCGGATATTGGGGGCCGTGCGACTCAGACGGCGATGGCGTGCCCGATTCGTGGGAATCGAGTCATGGTTCGAACCCATGCGATCCGGAAGACGGAATCGGGGACTGGGACGGCGATGGACTTCTCGACGCCGACGAGTTCGCGTATGGCTCCGATCCCGAGGACAGCGACTCCGACGACGACGGTACGCCGGACGGCGGAGAGGTGTTGGGCGGTAGCGACCCAACCGACGATTCTGACGGAGGAGAGGGACCGAACTCCGAGAATGTCCTGTATGTGATGCTCACCTTCGGCGATCACTCCTGCCACAACTCGGATACTTGGGCCATGCAGTTTGGCGCCGTCACTTACAGCTTTTCCGACGCGCTCGCAGACCCGTGCCTGGAATCCGAACACGACTCGAACAATGTGTGCAGCGATCCTTGGTCGTGCCCGTTGAATGCTCCCCGCGAGAAGGGCCCCATCGCCATCGAGCGCGGAAAGAGCTACCCGATAGGCATGGTGTGGCTCGCGACCGCATACGACGAACCGTACGCCCCCGACTACGACTGGACTTGCTTCGTAGAGTTATGTGACGAGTCCGGCGGGAACCGCACTGCGCTCGTGTATCGCAACACACTCGGCGACCAGAATCCCAGCAACGACCTTTGGGATCCCGTCGCGCCTGTCGAAGGGGTCTTCCTCGAGGTCTCAGCGGCCGCGAGCGGGCGCGTGATCGGAGAGATACTTACGAATCCAAACAGCAATCCAACGGGCGTGCGAGTGGCAACGCTGCACTCGGTGAATGTGAACTTGCTCATGGACTCGAATCGCAATGCGACCATCGACACGGATGGCAGTGACGAAACAGGCGAGGACCAATGGACTTACGGCGCCACCGGTCACGGCGCAATCATCCTTTGCAACAACGACGACGATGACCCAAGCACTCCGCCACGCGACCCCGATTGCGATGACAGCGTAGTAAACGGGGCGCCAGACATCGACGATTTGGCGATCATGAAGTTAGGACGACTGGGAGCGGCGCTTCCCGCCGGGCACAAGGTGTTTCTCAAGGTCGCCACGGGCGGCGAGCATGTGCGCGTCTTCAACTCTCGCACGACGTCTGCAACCGCGGTGATTGAGCCCGCGACTTCGAATCACGAGTATGAGATTCCAATAGGCACGATCTCGGGATCCACCGACTTAGAGTACGGGATTGAAGCGATCCACTACGCAGGCTGGCCGATTGCGAGTTGGGACGGATTGGCAACGATCCAGCTAAGTTGGCGGGATGCAGCGGGCGCGGTGCAACACGAGGACGTCGTCCAGGTTCGCGTCGCACCATGGCTCATGCCGTCGCCCAAAGACCCAGTCACACACGTCTATGTTGCCGATACCGTGGGTGCGCGCACACACGGTGGACCGGCGGGCAACGTCGCAGACTTTCCAACGCGGTTGGCAGCGGCGCTGTCGGGCACCGGGATCGCGGCCACTGTCGTCGCAAGCGACGATCGTTGGTTGCAAGATCAACTTGAGCTGGGCTTTCACAGTAGTCCTGGGCGTTGGAACGCCGTAGTGCTGAACTCGCCGAGAAAGCATTCGACGCCCAACCCCATTCGCACGTACGCCGAAGAAGCGTTGCTCGACAGTGGCACGGGAATCTACGCAAGCTCCCTGACAACGCCAGCGTGGCAATCCGCAAGCACATTTGACAGCTTTGGAAATCTGGAGTGCTTGCCTCCGTCGACAGCCCATCCAGTGGGCAATGTGATACATGGCTCGGGAATGATTGCCGCACTGGACACCTTCCTCGACTCGCAGCAGGTGCAAAACGCCGTGAATGGAGAATTGGGGACTTCGTGGTTGATTGTTGGGCACATAGATGAATTCATGAGCGTCTACATTGACGGAAGCGGGACTGTAAAGGTGCTGGTTGCAAGTCCCCAGCTTGGAGCAAGCCTGTTGAGCGCCAATCCAAATTTCGTGTTCAATCAAGGCCAACTCTCTGGGGGCGAGTCTGAGACTTCGACGGCGTTCAATTTGCTGACCTTGTCCAACAGGCAGCAGTTCAATTTTGATATTCAGACAGAAATCAATCTTCGGAAGTCAGCTCTGCAGGTGCTGGGGATTACAACCTTCGTGGACATTCCCGCGTTCTTTACAGGTTCACCTGCGAACACCGTCACAGGACTCCAGTTTGGCACGGACGATGCGGTCGCGGCCCTGCCGGGCATGGCCAACATGCTGAATGTGAACGGCACCCTCATCGTTCCCGACCCAGTGTTCCAGCCATTTAGGACTTCGTTCCAGAGCGCGGTAGGCATCACTCCAAAGTGGATTGACTGCCTCGAGTACCACTGGAATCAGGGTGAGGTTCACTGTGGGACAAATGTGCGCCGCACGCCAAGTCTAGCGATCCGAGAGTGGTGGAAAGTCACACCCTAAAGAGAGGTAAACAACATGCCCAACGTAATCAAGACGCTCACCTATCGATGCACGCTCGCCTGCGCCGTTGTATTGGCCTCACTGAATTGTCGCGTTCACGCGCAGGGCGGAAGCGGCTCAATGGCTGCGCGTCTACTCGAAGCTTCGGGAGACAACTATGTTGCGGCGCGCGCCGCAGCAGTCAGCATGTCGAAAGCATCGTTTGAACCCGTCTCATTCGAGCTTAGAAGTGGCGGACCAGCATCCAAGGGGACAATCATCGCAGCCGCGATCGCAGTCCGCAGATCCACGCCAGCTGTAGCGGACGAGTTTGACACGCATCTAAGTCAATCTATTCAGCAGCCATCCACGGACACTCGATCCGGGAAGCCGAAGTACAACGCATGGTGGCCGAAGGACCGATTTGAACTGGATCCGCTCGTGTTGGAAGTGATTGTGAAGCGACTGGCGCCCGATCCGCTGAGGCACCAATTCATGGAGGGATTGGCGAGGCCAAACCCGGCCAATGTCAAACCGATTCTGGCGATTCTGGATTCAGACGGATTGCCCTATGCGGGGGTTCTGGTGGACGCTTGTGCGGGAAAAATTGAGCTTGAAGATTCAATCACCCCGGCGATCGTGGACTTGCACAAGAAGTGGCGTAGCACAGGTGTAGTCAGTTCCGGTGGCATCTTTGCGCTTTCACGAATCGGCCGAGAACCACAGCTTGCAGCGCTTCTCTCGGTACGTGACTTCGAACGACTTCGCGCCGAAGCACAGGGCGCGTCTCCTTGGTCAGACGACAATGCGCGGAAAGACTATGAAGGCGCACTCATGGCCTTGGATCACTCCAAGGCAGAACTGGAATCGGCCCGAAGCACTGGTAGCGGAGCCAACAGCGTAAGCAGGGCGGAGCGAGTGGTTGAGAATGCGTCCCAACGGGCTTCCGACATGCGAACGAAGTGCCACATCCGCGAATTGTGGGTTGAACTGGAGGCGCAGATTGCTGCATTGGAGTCGCGGCTTGCCAACGATGTGGGGGGCGGCGCTGCACCAAGTGGTGATCCACTCGGGTCCAAGCCCAGATAGTCCAGGGCCGTGATATTCGGTGCCGCGATCGTCGTCGGCACCGCTCTGTTGGTGCCAGTCGGGTACGACCTTTCGGACAAAGCCTTCAACCGCGGAGGGTGGTCGAGCAATGACTGGGAAACAGCTGGCGGGATTGTCGGCGGCGGGGTAGGCGGTGTGGCCGGAGCTCGCGCGGCTGGCACAGGCTTCCGGGGCGGGCCCTCAGCGGGCAGTGCTCGGGGAGGGCCGATTGCAGCGGGAATGAGGCGCGTCCACACTGGTCCGCGAATCGTTCCACCCGGTCAGGGAATCAGGCTGGCGTCGTTGTCACGCGCGACCGTCGAACGCAATGGATTTCGATTCACCGAGCGCTATCACCGCAGGTTGTGGGACATGTCCGATGGAGGACGGCCCGCACCCAGTCTCTTTGCCAGGGAGATTCTGGACGCCACAGGCGGCAAGGGCACTCCAATCACGGATGAGCCGTATCCGGGGTTCCTGCGTTACGAGGCGCTTGGCTGGGAGATGACCTATAACCCAGGAACTCGAGAGGTGTGACACATATGCCCAACGAAGGACTGAGTGAAGCGCAGCGATTCAGGTTTACCGTACTCCAGAGGCTCGAGTCGGATGCGGGGCGTGATAGACGCCTCTTGCCGGAAGAAGAGCACGCGCTGGACAGGATTGTCACAAAGACCCTGGAACGCATTCGTGGCGCGAACTGCTTTGAGCTTGCGGAACCGGGATTGGCCGACCTGGCGACGCTTCATGGGTTGTTGTCTTCGTTGGCGTTTCGGTACGAGATTCGTCTCACGCCGGATCAGCACCGCATGGTCCGTCAATATGACCGATGGGACGAGGAGTTCGTGCGTGCTAGGGTCTATGAGCGCATAAGGCGTGGTGAACCCCCTTGGGTTGAGACCGTCTGAGGTGTTGATGGGGGTTAGGTCAGGTGACAGCGTCGCGCTGATCAGGCCCACTCCGGAAGAGATAATCCTCCGACCCATTGGGCGGGAAGCCATAACCGCCGGGTCGGATTTGCAACTTGCGAATTCGCGACACCTCGCCCGTGTCTCTGTTTGCTTTTCGCGTCGTTTCGAAGGGGGTTGCCCCCGCACTACTTCAAGAGTGGTTGCGAACAGCAGCCCTCGCCAAACGCACGAGAGACGCGTCCTCCACGAGGGCGCGTCTTTCGTTTTGTGCGCAGGGATTTCGAGGGGTGGGCCAGGGCGGCAGGTCGACCGTTGTCTCGGAGGCTTAACCACGGGGTCGCCGGGCAGGGTGCCGGGTTAAGACTGGGTCGGTCCCGCTGGAGCGGTCACTACCCGTTGCGAACGACTGACCGCGGGCTATGGCTTCGAGGAGCACCCGCCCAGCGGAGGAAACCTAACGCGAGACCACCCTTTCCCGCCGCCTGCACACGATCGAAACGCCCCCAATCAGGTATAAGGCAACGCCCGGCATTGGGACCGTCGTGAAGTAGAGGTTGTCAAAGTACACGGGGTAGGTGCTGCCCCACGGTGGCGGATTCACCGCGTTCTTGAACACAACCCGGTCGAAGGCCACGTCCCCAAAGAACCCGGCAAACTTGTTTGATCCGCCACCGAAGTTCTGCGTCCATGAATAGATGAGCTGGTCCCCGGAAAAGAACTGTGCCTTCGCGACTCCGGGGTAGTACACCGCGAGTCCGCGCATCGGCGTGTCGAACCGCATGTCGATCGAGTTCTCTCCCTGGAGCCCCCATCCATCTTGCGTGAACGAAACCGTTGAGTAGATCCAGTTGCCCTGCGGCTCGACAAAGTGAATCCCCAGCGATGCATACTGTTCCGTGATCAACGTGCCGTAGGGGAATTCGGTGAACGTGATTGTGCTGTACGCCCCTGCATTGCCGAGCCACTGACTCGCATTCGTAGCACCCGTGACGACGGCGAATCCACCGAGTGCCGTGGGCGCAGTGCACGCCGCAGCCAGAGTTGAGGCCCACCAGACTTTGCTTGCCATAACGGTCCTCCGGATTCCCATAAAGATCCTATGCTCGGTTAGTCGCGCGCAGTCAAGTAAATGTAGAGCCATTCGAGGACTTCGGCGTTCTGCGCGTCAGTCCGGGCACTCTGTGAGGCGTTGAACTCAGCAACCGAGTTGAATCCGAGAATGGCGAGTCCGTCGATGAGCGTGCCTTCCGAATCCGATACCGCCTCCTGAGCGGCCGAGCCCCGGCTGCCGCTTGGGCACGACCAACACTTGCACGAACTACCCCACGCGCCAAGAAGAATGCCAAGGTCCGAACCGTTGATAAGCCCGTCTCGATTGAGGTCGGCCAGGCATGACGGACAAGGGCTGCCGCAGCTCCACGCCCCCAAGAGAATCCCTAGGTCTGCGCCGTTCACCGAGCAGGAACCGTCAATGTCGCCCACACAAGTGATTGGCTTCAGAAGGAAACCGTGTTACTCCGCCCCACCACCCGGCAACGCAACCCATCCGTCGCCGACGATCCAGCCGTCAGAGCTCACGGCGTGCGCTTGCACACGATAGGCGAGGTGATTGTACGTATCGCCACCGACCACCGTGACATCCCCGCTGGCGCCCGCTTCGATCCCTTGCTCCCGAGTGGTGCAGATCGACGCCAACACATCGGGAGACTGGGTAGTGTGCCAGCGCGGCTTGGGCTTGCGGGTCGGGCCATCCGCGCGCAATCCATCCTTGCGCGGAAAGAGACTCCGGGCAGCACGCTCATCGGCTGCGGCATCATTCATCCGCGCGCGGGAGCCCGTGCAGCTTGCAGACCGGGCACGCCGTGTCTACGCTGCGCAAGGCGACCTCGCACTCGGGGGCAGAACCAATCCGACTCTTGTCACGCATGGCAAATAGGAGACGCGAAATGTCAACAGGGATGAAGGCGGGCACTTTCACCTGGATTTGCGCTGCGACGATATCGATCGGGGCATTGGCATTTAGTCGGTCGGCGCAGGCGATGCAATCGGGCTCGTGGCCGCCTCCGAAGCCGTGCGCGCAATGGCTGCGGAACGATCCCGCCAACCAAGCGGACGTGCGTGCGTTCGTCGCTTCTTACTGGCCCGCGTTCTGGTGCGACGAATGTCCGGAGCGCGAGAGCCTAGAGCTCAGCGGCGCCGGAGTGCACTTTCGCAATCCGCTTCCCGGTGACATCACGCTGATCTTCGATCCTTGGGTGCGCGTCTTTGAACGCCTCTACGCAAACCGGCTTGTTCTCAACCCCGGTGGAACCGGGTCGACGTATGACCTGTGGGACCTCATGAAGGACGACCTCGCGGTCCGGGAGAGCTTCCGCGTCTATGTCTTGACCGATCAAATCAGCACCAGTTCGACGACGGGCACCGATGTGTTCGTGGCGCACTACCTACTCAGCTACGACGCGGTGACGATCTCATCGGTTGCTACAGTCGCATCGGTGGTGGTACTCGATGACGCGATCCAGTCGAACGCGCTACGCATGGCGGGGCCTGCGACCGGCGTTCCGTCAGGGGGTGACCCGTCAGACGCCGGCCTGCCGGTGACCGATGGTGGCGGCCCGGCGGCGGAGCCTGGCACGCCAACTCAGACGGAGCAGGAGCTAATGTGCAAACTGCGGTATCTGGCGCGGTCTTCGCAGTTGGCCTGCATGAAGGCGAACGGGCTGTGGACGGCCGATGTGCCGAACTGCTCGGGCGCGTCATTCGATTGCGACGACTTCTCCGATGCGATGATCCGGTGGATTCTGGCGCACCAGGGGCAGGGCGGCATGGCGAATGAGCGAATGCTGTTTCGTTGGCGGTGTCCCGGTCAACCCGCCTTCGAAGGGCACTGGATGCCAGTGATGGTCATCGGGGGCAAGTGCTATCTCATCGACCCTTACACGGGCGAGGTGGTCGGGCCCTTTCCCAAGACACCCAGTGGCCGCCTTGCGATGGCCAAGTGGTGGCTGCAAAAGATGGGCCACTGGTGCGAAGGGATCGAATGGGATCGGGGTACGCCGAAGTTCTCGAACCCAGGGTCTGAGGACTTCCACGGGCGCGAACCCACCCCGCTTTGGTACCTCTGCGCCGAGTCGATCGCGCATTTCTGCAGGAAGCTTCGCGCATGCTGTGGGAGTACGGCTATTCCGCAGCCGAATTGCAGTCCCGCGCCTCCATGGGCAAGCGACCCGGAGCTTCGCCAGCTTGGTTGCGATCCCGGGCAGTACGTTCGCGATCGCGACAAGCATCGGGTCCGGAATACCGCCGCGTGCCAGGACATCCCTCCGATCACCGCTGGCGCTGGGCTTGGCAGCTGAGGCCTGCTCTGAAAATTGGAGATGCACATGCGGATTGAGCGCCCGGTCGCGCCGGCAAGAATGTGGCTGAAGCGCTCATCGCGCGTTGCTGGATGGTGTGCGTTGGGCTTCGTGCTTCAGCACGCAGTAGGCATGACTGTCGCCTATGTCACCTTCGAGCAAACGCTCTTCGTGACCGGCACGCGGGCTCCATCCTGGTGGCCCGGCGACCCAAAGCAGTTCTGGGAGGCGCCGGTGGTCAGCGCGATCTTCTCGGTGAAGACGAGGGAACCCTACACGGCGGATGCTTACCTCGGACCCGGGCGGCAGCCTGGCGTGGCGGTCGAGACTCCGTGGGGCGGAGTCGGAATTTGGCGCGACCGACTGCCACGGCGCCTGCATGATTCCTGGGGTCTCGTGGTTCCTGCGCGGGTCATCGAGTTTGAGGACATGCCGGGCAACCCGGCTCACGGATGGATTTCTCTTTCGGTGTTCGAGAACGCACTTCAGCGGCTGAATGCTGACATGGCGAACCTGGATCCGAATTCTGTCTTCGGCGGCAGCCGGTACGAATCGCTCTACGCGCTCTTCGAAACGGGGGACGAATTCACCCTCGATCCACCCGACTGGGTGGCGCTCCCTCCGGTGCCCCGCGGTGGCAAGGCATGGACGCCGCCCCAAGAGATGTACTTCAGCGCGGCCTGGGGCGGCCCTTTCCCGAGTGTCGTCGAGCACGCGCACTACAGGTGGACGGGAATTGGTGATCCCTGGGAGGATGCCGACGACGAGCGACATGAGAAGTGCTGGGACCTCCTGGACTACGACGGGATTCCGCGGTCCGAGTGGAGCCCGCTCTTCTCGGCGGGCATTGCATGGCGTCCGCTGTTCCCCGGCGCACTGCTGAACTCGTTGATCTACTCGGGCGTGCTGTGGGCGGTGATCATGGGGCTGCGCAAGCTCGTGTTTAGCCCGCCGCACCGCTGGCGCGCGCGGCGGCACGGGATGTGCGCATCATGCGGCTACGCGATCGCGGGCGGCCGCCCCGCGAACACCGCAGACCGGGGAGCGAGGTGTCCGGAGTGCGGGGCGCCGATCGAAGATGCCAGGGATGGGGTCTGACGAGCGGCTCGCGGGGGATACGGCCGTTGCAGTTACCTAGCCGCCTGCAAGAAGTGCTTCCGGCAAGAGACGTGGCCTTGCGCACGGTCCGCGGGAGTTCGCAGTCTTTGCCCAATCTGCAAATCCGCCAAGTTTGCCACGCCATCTTTTTGCAGACGGCATACCTACCCATTCGTGAACCCAACCCCAGAACGGGATTTTGAGACCGGTACGGATCACCCTACTGCTGATCGGCTCCGGTTCGCCGGGGCCGATCGGTTTTGTGTTGTGCTCTGCCGTCCCTCGAGCAGGACGCCATCCAGCTGTACCCAGCGCATGCAGCGTGATGC
>DBCE01000228.1:20677-35268 GCA_002292895.1 Phycisphaerales bacterium UBA966
TTCGATGCGCGTCAGGATGACGATCATCTACCGGGACTGGATCAACGGCTTGCGGGACCACATCGCCCGCGCCCGCATCCAGGTCCGCGTCGATCGGCTCGTGCACGGAAATCCTGGTTCGCATCGCGCCCTGCGCGAGGGCGTGTCGGAATTGAAGATCGATGTTGGTCCTGGCTAACGAGAACACCATGCCACGAGCCAGCACTACCACCACCAAGTCGAAGCGTTCCCCCTCGAAGGCTCCTCGCCGCGGAGCAGGGCACACCCACACGGTCGTCTACGACGTCTCGAAGCAACTCCGGACGCCGAAGGAAATGGCGGCCTATCTCGAGGCGTGGCTCGTTGAGGCCCCTGATGATGCAGCCGGCATCTCGCGCGCGCTCGGTGACATCGCCCGCGCCGTCGGCATGAGCAAGGTCGCCAAGCAGTCGGGCCTCAGCCGCGAGAGTCTGTACAAGGCGCTCAGCGAGGACGGCAATCCGAGCCTTGACACGATCCTTCGGGTTGCGCGAGCAGTCGGCGTACGGTTCCACGCGTCGGCGGCGTGAATTGTTCGAAACCCGTGCAGCCCTGACGACTTCTGATCGGCTCCGGTTCGCCGGGGCCGATCGCTTTTTTGTTGTGCTCTGCCGTCGTCGCCGACAACCTCGATGCAGTCGATGGTTAGTCGAGAAACCGCTCTTGAAGCTCCGCCCTAGGCACCATGCACGCCTCGGCGCGCCCGAACCATCGGTATCGGTTGCGCGCCACGAAGCGGTACAGCGCGTCGCGAAGCCCGCGCGGCAGCACGCGGAAGACGCCGAACATCGGCCACGGGAACGACATGCGGCGCGCGATGGCAAGTGCTGCATCGGAACGCTCGAGTGCTCGACCGCCCTCGATGACCACGATCGTGCTCGGCGTTGCGAAGGCGGGCAGTTCGTAACCCACCTTCGCGCACGCAGCGCGCGCCGCCTCGGACTGTAGCGCCGCGAACCGGCATTGCGCATGCGGATCGCGCGCGATCACAAACCGCACCATTCCGCTGCAGAGGTTGCAGACGCCGTCGAAGAGGATGATGATGGGCTGCGTGGCGATGGTCGGTGCCCTTGCGGCGGCAAGGGTACTCGTTGACCCAGTGGCAGCCTTCGTTCGTGCGAACGGTGATCCGTGGGTGATGCCTCTGCTCACGCGAAGGTGTATGGTGTTGCTCGCCCGTTCTAGACTCCGGGCCTTGGCCCCGAGCGACGAAGCGACCGTGCGGAAGGACACCGGAATTCGACGATGAGCCAGATCGCCCCACAGAAGCAGATGACCGGCATGCTCGGCCACCCGGTTGCGGAGAACCCGATCGACCGGATGTTTGATGCGGTGTACGCGCACCATGGCCTGCACTGGCAGTTCTGGAAGAACGACATCGCCAACGAGCGCGACCTGGCACTCGCGGTCGCCGCGCTGCGGCCGCTCGGCTACCGCGGCATGTGCATCACGGTGCCGTGGAAGGTGGCGGTGATGCCGCTCCTCGACGAGCTTGACGATGACGTGCGTGCGATCGGCGCCGCCAACTACATCACCATGCGTGATGGACGGCTGATCGGCCACAACAACGATGGCAAGGGCGTGGTGAAGGCCATCGCCAAGGTGGCTCCGCTGAAGGGTCAGCGCGTGGTGATGCTGGGCGCCGGCGGCGCGGGGCGCGCCATGGCCGTGGAGATTGCGTGGGCAGGCGCCGCGCACTTGACGCTGGTGACCCGGCGCGAGGAACAAGGCCGTGAGGTAGCCGAGCGCGTGCGCCATGCATCGGGCGTGCCTTGCGACTGGCAGCGGTGGGAATCACCGGTGCGCCTGCCGACGGGCACCACGATGATCATGAACGCCACGCATCTCGGCTGCGCACCCGGGCTTGAACCCGTGCCGGTGGACTGGGAAACGGTCGCCCCGGGCTGCCTTGCCGTCGACGTCATCACGAACCCGCGGCTCACGCCCTTCCTGCGTGCGGCGCGCGAGCGCGGTTGCCCCGTTGTTGACGGGGTCGAGATGCTCGTGCAACTTGCCATGCAGATCTTCGAGCGGTGGACCGGCATCCGGCCCGAAGAAGCCGTGTTCCAGCGCGCTGTCGCTGACGCGCTTGGCGAGTGATGTGCAGAGCATGCCGAGCGCGGAGCTCGGGACGTTGTCGCATGATCACGCGACAAGATGAAACGTCGTATGCCTACGCGACAAGATGAAACGTAGCGTGCTCATGCGACCGATCGCCGGAACTGCACATTCCATCGTTCCATGATGATGGACGCGCGTCGTCGATCTCGTTCATGAAGACATCACCGCTCCGGCAACGTGCCATCGAGCGAGTGTCCCCTCGGCTCTTGCCGCTTTATCTCGGCTCTTGCCGTTTCATCACGATCCCCACGGAGTTTCACATGCGTTGCGCCACCCTTGCCGTTTCCGCCTCCACCACGATCGCTCTCGCCTCGAGTGCGATGGCAGGCGTTGTCTTTAACGATTCCGCCACCGACCTCCCAGCCGGCGGCAACAACCTGCAGAACATCCTGAGTGTCGATGTCTCGCACACGGAAACCTCCATCAAGTTCCGGCTCACGCTGAACGGCATTTCCGGCCCGTACGACAACCATACCCAGTACGCCCTTGCCCTCTCGACGCCGGGCGCCGCCACCAAGACCACCGCTGTTTGGGCCAACCAGGCGAGCTTCGCCAGCAACGGCGGCATGAACTACACGGTCAGGGCGGATCCTCCTTACAACGGTCGGACGTTCTTCCAGAGCCATGGAGTCAACGGCTGGAGCCCCAACGCGGAGAACCAGAACAGCGCCATCGGCACAAACTACGACACCAACACCTTGGACATCTACGTGACGCGCTCAGCCATTGGCATGGCTGGTGACGGCACCTTCTTCTTCGACGTGTGGGCGATCTCGCTGAACAACAGTGTCTTCGACGCACTGTCCACCAACGCGACGCTCGGTGGATACAGCAGTGACTTCACTACCACCAACGCGCTCTCGTACACGATCGGCGCGCCCGTCCCCGCCCCCGGCGCAATCGCGCTCCTCGGCGCGGCAGGCCTCCTCGGCTCACGCCGTCGTCGCGCCTGAGCTTGATTCGACACAGCAATTCCGACGCCCCGGTCAAGTGACCGGGGTGTTCGCGTTTTGCGGCTCGCGCGGATCCTGCCCCCGATCGCTCTGATACCTTGGCACGGTCGGTTCCGCCGTGATTCCGCGCGGGGTGCCCACACTCGAGCCATGAGGAACCTTCCGTGCCTGCCTTGCAACTCTCCGCCCCCCTCGTACTGCCGACCGTCCTTCTCGCGTGCGTGATGGTCACGCAAACTGCCTGCACTCCCGAGCAGGCCACGACCAACCGTGGCGAGGTCACCGAGGGAGCAGTCAAGGGCCCTGAAGCGGTCGTTGCCCCTCGTTCGGCGCGCGCCTCGGACAAGCCTGCCGACGTTCAGCGTGCGTGGTACTTCCCGGCGACGGCATCCGAATACGCGAAGATGGTCGAGCCCGAGCTCGGCGTGCCCCCGAGGATCGACCTATCGGAAGCAGTAGAGATCCCGGTCTACCTCGATGGCGTGCAGGTCTACGGCAACCGCCGTCGCGCGTGCGACAATCCGTCGTTCCTCGGGAAGGACACGGTTTCCGGGTCGACGCTCCAACGTCACGAAGGCCGAACCGCCGACGGGACGCAGCTTCCGGATGTCGTGTGGGTGAGCTTTGCACGCAACTCGACGCGCGATCCGGCCAACCTCATCGGCTCGGTCCAGATGATCGGGTACCACCGGAAGACCGGCGCCACCGCGTTCTTCGAGAGCTGCGACCAGATTAAGCCGTGGGTCACGCTCGACGAGGGCACGCTGCGCATGCGCGGGGTGATGCCCTGGATCGACGATCCCGCCGGGTTCGACCGCGCCTTCGTCCCGCCGCAGGCCTCGCGGCCACAGTGCGTCCAGTGCCACCAGGCCGACCCCTTCATCACCAACGACTTCATCAATGCCGCGAAGATGCCGGGCACCAACGAGAACGTCGTCCCGATCCTCGACGAAGGATCACCCTTCTACGTCATCGGCGGCGAGAACTGGGACATGCGGACGGTCCACATTCCCGACAACCGCTGCCTTGAGTGTCATCGCGTTGGCCTGAGCACGATGTCGATGTTCATGGAGAACGGCTGGGACCCGAACGCGCACATGCCGCCGAAGGATCCGGGAAGCCTGGCCGCGGACGCCGCCCAACTGCTGAAGGTGTTGCGCGACGGACCCGCGAGCGTTGAGGGCGCGCACTGGGTTGTTCCGCCTGCGAAGGGAAGACCCGCCGAGAGCGTGGGCGACGACTATCCGCACAAGGCACGATTCAACAGCCCGAAGCCCGCGTCCAAGCGCAAGGACAAGTAGGCGTGCGTTGCGGTCCGCGCTCAGCCCACGCGCCGCGCGATCACGTGGAACACGTGCCAGTGCTTCGGGACTTCGTTTGGTGGAACGCCGATCACGCCGTCGCGCTCTTCCTCGGCGATCGATAGCACCGTAAAGCCGGCGAGCAGCGCATCGACCTCTGCCCGCGCATACACGCTCATCGAGCCGGCCGGGCTCTGCGCCACGAAGCTGTCGTTCGGGCCGAAGAACTGTCCGGCGAACAGCCCGCCCGGGCGCAGCGACCGCACGACCCGCGCCCAGAGCGCGGTGAAGTCCGCGCGCGCGATGAACGGCAGCGAGAATCCCGCGTGCACGAGGTCGAACGATCCAGCGGGCGCGTCCCATTCAGCGAGGCGCTGGTGCACGCAGCGCAGCGAGCGCGAGCACTGGTCGGCGCCCACGGCCGCCTCGGCTGCGGCGCGCGCTGCATCGACCATGTCGGGGTACGCATCGACGGCGTCGACCGTCCAGCCGCGACGCAGTAACTCGGCCACTTCCTTTCCCGGTCCGCATCCAAGATCGACCGCCGCGCCCGGTGGATCGCCAAGCGCCAACGCGCGAAGCAGCGTGTCGCGCACCGGCAGCGTGCGGTTGCGGTCGAGGTAACGGTTCAGTCGCTCGCGCGGGAACCCTGGGACTTCCGGAGTCGGCTCAATCATTCGATGCATCCATGCGCGAGTCTTCGCGGGGCGGCACCACGCGCGTGAAGCGGATGCCGCCCACGTACGCGATCGTGCTCGGCAGCGCGCTGTACGAATTCAGCAAGCGTGTGGTTGTGCATGGAGGCGATGGTACGGCTTTGGGCGGGTAAAGCCGTTGCGTTTTGCGACGTATGTACGCGCTTGATCGCAACGGTATAGGCGTCGCGTTGCGCCCGAGAGGGTTGGATACGATTGTCATGATTGTCGATGATTGGTCTGCAAACCCACTCCACCCAACCCCCTCCAATGCCCGTCCACGTCTCAACGCCAACCGACACCACCATCGTTCTCATGCGCGAATTCCGTGCCCCGCGCCGGCTTGTGTGGGAGGCGATGTTCAACCCCGACAACATGCGACGCTGGTCGTTTCCGCCGCCGGGATGGACGATGACCGTCTGCGAGTGCGATCCCCGGGTGGGCGGCATGCTTCGCTTGGTGTCAAAGACCGCGGAGGCCGACCCGGCCATGAAGCTCGAAGGTGTATTCACGGAGGTCGTGCCGCACGAGCGAGCGGTCCATACCGAGACGATGGCGCTCGGGACCGGCGAGGTGGTCGGCTCGCTTGTCGAGACGCACGAGTTCGCGGAGCAGGGCGGCGTCACCATGATGCGCATCACGCAGGTGTATCCATCCAATGAAGCTCGCGACGAAGTGATCGCGTCGGGCATGCCCCATGAGATGGAAGTTTGTTACGAGCGGTTGGATGCCCTGCTTGCCGGTTTGGCGCAATGATCCTCATTTTCGATCTACCACCCATCGACGTTCAGCGTGAACTTGCCGCCATGCGCGCTGAGCTTGCGGAGATGCGCGAAGGGGTTGCATGCGCGGCGGTTGCTCGGAAGGGCGAGCGCAGAGATGCAATCGTCAAAGTTGATCAAATCCTCTTGTGGCAGCTTCTAAGACGGTTACCATCCGTAGTACCGGGTTGAGGCCATTGATGACCGCGAGGTTTGCGCCCGTCGGTCGCCGGAGAGATCATGTGCTGCAGAGCCGGCGTATCTCACCATTTGGCGCGGAGGCACTAAACCAAGTTCGCATTGAGGTTGTGATCGTCTTACAAATCGAAGGCAGGGCATCGAATGACGGCATTACTCGTTGCTATCGTTTCATCGGTAGTTTGTTCAGCCGCGATCGGCGCCGTACCGTGTTCGGCAGCGAGCGCTAGTCCCCGCGACTTCGATCCTCCAGATGCAGTCGGGAAGCCCGTGCCAGTGGCGGAGGCGCCATCGGTGGTATCGCAGTTTCCGGGAAGCAGTAGCGTTTCGGTGTTCCCGCCCCGTTCCGTAGAGCGGAGTGAGATCAGTTACCTTGTTTGGATTTCCGGGGCTGACGGACAGCAAGCCGAACTGGTCCGCCAATGGGCGGCGGCGATTGCCGAGTTTGGGCCGAAGTGGATCTCCGACGGATTTGAGGAACTGCGTGGCCCGGCCTCGGAGTTTGCGCAGAGACTCCATTCGGGACCACCAAGTGCCGAGGACGTGCAGGCGTTGAGGGCGATGTTCGCTCGTCGGGATCAACTCGCGCAGGCAGTGTTTGCGCGGGAGAGTGATTATCTTCGCACGTTTCTGGCGGAAGGTCAGGAACTGGAGCCCGGTTTGGAGTCCGCCTCTTCTCGCGTCATGATGGCTCGGTCAGGCGATGCGATAGCAGTTGGCAGCGGTGTCTCTGGGCACTTGGTTCCTCAGGTACTCCGACTCCTCTATGAAGCGTCGATCGACCTCAGGACTTCTCCCGAGCAGGCGGCGGCGGTCCGGCAATACGCCATTGACAACTCGCCGAGGGTATTCGAGCAGCGTCGTATGACGATTCAGGCATATCTTCGCTTGGTCTGTCGAAGTTTGGAAGCGCATGTCAAATCCGCAGAGGCAGGGGTGGACCCAAGCGCTGCGCTGTTCGCCTTGTATCGCCCCGTGGCGCTGTCTATCCAGCGGACTGCGGCCATCAACGAGGAGCTTCTCAACGCTCTTGGAGAACTGGTCCCCATCGAGGTCGCGGCAGATGTTCGTCGCGCATATCGGGAGCTTGCATATGACCAACTCGCGGCGGATCTCTTCGAGTATTCCGCCGCCGCATCGGTTGCGCTCGCGAGATTGCGCGGCGAGTTGCGTGAACAGGGGAGCGCGCTTGTGCGAAATGACTGCGAAGCGAGGCAGCGCGCCTTGGACGAGCTCTGCCGTGACTTCGACACGGCCATGGTGCACTGTTTCGAGCGCGGGAGGCAGCGTGATGCCGGGGAGGGGGATAGGTTCCTGCGGAAGATGCTTCGAATTCATGACCGCGCACTTCGGGAAGCGGCAGACACGCTCGCTCAACTTCGCGCGCTCGCGGTCCATGCGGATGCCGATTGGGACCCTGCTGAGTTCGACAAGGCGATGCTTCAGTGGCGACAGGATGTGCAGGTGCGGATAGACGGACTGATCTCCACGGGAGCACTTTGGTCCATTGTTACCCCTGATCAGGTCGCGGCGGTTTCTCCCAAACGCAACTAGATTCCATTCGAGGACTTCGGCGTTCTGCGCGTCAGTCTGCGTACTCTGTGGGGCGTTGAACTCAGCAACCGAGTTGAATCCGAGAATGGCAGATCCCTCGATGAGCGTGCCTTCCGAATCCGATACCACCTCCTGAGCGGCCGAGTCCCGGCTGCCGCTTGGGCACGACCACGCTCAGTGCGGTCTGCTCGGCGCCGCATTCATCGTGTTCTGTTCAATCTGCCGTTACGCTGTGGCGCCCGTGCTCCTCATCGCCGATCTGCCACCCATCGACGTTCAACGTGAACTTGCCGCCATCCGCGCTGAGCTTGCGGAGATGCGTGTGCAGCAGCGTGACCAGTGGTTGGATGAGGCGCGCGCGGAGCAGATTCGCGGCGTGGTGCGTGACGTGCTTGCGGATACGTCGGCGCGTACTGCGTACCGCGACACTGAGTGGACGGCTGGTCTGTCGAACGCGCCCGGCGGTGGGTTGCAGATCGAAGCCGCGGACGGGGCGATGAGCATCAAGTTGTCGGGGCTCATCCAGACGCGCTTCGTAGCGGCGTCGGCGTACGGATCGACTTCGGGCGCTCCGGGCGTCGATGACACGCGCTGGGGCTTCGAGGATAAGACGGTGATGTTCGCGTTCTCGGGTCACCTGTATGACCCGACGCTCACCTATCTCACGGCCGTTGCGTACACGTCGCAGACGAACCGGTTCTTCACGGTGCCGGGCGCGGCCAGTGCGGGCGAACCAAAGCGGTGGGCGGATGAAGACACTAGCGGCGGCAACATCGCGCTACGTATAGTTTAAGCAGCGGAGATGCTTGGGATCAAAAACTTGATCCCGGTTTCGTCGGGCCGCTGCCGGCGCGAGTCGCAGGATTCCTCGGTCATCCCCGTTGACATCGCATCCTGTCGGTGAATCCTCGGAAACTAGCGCTAGGTGGGAATTGCCTTGCATGCTCTCTAGCGGGTCGCTAGACTACGGGGAAGGGGAGTCAACGTGGGGTCCCTCGAAATCGGAATCCGAACGGGAGTTACATCGATGAACGCAATAACCGGCTTGCCACGTGTGGTGTTAGCTTCAGCGCTGTTTGTAGTATCCGCGTCATGGGCAGCGGGGCTGCTAGCGCCTGTTGACGCAGGGCTTCTCCTCGGGGGGTGCGCGGGCTGCTCGACGACAACCCATTATCCAGGTTACTGCTTTGGCCTGAGCGAGCTAGGAGGGCCTGAATGTACCGGCGGGTACAACTATTGTGACTCCACCGTGCAGAGTGGGCGAGGAAAGTGCTGTACCTCCAACTCGCGTGCAGCGTGTACTGAAGCGAATTGCATTCCGCAAGCGAGCAGTTGGTGCTATTCCACCGAAGGCAATCCGTGCCCATCTACCTGCCCCCCAGGCACCCCATAACGGTTGGATCGTTCGCGCATACTGTTCAAACTACGCGCTCGCCGGACTCGGATCTACCTCGAACTGCCTGTCGCCGATCTCGACGCTCGGTGGCACGGAGTTCGCCCCAAGTCGACTGATTCTTGTCTATTGGGGAGCCCAAGCTTGGAGGCACGTGTCGCCAAACGCGGAACAGTACCGTCGGCTTTAGTTGAGCGCACCCTCAATCCAATCGACGTTGGTAGGACTACTGCGCGCCCTCGTCGCAGGCAATGCGCGATTGGCAGTGAAGGCTCAGTCCCACTGATCCATGTCATGGTCGTCGTTCTCTCGTTGAATGCCATTGCGTCAGACACGAGTTTCGGCGCCTTGCCCGACGGGTGCACAATCGCTGAAATCGCCGCACCCAACATTTCCGCGCTCCAGCCGGATCGAGCTACGCACGGAGCGGTATCACCCGTAGCAAATTTGGGGCGTTGTCTAGTTGGTGACTTAGCGCACGAAGTCGCGCAACGCGGCTCATCGGAAGCAATCCGTGAACTGTCCATCGCCTTGAGAGGCTTGTTCCCCTTGAACGTGGTGTTGGTTTCAGAGGAACGAGTCTCGGGGGATATAGATGCGGCTCAGCCATTCTGTAGGGTACGGCGCATCGAGTATTCCAAATCAGCAGTGGCAACCTCGTGCATTGTGACGACATCGCTCTCCCCAAACGAGCTGCCGGAATCGCCACGGGATTCTTGGGATCCGCCTCGTCGGGAGTTCGACTACACCGACCAGGAGGTGTGTGTTCGCGCGATCAGATCTGATGGAGATGCTGCTCCGCGAAGGGCAAACTTCACATCCGCGAAAGAGGGACCAGACATTGCGCTGGAGTCATTTCTCGGTTGGGCGCGGGGGCTATTTGGAATGCTTCCTATTGACGGAGATTCGCGAGTTGAGCGCCTTTTAGCGGGACCACTAGACGGCGTGGTTGCGCAACGGGTGCCGTGGGAGGGATACCCATGCGAGATTACTATTGTCGGCCGATTTGGCGAGATCGCGTACACGCTGGCATCAGAAGGCGCCCCGCCAGTTCGCCTTCGACTCTCTCAGACCGCGGACGATGTGGCGGTCGGTGGCGCAAAGATGTCGGATGATCCGCCCTCTGCGCCGCGTGGAACGAGAGTTCTTTATCCTCGGGTGGGCATTGCGCGTAACACAGTGGACATCGACGAAGTCGAATGGGCTGGTTTTAATGGGTGCCGCTGGCTCACTTCGCTGCGTCTGCGTCAAGTGATTTGTTACCGAGATGGCAGATCGGTAGTTGTGCAGAGGACGATTAGAGCACTGGCGGAGGCTCCAGCGATTTGGAGACCATTGACCGACCTTCCGGAGGGAACAGCCGCCGCCTGCGATTGGGCGCCGGGAATTTTATGGGAAGTGCGAGATCACGCGATTGCACCCGTGGTCGATGGCGATGATGTTGCGGAGATTGACAGGTTGACAAGTTCGCTGAGCTCTGACAGGCAGTCAAGAGCATCAGACGCAGAGCCCCATGGGATCCTCGCGCGAAGGACAACGGGCCGAGCGGGCTACTGCGGCGTTTATTCCGTGTACGCCTGCGCTCGACTGCTGGGCAAGCGGGATCTTGCAATGGAAGAATTGCTTCGCCCTGAGTTCGTCGGCCGCGCCGAAGGAAGCACAATTTTAGAGTTGTCGCGTGCGATCGAGAGTCAAAGCCTGCATTCCCAGGTTTGCGCGGGCGCCACGGTAGATCTACTGGCGTTGGCCGAAGCGCCGATGATCCTGCATGTTCGTGCGTCGCCGCGCTCTAAGGAGGCTGACCACTATGTGGTCCTTGCGGCCAAGGATGGCCCGAACATGCTGATCTTGGATGGGGCCAGAATGGTCAAGGTGACCATTGATGAGTTGTCAGTTTATTGGGACGGAACTGTAATATTAGTTGGGAATTTGGAGGTTCCGCACTCGCTTATTGCCCTTGAGAAGTTTTGGAGGCTAGCAGTTTCGCTTGCGGTGCTTGTCGGCGCTGTGGCGGTCCTAAAGTTCTCGAGGGGCGGGATGAAACTTGCGCGCTCGCTGGAGGGTACCAACCTGATTTGGCAGGTGTCCATCCTCTCTACCGTGGCGGTAATTCTCGGGCTGGCTCTCACTGGGTTTGCAGGCGAACGGCTGCTGAGCGATCAGGCTTCCATCGAATTCGCCCGACGGAGTGTCAAGCCAAACTTCGTGCGCAGGATCGACTTGGCCACCGCCCGTGCCCAGCATGCGGCGGGTGTTCAGTTTGTCGATGCGAGGGTATCACAGGACTTTGAGCGAGCGCACATTGAAGGCGCAATTAATGTCTTTGCAGATGTGAGTCCCGGGGCGCGCAGCGCAGCGACGGCACATCTCAACAAGGCACTTCCGGTCGTCGTCTATTGTGCGTCGTCAGCATGCCCCCTGGCAGACGCCCTTGCGGCCGATCTTTACTACGATGGATTCCAAAATGTTGTTGTGTTCGCTAACGGTATGGTGGATTGGAATGGGGGTCAGCCGTGATCCGCCGTACGGAGCGCACGCTTCTCCATCGACTGGTACTGCGCGGGGCTGCCACTTTCTCTCTCGTGTCCGTGGTCCCTGTTCTGATTGGCGTGCTCCTCGTATGTAGTGCGGTACCGAAGATCAGATCGCCTTGGGTTTGGTACAGAGTTCTACTCGCATACGACGTGCTGCCGGACGCCCTGACGCGAGCGGTGGCTGTTGTGGTGCCATGGATGGAGGCAACTATCGCAGCGGCGCTTATCTTTGGGCTCCTTCGCCGCGCTGCGCTTGCAGCCTCGGTCGTCATGTTTGCCGGATTCGCAGTTGCGCAACTTTCGGTCTTGGCTCGCGGTTTAGTAGTTGAATGCGGGTGCTTTTCGATTTCTGGCGGAAGCCCAGTCGGTGCGTGGACGCTAGGCCGCGCGCTGCTTCTGTCCTGCGTGGCTGGCGCGGCCTTCGTGGCGTCCAAGAAGCGGAAATTGGAGGGGCGTAGATTGTCCTGTGAGGGATCATGCGACGAGTAACCGCCCTCGTTCTGGCGATGACTCTAGTGCGCGCTAGTTACGCGCAGGCGGTCGCGGATTCGATGGCGAACCCAGTCGGCTTCTGGGGTCTGAAAGCGATGTGTACGAGCGCTGATGCGCACGACCTAGCGGACGCAGCGGTGCGTTACCAGGCGATGTTGTCGCAGTACTGGGAACTACTCGAGACCCAGGGCCTTCCCGCTTTAGGGAGCATCGCTGTAGCGGAGCAAAGTCCATTACTCCTTCAGCCGAGTGACGCCCACGCACGTGCGCGCGCCCGTGTCGCTAAAGTGGAGAGGGAACTCGCTCAGATCGAGGAGACGATGGTGCGAGACTTTTCTGACGCGCATTCGATCAGTAGTGTTGTTACCGAGGACTACATTCGGCGTCTACGATGCAATAGAGTCCGAGCGCACCTACGTTCGCGAATCGGGTCGTTGAATCCGGCAGTCGTGTGGGACATCGAGGATGCAGTTGAGACCATGGGTCTCACTGCGGAATGCCGGCGGGCCTTGGTTCCCGAATTGACCAATTACCGTAGCCGTCTGCTTGGCGCTCTCATGGATGTTGATAGCGCCGCTTCGGCCATGTACGTGACCGTGGCTCGAAGACTTGAGTCGGAAGGATTTGCCACCTCCGACTTGGGCATGCTTTCGGACCCTTCGCACGATATCTCCAATTTCCGCCGCGTAGTTGTTGGCGCTTGGCGGGAGGCACTTCGAGTTGTACTTTCGAGTGCACGAGTTGTGGAGCGAATCCAGTGGGAATATGCCGCTCGAGTGGAGGCCCAATTGCCCCTTCGAAGCCGACTGGCCTTTCGGGGTGGCCTGTTTCAAGCGATGCTGAATCCGATTGACGACGGAGACTTGGAACGGCGGTTGGCAGTGGCGATGAGTACTGCTTGTTCAGCAGAACTCGATCAGGTGGCGTTGGAACTCTTGCAGCACAAGGCTGAATTCATGACCTATGCCGCACGCGAACTCGAAGCGGCACGCATGGAACGCAGCGTGTTTACCGATGCGGGCACAGCGGCAGATGAAGGCGCGGTGCGGTGGGTGACACGGTTCCGCACGGTTTCAGATGAGACCGTCAACCGACTGCGGGTGCTTGGCGTGGTGATCAATGGAAGCGGACGCCCTGCTGGAATGCATCCGAATTGGCACTCTCAGGAGGTCCCTACTGAATCTCAGATGTCCATGGAACGAAGATGGCAGGCGCCCAAACTTGACGTTGCGATCCGTCTTGATGTGAGGGCTCACGACGGCGAGGGCGAGGCCGATTCAGCGTGGTACGGTCTCGAGGGCAGCAACCTATGGAAGCGTGCTGACACCGCCTCGAGTGCGGACTGGAAGCGCATCATGGATGTGATTGCAGCGACCTCGCCAGACGCCGACTATGTTGCGGCCGTGGAGGCCGTTGATCGGTTCTGCGGGGTCGAAACTACCGCCTTGATTCAGATGCTGGAGTTGATCCGATCCCCGCCAGTCGGCGTTGTCGGAAGCAACGCGGATGCGGCCTGCATGTGGTTTTGTACGATTGGGTGCGGCGCGGCGTCAGTGAATCCCTATGCCATCGCTGGAGGGGAGTGGATGGTGTGTGTGGCAAAGGTCAGGGCGGCAGAAAGATTCCAAGATTCAGATCCTGAAGCGTGGATCAAGACTTACTTTGAGGTAATGCTTCCGTTGCACGTGCAGCGTATGTCTGCATGGATGCAGTGGCGCCGAACGGCGCTTGCGGGCGCGGTTCTCAGCGCGGTGGCAGAGAGGACACGCAAGCAAACCGGAAGCGATCTGATGAAGGAGGTAGAAGATTCCCTCGCGAGTAGTGTTGAGGCGACAGCCCTTTCGCTTCGGAATCTGCGCCTCGCGCACAGCGCAATTGTAAAGGAGAATCGGAAGTGGTTTGAGGAGTTGGTGGCGCGGAACCCAGAACGAACTGACGAGCTTCGGAGTGCTTACTTGCGTGAAGTTGGCATCGTTCGCGGCTCCTTTGCTGGTGCCATTGAACCCGCGCCCGAGCGTAGTGGGCTCGATCCAGACAGTCCTCATCCGCCACCGAACGCCAGTTTCGACATTGTCCGGCGAAGCTTTGTCGCAAACAATTGGTTGGAACTGGAATTGTGCCGCCAGCGCCTGGATGCTCCAGATCTTGCTGAGGCGCGCGCTGGCGGGCTAGTCGGGATGGACCAGTACAAGGAAGCGATGGTAAGGAGTTCACGTACGCAGTCTTGGATTGAGTTTGTGCGCACTCAGGCGTGGGCGCCCGCCATGTAAGGTCGGTCTGAGTACGTCCCGCGTCGCGTCGCGCCTTGGAGGGCTGTAACAGGTGCAATCCTGCTGATTGCTGGGGTTTCCCTCATTCGAGTTTCTGCCTACCAATCTGCCGTTACGCTGTTGCGCCCGTGCTCCTCATCGCCGATCTGCCACCCATCGACGTTCAGCGTGAACTTGCCGCCATGCGCGCTGAGCTTGCGGAGATGCGTGTGCAGCAGCGTGACCAGTGGTTGGATGAGGCGCGCGCGGAGCAGATTCGCGGCGTGGTGCGTGACGTGCTTGCGGATACGTCGGCGCGTAC
>DBCE01000228.1:35301-41751 GCA_002292895.1 Phycisphaerales bacterium UBA966
GCGTACCGCGATACGCAGTGGACGGCCGGCTTGTCCAACGCGCCCGGAGGTGGGTTGCAGATCGAAGCCGCGGACGGGGCGATGAGCATCAAGTTTTCCGGGCTCATCCAGACGCGCTTTGTAGCAGCGTCCGCGTACGGATCGGCTTCGGGCGCTCCGGGTGTTGATGACACGCGCTGGGGCTTCGAGAATAAGACGGTGATGTTTGCGTTCTCGGGTCACCTGTATGACCCGACGCTCACCTATCTCACGGCCGTCGCGTACACGTCGCAGACGAACCGGTTCTTCACGGTGCCGGGCGCGTACCGGCTGGTGTACTCACGCATCCGCAAGGACCTGGGCGAAGGCTGGGCCGTCGGTACTGGTCTCCTGAACGTGCCGTGGGACTTGGAGAGCGATTACGTCGGATCATCGCAACTCACCGTGGGCGACTACTCGATCTTCAACTATCGCTTCGGTGCTGGTAAGCAGCCCGGCGCGGTCCTTGGCTGGACTGGCGATTGGTTCCGCGCAGCCAGCGGGGTCTTCAACCAGATCAACTCGATCCAACCAGGCTGGAACGCCACGACGAACCTTTCATTTGCGGTGACGGGGCGCGCGGAGATCAAGTGGGGAGTTCCGTGGGACCAGATCACGCGTACTTCCGGCGCGCCTGGCGATGTGCCGGGCGTGGTACTCGGGCTCGGCCTCTGCATGAGTAACGGTCGCGCGCAGAATCCGCAGCCGCCTGAGACTTCGCTGGCGACGCCTTCGGCGCAGGGCGTGACGGCGGACGCTCGTGTGCTCTTGGGCGAGACAGTGTTCATCGCGCAGTACGCCTACATGCGCGACGCAGTGGGCGCCCCCGAACTCGGCTGGAACCAGGGCATCAACCTGCAGGCCAGCACCTACGTGGCCCCCAAGGTGGAGGCGTTCGCGGAGGCATGTTGGATGAGCGATGTGCCTGTTGAGTGGATCGCACAGGCGGGCGTGAACTTCTTCATCGACGGCCAGCGCCTCAAGCTGATCTCAAAGTGCGTGGTCCCCTTTGGTGGCGGCAACATCAATGGCATCCGCAACATCGCGGGCGGTCTTGGCCTTGCAAGCTTTGACAACAACGCGAGCTTCGTTACCGAGTTGCAGGTGATGTTCTGAGGGAGGGGTGGGGCGTCTACCTGCGTCCCATCCGCGCGGCCAGTTCGGCGCGGGACTTCACGCCAAGCTTTCGATAGATGCGCCGCGTGAATTCCACCACTGTGTGCGTGGAGATACCGTGCTCTTCCGCCACTGCGCGCGATCCCTTGCCGGCCGCCAGCGCGCGCGCGACGGAGAGTTCGCGGGCGGTGAGCAGTTTTGAAGCCTCGTCGTCCATTGAATCCGCAAGCATTTCCACGACGGGACCACCAAGGAAGTTGACGGTCGGCATCGGTAGTACGCCCGGGTTCAGGGGCATCAGCCGCACGCCGAGGTAGTAGTTGCAGTCTTGGTTTGCGTCTGCAGGCACGTTCTTGAACTTGTTCTTGCAGCGGTGCAGGAAGCGCTCGATGTCCAGGAACATCTTCCACAGCTCGCGCATCTCGTTACCGTCGAGCGACGCGGCATTGATGCTCTGCCAGTGGTTGTCTCCCACGCCGAACGTCTGCGGGTCCTTTACGGAGCGCATGATCTCGTTCTCTGACTCGGTGCCGAACACGATCACCATCTTGGCGAACAGTGCTTCGTCAATGGGATCGAGTTGCCGGTGGTGCACCTGGATCGTCTGGCGCGTGACGCTCCATCGAACGACGGGATTCGCCTTGCGGCCGGGATGACGGCGAACGAGCGACACCGCCTCGAATCGGTCGAGCGCACGGAGGACAGTGCGCTCCGGCATGCGGCTGATGCGCGCAAGTTCGGCTGCCGTGAGCGGGGTGCCGTTCCGGCGCAGGAGTTCCCACGCCTGCATCGCGCCGACGCTCTCGAAAGCCTCAACGAGGCCGGGCGTGCGGATATCGATCGATGGCTCAGCGTTTTGCTGCTTTGGGTCGTTTTGTTCGTCCATGGTGGGGTCTGGCGGAGGGTTACTTAGGTTATGACGAACATTGCACAGTCAAGGCCCCACTTGTCGCATGGACATGCGACGCCTCAGCAACATCGTATCCATCTGCGACTTCGACGATGGAGCGAGGGCGCGGATTTCGTTTTGGCGGGCGATCGCCGTCGGCGCAGGTCAATGGACCAGGCTTGAGCAGCAGGGTCGTCAGTGCCGTGGGCGCGTGACATGTGGACGGGGTTACTTCGCGAGCGTCGGCTTCACCATGAACACCACCATGCTTTCGGCCCACTGATCGGGAGCGTGGTTTGGGTCGCGTATGTAGAACGGACCACTGAGTGGAACCTTGCCGTCGGCTGCGACGGAGTCTTTCGCATCGGCTGCCTGGCAGCCATACAGCCAGTATCCGATCCACGTGATCTGAAACTTCTTGCGCTTTGATTCGTCGTCGGTCAGAAGCCCCGCGCTGCGCGCTTGGCAACCTTCTTCGCGGTCTTCTTCGTTGCTGCCGCCGGTTTTAATTTCTTCCCGTCCGGGCCTCGACCCGTGCTGGCGAGCGTCTTCACATAGCTCTCAACATATGCCTTAGCAGGCGTGCGGCGGATCGCTTCGCCGATCACGTCAAGCGCGGCGTCATCTACCTTGGTGAAGCGGATGCAGGATCCGCCCATGTTTAACTTCTTGCCGGTCTTCGCCCATGCCTTCTGGAACCACGCGCGCTCGGCCTTGTCGCTGTAGACGCTCATGAGGTAGACGGACAGGTTGTTCTTCTGGCTCGACAGCGCGGCCATCATCAGCGGCTTGCTCGGGTCGCAGTGGTAACCGGTCGGCCACACGCGGTGCGGCACGGCGTAGCCGATCATGCCCCACAGCATTGATTCCTCATAGTGCTTGTCAAGGTTCTTGAGGATCACCTTGCGCACCACCTCGATCCCCTTGCGACGATCTTCCGGGAGTGAGGCGAGGTACTCCTTGACGGTGGTGGCCTTGCTCTTCATGGGGGCAGGGTATCTGTCGCGGATCCTCGCGCAATCACTTCTAACGATTTGCCCTATTTCCCTGGCAATTATGGAAGAAAGTGTCCGTGACGGACACTTGGTTACGCCCGGCGTGATGGGTGGTCGGCGCGGATTTCGTGTTCATGGGTGACGGATCGCGATCCGATTTGGCGGCAGAGCGCTGCCAATCCATGCAAGGCTTCACTTCCCGTTCTCTTTCCTCAGAAAGTTCCCCCATGTACCCCATCTCAGCCGCAATAACCAGTTCCATCCTCGCCCTCGCGATCGTCTCGGAAGGTCACGCGTACATCATCGCCATCAACATGAACGCCGGGTCCTACCGCATGATGGATCAGAGTGGTGGCGTCATCGGCTATGCCGGACAGTCCGAAGTGGCGGCCATCTCGGAGCAATTCGGCTCGGGCCTCTCCGCGGTGCGCCCGAACGGGGGTAACGACTGGCCCTTCACGATGTCCAACTCGGGATATCAGCAAAGCACCCTCCTGGGCACGTTCATCGGAATCGGTCCTTCAGGTCCGGCGCCGATCAGTCTCGGCGAGCTCGACTCGTGGATGAACTCGAACTACAGAGGGACATGGAACTACGCGTGGAACGGCGCCAACCAGTCGAGCTTCGACACCACTCCGTACTACTCCGTGCCGTCGTCGATCAATTTCGTCTCGCTGACGCCCGAGTCACTCGCCCGCTTCTACACGATTCGCTCGCAGGGGCTGACGGGCCAGTTCACCTTCTCGATCGATCAATCCGTGACGAGCGGCCAGACGAGCGGCGGGTTGCAGCTCCGCACCCAGATTAGACTCGGGAGCGGACCGGCCGTCGACATCAATGGTTCGAGCGTGACCGTGGATGTGACGTCGCCACTCGACGCAACGGCGACGCTGTCCCTTGACACCTGGAACGAGAAGGTCCGAGTGCAAGGCCCGGTGTGGCAGGTCCAGAACATTGAGAAGGCAGTCTCCATATACGGGACCGCGGCGGCCCCCGCGCCGGGCGCCTTCGCGATCTTCGGACTTGCAGGCATCGCTGCACGCCGTCGCCGCCGCGGTTGACGCTCATTGGTGATGGCGCGAGTGTGTGCGCCGTGATGAAGAATTGAGAGACGCGCCCGCTTGCCGGGCGCGTCTCTTTCATTGAGCCGCCCAGTATTACTTTCCCCCAAACTTCGCCCTGTATTCCGTGATGCGCTGCGCGCGCGCTCCGCTGCGGTGGAGATGGCGGAAACTGCTCCGCTGCGAGAGCGAAGGTCGCCACTGCGCCACCTTGTCGCCCGGCATTTATATTGAAACACAGCACCGTTACGATGATCGCGCGGAAACATGATTCACAGTGGGCTTGTCGGGCTCTCGCCCGCGACGCTGGGAAAGCGAAACCCTATCAATCAGCCTCCCATGCCCACACTATCCCACATCAACAAACTCTTGCTCTCTCTTGCAATCACAATAGCACTCCTCAGTTGCTCATCCCAACAAACTACATCGGTAACGAAAGCAACAGCACCGGGCGCATTGGTGGAATACACCTTCATCGATACGTTTGGAACAGACAAAATCAACTGGACCATCAGCGAGGGGCTGGATCTCTTCATGACCAACGGGACTATGAAGGCATCAGACTTTCGCGATAGCCTCGCCAAGCCGCAACAAGGGGTCAAGCTTTATAAAGTCACTTACTCCTCCATCATTCCTGAAAAAAATGATGCAGTAGTTACCGCCTACGGTCTCATCGCCATCCCACAAAACGTTCAACCGAACGCACCCATTGTGAGCTATCAGCACGGCACCATCTTCGATCGCGCTTGGACGCCATCCAACCCGGCCGGATCGATGGAAACGCAATTGATGATCGCGCAGTTTGCTTCGCAGGGCTACATCGTTATCGCCGCTGATTATTTCGGCACGTCCAAGGAATCTACTCTTCCTAACTCGTACTTCGTTGCGCAAAGCACAGCGCAAGCCTGTCTTGATATGTACCGCGCTTCGCTTCAAGTACTTGAAAAAGAACACATCACGCCCGGCAAACTCTTCATCAGTGGCTGGTCGCAAGGTGGTTACAGCACACTGGCTTTCCTGCGTTACCTGGAGCTGCTCAACATCCCAGTGGCGGGTGTGGCAACAGCATCCGGACCAGCAGATCCGCTGCTCTTCATCTCTGAATCACTCAACAATCCCAGTCCCTTTGCCGCATCCTTCGCCGTCGCAGCAGTCAGCAACCTCATGCTCTCCTTCGATGCCTACTACAGCCTCAACGGATACTTCGAAGGTTCCATCCAACCGAAATACATCAACCTCGCTCGTCAACTCCATCGCTTCGAAATCAGCTACGAAGACTTTGCGAAACAAGTGCCACCCCAGCCTGAAAGCGTCTTCCTCCCGGAGTTTTATACGGATAGTCGCACCGCTCTGAAACCATTCTGGAAAGCCCTTGATGCAGGTGCAGCCTACAGATGGAGAATGAGCGCACCACTCCGTTGCTTCTACAGCCTTCGCGATGAAGCCGTTCCCTGGCAAGTGGCCCGCATGGCCGCGGATTACCAGCGCACCCTCGGCCATCCCAACTCCGAAGCCATCGACGCCGGCCCCAACGCAGACCATCGCTCCGTCTACCTCTACTCACTGGTTGAAGTGAAGAGGTGGTTTGATGGGGTGAAGTGAAAGATCTCCTCTAACTCCCGATGTACACCCATGTGTGTCCGGACAACTGGGCACAGCTTGCAGATCGGTGCGTGCCTCAGGGGCACGCGCCCCAGTCGCTGAGGACTTTGCTCAAGTCGGCGCCATCGGTGACGCCGTTGCCGTCGAGATCGCCCCCCGGTCCGCCCCAACTACCTAGGACCGTAGCGAGATCCATTCCATCCACTTGACGATCGCCCGTGATGTCGGCCGGGCAGGGCGTCACAGTTGGTAAAGCACGCAGTGCAAGGTCTTCAAAGAACGCAAAGGCATTCCCTGTTCCAGGTGCCGCGTCGGTCGTGGAGAAGAGATTCGATGCGTAGACGGAGCCGTAGAGGCTGGTCTGGTGCGTTGCCACTGACACGCCGTTGACGAGCAGTTCGCCGCGGCCGGTGACAACATTCCATCGATATGAAAATTCATTCCATGTGTTGAATGCAACAGTCACACCGGTAGCGGTTCGATTGCCGACGGCGTATCCGCCGCTCAGTAATGAGATAGCGCCCGTTTGCGCGCTGACAACAAATCCTCCGCCAGTCTCGAATGTACTTCTGGCAATCATGATTCCGAACGTTGATGTGACTGCTTGCCCGCTCGGCACGAACATCTTGACGGATGTTTCAAGTACATCCTTGCCACCCGCGCTTGCAGTGGCCCATTTACCGCTGTTGGAAAGGTCAAGCCATGCTTTGGTTCGTCCTGCGTTGAACTTCTCAGTGCAGATGCGCACCATCAATCCGGTGCCGCCGAT
>DBCE01000228.1:41823-42241 GCA_002292895.1 Phycisphaerales bacterium UBA966
GAGTTCATGGATCCGCTGACGGCCCACGATCCGCCAACCCCAATCCACGCGAGCTGCCCCGACAGCGTGCCTTGCCCGTAGTCATTGAAGTTGCTGGTGTAGATGTCAGTGGCGGATGCGCTGTGGGCGGCACAGGCGGCGCACAAGACGGCTGCAAAGTTCCGGAATGCGTTCATTCATTTATTTTGCCACAAGTTGAGTAAGTGTCAAGTGGCAGCGGGGGGCTGAATCACTTTCCCCCAAACTTCGCCCTGTAATCCGTGATCCGCGCGCGGTCCGCGTCGGTCAGGCGGTTGCCGAGGTGCTCAATGACCTCATCGATGGTGACGATCGCTGCGGTCGGCATGGTGAATTCAGCGCCCACATCCGCCAGGGCGGTGCGCGTGGAGGTGTCGTTGGCGCGCTCTTGGCGGTCCAC
>DBCE01000086.1:0-516 GCA_002292895.1 Phycisphaerales bacterium UBA966
CCAACCCCGCCAGGACCAACGGGTCCACCGGGCTTTCCAGCGCCGCCAGGCTCACCAGCACCACCCGGATTCTTTGGGGGAACCTGACCGGTGCCCGCTTGCGACGCAAACGCCACACTGGTGCCCGCGAAGACGCAGGCAAGGATGGTTGGAGCAACGCGAATGAATGAAGCCATGAGATCGAAGTTCCTTTCAGGGGTGCGATTCAGGATGTGCGTATACAACCTTCAAAGATAGTTGCTCCCATCGGCGTTCGGGGGACAGCCCCAATACGAGCAATCGGTGGCTCCCAAGTCTGGGAAGCCACCGATTGCGCATCAAGCGGTTGGGGGGCGCGTGTGCAGCCCGCTGTATCGGGTCAGTTCCAGAGAGGGAAGTACTCGAGCGCATTGATTGGGAAGCTCACTTGGACACCCACTTGGTTGTCGATTTTCCCATCCTGCACCTGGTACGCGTAGCCAAACTCCACGAGCGACTGTGGCCCGAAGAAGTTGTAACCAAGACTGGCTGACGCCA
>DBCE01000086.1:586-2478 GCA_002292895.1 Phycisphaerales bacterium UBA966
ATCCGACTGCCAGTTGCCAGCGTTTCCGATGATTCCGAGCGTGTAGAAGTCGCTCGATGCATCCTGAACGCCGTCGACATTCCAGAACTTCACGTACTCAAACAGCGGCCCGACACTGATGTAGCCAGCATCAAGCGTTTGGGTGGGGTCGCCATTGATAACGTACTGCCAGTTGAATCCGGCCGCGAGACCCTTCTGATTGGCATCCGCTCCGATGCCTGTTCCAAAGTCGATGTACGACACTGCAACCTGCAAGGTTGGGAACAGAAGTGGAATATTGACACCGTCGTATGCCAGGCAGAAACTGTCTACGCCGCCGCCCGTTCCAGGACCCGTTGGGCTTGGAGTGGAGACGATGTAACTCTGCGACATGAAGGTCGTATCGATACCAAATCCAGCAACGCTGAACGAGTGAATACCGCCACCTTCGTCACCCGTGGAGAGTGTGCCCATGGTTCCCATGAGTCCGCCGAAGTTGTAAGCACCAACCGAGTTCAGGTCGAACAGTCCGGGCAGCAACAATGGCGCGATACCGAACGGCGCGGTGAATCGTCCCGCCAAGATGCCGGTTCGCTGATCGCTCCATTGCACCCAGATGTCACCAGCATTGATGCCTTCGCCGTTGAAGAACCATTGGTCTTCTTTCTTCGGCGCATCAATCTGCTCAAGACTGAGATTGATGTTGACGTTGATTTCTGGGGTCACCCAGATGTAGCTACCCCAAGAGATGGTCCCGTTGAAATTGTTCTTGTTTCCAGGGGTATCGGAGTAGGTGTACTGAACCTGCGGCTGGTAAGCCATGTTGACGATCGGTCCGTGCCACTCGCCGAAGGTGTCAAACATGTCACGGAACAGTGCGAATGGTCGCGGATCCGGCGTGCCGCCGCCGCCCTGCGCGAAGCAGTTACTTGGCACTGCGAATGTCGCGATGGCAAGGAGTGCGGCGCAGAGTGCTCGGAGTTGGTGGGAGATTCGGATATTCACTTGGAACCTCCTTCGGTGCTCGTACTGGCGTTCGCTACGGCCTTGCGCGGCACACGCGTGGCAAACTCGTTGACGGCTGCGGCGATGTCCTTCGGGTCAGCTCCAAGCTCAAAGCGCTTGAAGATGCGGCCACCCGGACCAACGAGGCAGGTGTCGGTGGAGTGCCGAACCGTGTACGAACCGTCGGCTCGCTTTGGTTGTGGCTCATACGCAGCGCCGAATGTGCGCGAGGTGCGCACGATGGTTTCTGGATCACCAGTGAGTGCAATCAATGGAACCGGTGCCTTCGATGCGTAGTCCTTCAGCTTGGCGCCCTCATCGCGTGAGGGGTCAACACTAACAAAGACGTAGCGCAACTCTGGCGGATTGGCCTCGGTCTTGAGGATGTCAGCAACACCCGCATAGGTGGCCATGTTGCGGGGGCAAGCGCCAGTGCATTCGGTGTAACCGAAGCACAAGAGTGCCAGTCCGTCCGAAAGTTGGTCATCAGTGAACTCAGCACCCTGCGCATCGCGCAGTTCGAATGGACCACCAACGGCGTTGGCATCAGCGGCTTTCAGCGGCAAATGCGCATCTTCCGGCTCAGGTCCGTAGCCGTCGCCCGGGCGCACCGGAGGCATCGGCTTGCTTGGGTCATAGACGCGGATCTTCTGCATCATGCCACCATCTTCATGGCAGAGGATGTGGCAGTGGAACACGAAGTCACCAACAACGCACGGCCGTGTGAATGGAATCATGATCTCCACTTCGCCGCGGACGGGCATGGAGAACGTGTCGTTATGCATGTTGAACGGCTGCGGGACGCCGTTGATCTTCAGGATCTGGAAGTCAAGCTGGTGAATGTGGAACACATGCAGTTCGTCAGAGGAGTTGCGAACGATCCACTTCTCGTTGTCGCCGTAACGGAC
>DBCE01000086.1:2639-3847 GCA_002292895.1 Phycisphaerales bacterium UBA966
CCCATGCACACCATGGTCAGGAGGTTCTCAGCGGAGTACCCGTCCCCGTTTGGTCCGGTACGGATCTCCGAGGTGTGCAACTTGTAGCGACCTGGCTTGTCAAAGCGCACCATGACTTCAACTCGTGCACCAGCGCCTAATGCCCAACGCGTTGCCTCTGTCATCTGCACGGTGGGGTTGCCATCAACACCGACCACCCAGAATTTTTCACCGCCGAAGTCAAGGTTGTAGTAAATGTTGGTTGACTCATTGGCAATGCGCAGGAACTGCACTTCGCCTGGTTTGATCTCAATATCAGGGAATTTCTGGTCATTCACCAAGCGGTACGTCGGCCAGGAAATCTGAATTCCCAGGACCACTTCGCCGCTGAGACCCTTCTGATAGTCGTGCAGCACAACGATGTGCTCCTTGACATCCTTGAGCGCTGGGTAACGGTCGAGCGCGCCTTCCACAATGATGGTGCCGGTGACGCCCTGCATGACTTGGCGCTGGCTGGTCTGGTGAGAGTGCGCGTGGTACCAGTAGATACCGGGTTGCTGGTACTCCGGGATCTTGATGCGGTAGGTGTACTCATGTCCCATCGGGATGATGGTGAACACACTGTCGCCGTAATCGTCGGGCGAAACCTGCATCCCGTGGAAGTGGATGTTGGTGTTGTATTCGCCATCATTGATGACATTCAGCTCCAAGGTGTCGCCCGCACGGAAGCGGAGCGTTGGTCCGGTATAGCGACCGTTGAAGCAGGACGTATTGAGTGTTTGGTCGCCGGCTTGCACCACTTGTTTACGAATGTGCACCGTCGCTTTGCATACGCCGTTCTCGCTGCGAACTTCTGCTGGCGCCTGCAACAGTGGTCGGGGATTCTCTGGGTCGGAGCCAAACCATGACAGCCCGAACATCTGCTTGTCTTTCGCGGTGACGGTGGTGTCGTCCGCAATGTTCTCTTCGGCCTGTGCTGTTCGTGCCGGAGTTGCTTTGTCGTAGAGTTGCGCCCAGGCAGTGCTCGCGAGGGTAGATGTAAGTGCCAGGGCAATAGCAGTGAGGTGTTTCATAGTGATGCTCGAAGTTGATAGTGATTGAGCCTGCGGTTCCCTTGCGAACCAGAGCGCGCGGGAAGGTTACCCGGAACAAATCAGATTTTTCCGAGTTTGCCACGGACCGCGCGCGGCATACAAATAGACTTGGCACAATGCCTGCTGACCCGCCCC
>DBCE01000086.1:3920-4595 GCA_002292895.1 Phycisphaerales bacterium UBA966
GCCACCGTGCTGGCTGTGTTGGTGGCCGCTCTTGGCTACTTCGTTGACCTCTTTGATCTGGTGCTGTTCTCCATCGTCCGAATCCCCAGCCTCAAGGCGCTTGGGATCACCGACCCAGAACAGCTGACACTGGTTGGCAAGCGTTTGCTCGACATTCAACTGGTGGGAATGCTTCTCGGGGGCATTGCATTTGGAATGCTTGGCGACCGCCTCGGCCGCATCAAGGTGCTGTTTGGGTCGATCGTTCTTTACTCGGTGGCCAACATTCTGAACGCGTTCGTAACGGACGTGTGGCAGTACGAAGTACTCCGGTTCGTGGCAGGGTTTGGACTGGCCGGTGAACTTGGTGCGGGGATCACCTTGGTTGCCGAATTGCTACCCACTGCCAAGCGCGGAATTGGCACCACTATCGTTGCGGCGGTGGGGCTCTCCGGCGCGGTGGCTGCGGGCATCGTTGGTACATACATCGAGTGGAAGTGGTGTTACCTGATTGGCGGAATCATGGGCCTTGCGTTGCTCGCGCTGCGGGTGGGCGTTGTAGAGAGCGGCTTGTTTCGCAGCACCGAAACCCAGGATGTGCCGCGCGGAAATCCCTTGCAGTTGCTCTGGCCACCGCGTCGATTTGTGCGATTTGCGGCAGTGGTTCTCTCTGCGATGCCCATCTGGTTTGTGGGC
>DBCE01000216.1 GCA_002292895.1 Phycisphaerales bacterium UBA966
CAGAAGGTCCGCTTCAGTGGTCCACCCCGCGCGGCTGACTTCGCCGCGGTACGCGCTTTCAATGAGCGCGACCAACGCAGGAACATCAGCAGCAGTTGCCGTACGGAAGGAAATTGAATGCGACATCTACGCGAGTATAGAAGCCATGAGAACGCCCCGCGCTGTACGTCTTACTTCACTACATCGCCACTGACTTTCGCAGCTGGGACTTCCGCGGTCATCACTGACTCCGAGCGCCCCTGCACGAGATCGTCAATCATGAGTAAGAAACTCGATTCCATGGCAGTCCTCATGGATACACGCGTTGCAACCACCACCTCGGCCGCTGCAGTGCAACTAGCGGTCGACTGCCACACTAAATCGCCGCTTGACGTGTCCCACAGTTGCAGCGCTATGTCCACCGTTGTCCAGAATGTACGACCCAGGGTAAGCCCCAGAAAGTCAAGGCGGGGTCCGAAGTTCGTAGTCACACCAGCAAGGGTTGGAACCAAGATGTATCGAACACCAAGCGCCTTGCCAATCTTTCCCAAGCGTTCATTGTCCATTACGCCAGAGTCGCGATACGAAATAGCGAGCGCGTGCCAATCATCTGCAAGCCCCGCCTTGGTAATCCGCGAAGCAGCAATACCCGCATCAAGCACTGTCTCGCCATGTTTCTGTTTCACCAGCGCGCTGTGAAACGCCATGCTGGTCAGCGCGGAATAACCGGGAGCCGACGGCGCCTCCGCCGGAACAGCTGCGCATGATGGCGGCACCGATAGGAGCAGCGCCTTTGGATCGGGATCAAACCGATACGCAATGGAGTGCGACTGTGCAACCATCTTGAATCCATCAGAACTACAAGCAGCAAGAAGGAGGAGCGGCAACAGCAGCATGTAGCAATGTGGAGTGCGTCCCATATTGACTCCAACATAGCGGGAATTCAAATGGCAAGAACCGGCATCGGGCCAACACCACGCATTTGACACGTTCATGGGGGTTTAACACATTTACGGTGGCTTGACACGTCCACGGACGTTTGACACAGCCGCCGCCCCGCTCGACAATGCCCGACTACTCAGGCAACCCCCATGAACCTACGCACTACCGGCATCGTCGTCCTTGTTGTTCTCCTCATCGCTTTGTTGGCTTCCACCATTCACTATGCGGGCAAGGCCAAGGATGCAGAGGTCAAACTCAAGGCAGCAGAATCAAGCGCGCAGGCGTCTGCCGCCGCCGCGGATGCCAACGCCTCTAAGTTGGTTGAGCAGTCGGCGAGCAGCCGAGCCGAGATTGAGACGCATCGCTCCAAGCATGAGCGGCTGTCCAAGGAGAATGCTGAACTCCAGCGACAGGCTGACGCGGCCGCCAAGGCTGCGGACATGCATCGCAAGACCCAGGCGGAACTTTCGGCAACACGCGAGAGCACTGAGCAACTAAAGGCCGAGCGCGATGAACTCAAGCGGCAGGCCGCCCAAGCCCGCGCCGAAGCCGATGCAGAACGTGCCGCTCGCGCGGGCGCACTTGCTGCTTCAGACGCACGACCAGCTCCGACGATGGCCTCACGGAACAGCGCATCCAACGAGCCCGTTGGTCCGTCCATCTACTGGATGGACAAGCCGTGGTACCCAAACCTTGAACTCATGAACACCATGTGGCTGTACCGCAATCCGGCCAAGACCGATGCCCAACAGCAAATTGAGTACCGCGAAGCGGAAGCCGAACTACGGCGCCGCGGTGCGCTGAAGTAATTCGCCACCTCAGTCGCAACGGCACGGCGGTCGCCAAGGCCCCGCAACTAAGTAGCCTTTCGGCATGAAGCCGACTGAGCGACGCGCGTTTCTTGTGCAGGCAACCGCCCTTGCCGCTTACGGCGCTTCGTTTGCGTCGTCCGCCGCCGCGGGCGCCTCGCTCGCAACATCAGCACCGCCGGACAGCACCACTGCTGTTCCAGCGCCATCAGACTCGGCGAGCACCACGCCGAATTCCGAAGTCACCGCCAACACGCTGGCGGAAGCAGAAAAACTTGCTGGCATCACCTTCACAGAGAAGGAACGCGCGCAGATCGTGCGCACCGTGAACTCCCTGCGCGCGCAGTTCCACGATCGCGCAGCACTGGGGTACCTGCCCAATCAACTGGCGCCCGCAGAAGTGTTTCGTGCCGAGCTTCCCGGAATGCCAGCGGCAGCAGTCACTACTGAAGGTGATCCGTTTGAAACACCGCAATTCAAACTGGCAGTGCGTACGCCAACTGACGAAGAGCTGAACTATGAATCAATCCCGATGCTTGCCGCCATGTTGCGCGCGCAAGTTGTCAGCAGTGAGCGCTTGACGACGTTGGCGCTTGATCGATTTGATCGCCTCAATCCAACACTGTTCTGCGCCATTACCGTGGTGCGGGAACAAGCGCTCGTACGTGCGCGTGCCATGGACACGGAACTGCGCGCGGGCAACGTTCGTGGGCCACTCCACGGCATCCCGTATGCAGCGAAGGACCTGCTTGATACCGCTGGCATACGCACCACCTGGGGCGCGGAGCCTTGGAAAGAGCGCGTTCCCACCAGCAATGCATGGGTCATCGACGCACTCGACCGCGCCGGCGCCGTACTCACTGCCAAGACTGCCGTTGGTGCACTTGCCTACGGAGACATGTGGTTCGGCGGCACGTGCCGCAACCCATGGAATCCCGAGCAAGGCTCAAGCGGGTCAAGCGCTGGCAGCGCGTCAAGCGTGGCTGCCGGAATCGTTCCGTTTGCCATCGGTACGGAAACACTCGGCTCCATTGTGAGTCCGTGCACAACGTGTGGCGTCAGTGGATTGCGACCAACCTTCGGCCGAGTGCCACGCACGGGATGCATGGCACTGACGTGGTCAATGGACAAAATCGGCACCATTGCACGCCATGTATCTGACTGCGGGATCGTGCTGGGCGCCATCAATGGATTCGATCCGCACGATGCATCCAGTGTCTTGCAACCGTATCACTGGTCGATGCGCCAAGACGCGCGCGGCCTGCGTGTTGCCTATGTCCCGGAGTGGTTTGCAGGCGATGCAGCGACCGGCTATCAACCCGTTCTTGATGCGCTCCGCGAAGCAGGGGCAGTCCTTGTTGAAGTGAAACCACCGGAAGTGGATTCCGGCGCCCTCATGCTGCCGGTTGTCGCCGAGGGCGCAGCGGCCTTTGAAGAACTGACCCGCGGAAATACGGATGACGCGCTCGCGTGGCAGGCTGATGAGGCGTGGCCAAATTCGTTCCGCCAAGCGTGGTTCATTCCAGCCATTGAATTGCTGCAAGCATCACGCCTGCGCCGACGTGCCATGGAAACAATGCACACGTGGTTTATGCAGTTTGA
>DBCE01000158.1:0-810 GCA_002292895.1 Phycisphaerales bacterium UBA966
CACACTTTCGCATCAGCACCTGGTGCACCGCGACCGCCTGCTGTTTTCCATTGAGCGCATTCTGGCAACGGCGGAGCGCACCATCACCATTACCCGGCAGATCGCGGATCTGTTCCGCGCGCGCTTCAACCCCGCGGCACCGCTTGACGATGCGCACTTCAATAAGCGCGCCGCCGCCCTACGTGCTGATATCGGCACCAAGGATGATCCGGAAGGAACCGCAACCATCTTGGTGGCACTCCTTGATGCAGTAGAGGCCACCTTCCGAACCAATTTCTTCCTTGCCAAGCGCTTTGGTCTCTCAATGCGCATCGATCCTTCGTACTTGCGCGATGATCGACGTCCGGAACTTCCGTACGGAACTTTCTTTGTCATTGGCCGCGGCTTCTTTGGATTCCACA
This sequence comes from Phycisphaerales bacterium UBA966, assembly GCA_002292895.1. Taxonomy (GTDB): domain Bacteria; phylum Planctomycetota; class Phycisphaerae; order Phycisphaerales; family SM1A02; genus UBA966. The sequence continues at coordinate 402 of DBCE01000158.1, forward strand.
ACCGCTTCAAGGAAATCGCTCGCGGTGGCTTGCGTGTGGTGAAGCCATCCAACGCTGCGCAACACTCACGCGAACGCGAACGCGTCTTCGATGAGGTGTATGGGCTTTCCTGGGCGCAACAGCAGAAAAACAAGGACATTCCAGAGGGCGGAGCCAAGGCTGCCATTCTCTTGGAACCCGAGTCAGACATCACCCGCTGCGTGAAGAGCTTCGTGGACAGTTTGCTTGATCTCATTACTGACGATCCGGCGGTGCGCAAGCAAGTAGTGGATCGCTTCGGCAGTCGTGAACTGATTTACTTGGGGCCAGATGAGAACATCACCCCTGATCACATTGAGTGGATCGTCTCCCGTGCTCGTGCGCGTAAGTACGCCATGCCCGATGCGTTCATGAGTTCCAAGCCCGGCGC
>DBCE01000158.1:928-10367 GCA_002292895.1 Phycisphaerales bacterium UBA966
TTTACCGTGAAGATCACCGGTGGCCCCGACGGCGACGTCGCCGGCAACATGATCCGCATTCTTGACCGTGATTACGGAAACAATGCTCGCATCGTTGGCATTGCTGACGGTAGCGGCGTTGGCGAGGATCCAGACGGACTTGACCACACCGAACTGCTGCGTCTCTTCAAAGAGGCGCTGCCAATTGCCAAGTTTGACCCTAAGAAACTCGGCAAACATGGCGCCGTGGTGCCGGTGGAAGCGCCCGGCGGTGTGATGATTCGTAACACACTGCACAACCGCTTGAAGGCTGACGCGTTCATTCCGGGCGGTGGCCGACCAGCCACGATCAACGAAAGCAATTGGCGCGACTACCTGACCAAAGACGGAAAGCCGTCCGCCCCGATCATCGTGGAGGGAGCCAATCTCTTCCTGACTCCGGGCGCGCGCAAGGAACTCTTTGCAGCGGGCTGCCTGATCTTTAAGGACTCCAGCGCCAACAAGTGCGGCGTGATCTGCTCCAGTTATGAAATCGGCGCCAGCATGTTGCTTGATGAGAAGAGCTTCATGTCCATCAAGGCTGAGTTTGTCGAACAAGTGTTGGTGAAATTGCGTGAGCTGGCCCGCTTTGAAGCGGAACTGTTGATGGCGGAAGGCCGTCGTCATCCGCACACTCCGCTCACTGAACTTTCCACGGAACTCTCCAAGGTCATCAATCAGGCAGCGGACGCTATTCGCGCAGCGATGGATTCCTGGACACCCGCGGACCGCGAACTGGCCAAGCAAGTGGTTCGTGAGCACATCCCGCAAAAGTTGCAGGACACTGCCGGCGACCGGCTTTGGACCGACATTCCGCAGGCGTACTTGGACTGGATGGTCGCCAAGCGCTTGGCGTCCGGCATCGTCTACCGCGAGGGCGTCAACTTCTTGGAAGGCGTGGAGCCAGACGCGGTGGCGGCGTTGTCCTTGCGCTACCTGCGCAAGCGCGACGAGAACCGCCGACTGGTGGAGCAATTGAAGGGTTCCACCGCACCGGGCGCAGCCCGCGCTGCCGAGCTCTTGGCACGGGCCGGAACCCGCGCCGCGCTGGAAGATTTCGACTAACGCGGCTGGGATGGCACTTTGTACATGCGACCCCGTTGCGCCGTACCCTGCGCACCGGAGGATTCCTGTGCTCGTATTCGATCGCCCTGCCACTATCCGTCGTCCCGCTTCTTCATTGCTGCTCCTGGCATGTGCCGCGCTGACTGCAGCAACTGCCAGCGCGCAAGATCTGCCAACGCAGACGATCTCCGATGCCGGCACCATCGACCGCGTGGTGATCTACCCAACCAGCGCTGCGGTGACGCGCGTCATTCATCAAGATCTGGCGCAGGGACTCTGGATTGTTCGCGTCACCAATCTGCCAGCGGGCGTGAACGGCGCGCAACTACAAGCCAAGGTGCGCTCTGGCGATGCCCCCAATCCGTCCGGTCCGCGACTCCTTGGCGTGGAATTTGAAGAGACACCCGGCATTGAATTTGCAGGTAGCAAAGAAGGCATCGATCTCGCGGAACGACTGAAGGAAGCGCGCCGACGTTTGGAGTTCACCAAACAGGACCAAGCACAACTGGCCACGCGCAGCGCCCACATCGACCAAGTTTCCGCGCGCATCACCGCCAACGCCACTGCCGACGGCGGTACCGCGAAGGCAGACCCTGCCAAGGCAATCGAAGGCCTCGCGTGGGTGAATGCCGAAAAAATGCGCGTGATTGAAATGTCGCGAACGCTCGCTCAGCGCGAAGACGCCGTGACGAAAGAAATCGCAGTGCTCGAACAAACCATGGCGCAACAAGGAAGCGCTGGTCGCACGCAGCGAACCGCTGTAGTGAAGATTGCCGCGCCGCAAGCCACCCCGCTTGATCTGGACCTGACCTACATGGTGCCGAAAGCATCATGGGCACCCGCATATTCCATTCGTGCTGCTGGTGATCGCAGTGGTGCCACCATTGAGTACGACGCGATGATTGCCCAGCGCACCGGCGAAGAGTGGAAGGATGTGCGGGTATCCCTCAGTACCGCGGATCCAGTGCGGGCTGCGCAGCCAAGTGAAGTGGAACCGGTCTATGTGGATATCGAGCAGCCCATGTACGCCGGTGTCCCAGGCGATAGCAGCGGAATGGTGGGCGGCATGGAGATGGGCGAGGAGAAGTACAAGGATCAAGCCAAGTTCCGTCGCGCTGGAAAGCCCGGGCGGAGCCGCGGGCCGGGTGGCGGTGGAATGGGTACCGGTGGGGCCTACGGTTCTGCAGGCGAACCTGGCGCTGCCGATGACAATGATGGCGAGCAAGGCGCCGTGCTTGAACAGCTCGCGCGCGCCGCCAGCGTTTCAGAAGCAGGCATCGCCGCAAGCTTTGAACTGCCGCGCCGCATCAGCGTGCCCAGCGACGGCACGCGCTCGCAGCGCACGCGCATCGCTTCGTTTGAGCCGGATGCAAAGTTTGTCTACGCGGCGCAACCACTGGTGACTGACAGTGTGTTCCTGCGCGGCGACCTGACCAACGCGTCCGCGTTCCAGTTGCTCCCGGGCACTGCGCAAGTCTTTATGGGCGGCGACTTCATTGGCGAGACTGCCATGCCATCGGTGGCTCCAAAGTCTGATTTCAAAGTGTTCTTTGGGCCCGACCGCGCCGTGCGTGCCACGCGTGAGGTGATGTCCAAGGTCACCGGCGCTGCCGGATTGTTTGGCGGAAGTATTGCCACCACGTGGAACTATCGCATCAAGCTTGATAACGGCACCGGCCGCGATATTGCAGTGGAGCTGCTTGACCGCCGCGCCGTCAGCCGCAACGAGAAAGTGGAAATCAAGATCGCCGATCTTTCATCGCCACTTTCCAAAGATGCGTTGTACGCCGCCGGACCGCAGAAGACTGGCATCTTGCGCTGGGACATCTCAGTGCCAGCATCGGCACGCGGCCCCGCAGCGCTCCCAGTGACATGGACCGTGCAAGCGACGCGCGCCAAGGACATTGAAATCACTGCGCTGCCCGACTGACATCGCATACGAACTCCACCGGACACCACCATGTACCAGCACACCTTGCACACACTCTTCATTGCCACATCCCTCGCTGCTTTGGCGGGCGCGCCTTCTGCGTTGGCACAGTCAACCGTGGCCATCGATCCAGATGTTGCCATGCAGAACGCGTCTGACAATGGCACCATTCGCGCCGTCACCTTGTATCCCGGCCGCGCAGCCGTGACCCGCGCCGTGCAGCGCGAATTCAAGCAAGGGCTGTGGTCACTGCGCATCTCTAACCTTCCTGCTGAAGTGCAAGCGGGATCGTTGCAGGCGAAGGTGAATGCAGCTGCTGGAGCAACACTGAAGAGTGCGCCCAAGCTGCTGGCCGTGGAGTACTCACAGACCCCGCGCGTCGCATTTTCCAGTTCCCCTGAGGGGATTGCACTTGCAGAGAAGGTCCAAGATCTCCTGCGGAAAATTGAGTTTCTGAAACAAGACCGCGCCCTCCTGGCGCAACATGACAAACTCATTGACCAGATTGGCGTCCGCGCGACCGCGTCCGCAACCGCCGACGGCGCCACACAGGCCGTCGACCTAGCCGCCGTCGCCAAGCAGCTTGAGTTTGTTCACACTGAAAAAGAACGCATTCTTGGCGTTGCGCGTGAACAGAACGAGCGCGACGAAATGCTGGCGCGCGAATTGCAAGTAGCAAAGCAGCAACTTGAGTCACTCGGTGGTGCTGATCGCACCGAGCGCAGCGCATTGGTGCTGATGGCTATTCCGGAGTCATGCAGCGTGGATGTGGAACTCACCTACCTGGTTGGAAATGCCACGTGGGAGCCTGCCTACGCCGTGCGCGCTGCGGGCGACCGCACTGGCGTGACCGTGGAATACGACGCGTTGGTTTCTCAGCGCACCGGTGAAGACTGGAAGGATGTGAAACTCTCACTCTCCACCGCGCAGCCAACGCGCGCGTCAAGCCCACCAGCAGTGGATCCGTGGTACGTGGATGTGGTGGTGCCTATGCCGCCGGTGACTGCCGGTGCGCCAGCTCCCACCGCTGTCTATGACGCGGCACCGTCGGCACCCATGGCGATGGCCATGTCGCGACCCATGGAGAAAAACGAGAACGCAGTGCGCCTGGAACTGGAAAAACTCTCCGCAGTTGCCACCGTTCAAGAAACCGGCACTGCTGTTTCCTTTGAAATTCCCCGCCCCGTCACCATTCCAACGGACGCGTCCAAAAAACAGCGCACTCGCATTGGTGCCTTTGAGCCAACTGCCAAGTTCATGTATGTGGCGGCGCCGATCATTTCTGAGAGCGTATTCCTGCGTGGTGACATGACCAACAGCAGCGCGTTCCAACTATTGCCAGGAAATGCGCAGGTCTTCATGGGCGGTGATTTCATTGGCGATACCGCCATGCCGTCCGTTGCACCGAAGGATGAATTCAAAGTCTTCTTCGGCCCCGACCGCGCGCTCCGAGCGACCCGTGAAGTGCTCTCCAAGAACACCGGAAGCAGCGGCTTGTTTGGTGGATCAACAGTGACCACGTGGAACGATCGCATCACGCTTGATAACGGCAGTGGTCGTGAGGTCAACGTGGAACTCTATGACCGCCGACCAATCAGCCTCAATGAGAAGATTGACGTGAAGGTCAGCAATGTTGCGCCGGCCCTCAGCACCGACAAGCGCTACGTGGACGGACGGATGACGCAGGGCATCCTGCGCTGGGACCTCAAGGTGCCCGCCTCCGCACGCGGCCCCAAGGCCACGACAGTGAGTTGGACCGTCGATATCAGCCGCGCCAACGATGTTCGAACCACGCCACTGCCGGACTAAGCCGGATCGGTCAGAACCACCACGGATTGGCGGGCTTCTCCTCAACGATGCACTCTTGCAGGAATGCAACGGCGCGTTCGAAGCCTTCATCGATGGACATCATGGCATCTTCATGCTCAATGGAGAGCACATGGTCGTAACCATGGCGACGAAGCATGCTGATGAACGGACGCCAGAACTCGGTGCCGTGGCCCCAACCGCAAGCGCGGAAATTCCATGCGCGGCCCTTGAGATCGCTGTACGGCTTGGCGTCTAAGTATCCATTGAGTGGACCTTGGTGACGATCAAGCTCCGTGTCCTTGGCATGCACGTGGAAGAGCAGCCCTGCCTCGCCGAGTTGTCGAGCGGCCAAGACTGGATCGCAACCTTGCCAGAACAAGTGTGACGGATCAAGGTTGGCACCCAAGATCGGCTTGCCCTTAATTCCGGCCTTCTTCTGCGCCAGTTCACTGAGTTTGATGAGCGTCTCGCCGTTGTAGACGGTGAAGCCAGGATGTGGTTCCCAGGCGATTCGAACGCCGTGCTTGGCAGCAAACTTCGCTTGCGCAGCCCAGTACGGAACCAACACGGTGTCCCACTGATACTTCTGGATCTCTAGGAAATCGTTCGGCCATGGGCAGGTGACCCAGTTGGGTGTTCGGTCTTGCTTGCTGCCGCCGGGGCAACCGCTGAAGGTGATGACGATGTCGGTACCAAGCTTTGGTGCCAGTTCAACGGCCGTGATGAAGTCATCGTGATGCTTCTTGGCGAAGCCCTTCTCTGGGTGCACCGGATTGCCGTGCACTGCCAGCGCAGAGCAGATCAGTCCGTGATCTTTGAGCAGCGCGTTGATGCGCTCCTGCTCCTTCTTGCTGCCGAGCACCTTCTTTGGATCAAAGTACGGCTTGCCGGGCCACGCGCCCACGGGGAGTTCAATGGCGCCCAGGCCGACGTCGGCGATGTAATCGCAAACGTCTTCAAGGGTGCGGCCGGCAAAGAGCGCTGACATGACTCCAAGCTTCATGACAATCCTTTCGGGGCGCAAGGCGCCTCAGGGTGACGGGCGACGCCGCTCGGCTGCGCACTGCGCAACGCGGAACAGCCGAAGCCCCCCACTGGCAGCAGCACGTGCCGCCAAGGGGAGGCGCGGAGCGTAGTTGCCGCGGGGGTTGGGCTCAATGTCCGGAAGGAGCCGCATCCCGGCACCCCCGGGCAACCGGGACCCCGGCGGAAACGAACCATTCGTGCGACAATCCCCCGAATGCCACTCCTGACTGCTATCGCCGCCCTGCTTGTGCAGACTGCGCCCGCCCCGGCGGCGCCGGTGGTGGTCACGCAGACGGCGCCCGTGGTGGATGCGCCCGCGGCACCAGTGGTCGCCACCCAGACGACGCCAGTGAACGATGCACCAGTGGCGCCAGCGGCGAGCACAACGCCCGCGCCGCTCACCGGATCACCGGTACCCAGCGAAGAACTTGTTGGCCCACCAACGCCCAGCACCGAGCCGGAGCCGATTCATCAGGTCTGGATCTTCATCGATCGCTGGAAAGAGTTTGGCGGAACGGTGGTGAGCGAGACCGACCTCATCATCACCGTCACGGACGGACTTGAAACGCGCACCTTCAACAAAGCGAAGGTGCTTGACATCATTGAACTGGTCCATCCAAAGCCCGGGCAACGCGGCTTGGTGCAACTGCGTGATGGCACCATCGTGCGCGGTGAAATCCTCAAGGACTCGCTTGAAGAAGTTGAGTTCCAAGTAGACAGTGTGCGCGGCCGTGTTCCGCGCGAGAAGGTCTACCGCGTCATGTTGGAGTTGCAGTTTGAGACGCGGTACGCGCGCATCAAAGCAGCCATCGCGCCTGAAGAACATGGACGAAGACTCGGCCTTGCCCGTTGGCTTGCTGACCAAGATCGGCTTGACCTTGCCATCACTGAGCTGGAAGCGCTCCTACGCGACGGCGATGTTGAAGAAGCGCGCGAGATGTTGCGCGAAATCAACGCCCGAGTAAAGCTGGAGTTGGCGGTCAAAGAATCCAGGGAACTCAGCCAGAAAAAGGCTGCAAACAAGGCCGCCGATGCCGCCGCCGCTGCAGCCGAACAAACACAGGCTGCCAATGACGGCGGCAACTCCGCAAAGCAAACGCCGCGCGGCGCGCCCACCACGCGTGAGATGCTTCCCAAGGATCTGCTGTCCAACGAAGATGTGAACTTGGTTCGCGTGTATGAGATTGACTTCAAAGATCCACCGCGATTGACGGTGTCACCGGAAGGCGTTCGGCAGCTCATCCTGCGCTACGGTTCAAGCGCCCTGGTTCCTGCAACCACTCAAGAACGAAACGCGCTCTATTCGAAGAGTTCAGTGGAGATTGCTCGGCTGATGTTTGACCTCAAGGCACGCGACCTCTACAACTACATTGAAGTAGAGGAAGACCCCACTTCGGTAGCCAAGTTCCGGACCCGCGTTCACAACTCGTGGCTCATCTCAAACTGCGCTACCAGTCGCTGCCACGGCGGCGTGGATGCGGGGCGATTCTTCCTGTACACGGGCAATGCCAAAGATCAGCGCATTCGTTACACCAACCTGCTGACGCTGCTCAACTTCAAGGTGGACGGCAAACCGGTGATCAACTTTGAGGATCCGCCCAATTCGTTGCTCATCCAGTACGCCATGGCACGCTCATCGGCGCGTTACCCGCATCCGGACGTCAAGGGTTGGCGACCAGTCCTCAGCACCACCACCCCACAGCTGCTGCAAGACACCCTCGACTGGATTCGTTCCATGTACCAGCCACGGCCGGAATATCCGGTGAAATACGTCGCTCCCAAGCTTGATGCGGTCGACAAAGCGGTGCCGACCGTGGACGGCCCGGACCGCTGACCGCCCCCCGTTTCGCCCCATGCATCATGCGGGTAAATTGCCGCTTTGCCGACACACTCGCGCCTGATTGGCGCCTCACTCGCGCCTCCTTGGCGCCAATCACGAGATTCGAACCATGAACCGAGCACGCATTCTTGCCGCCGCCACCCTCCTGATGTCCACTGCGCTGCCAGCGTGCAACGGTTTGCATACTCCGTCGCCTGCCGAGCAAGGCGCCAAGAAGATCACCCAGGTCACCGCCAAGGCGCGTGGCATTTCCAGCCGCATCACCTACTCCCCCGATGCCGTGTCCAAGACACTGCCCGTGGAAGGCGGCGAAGCCAAGGAACTTGCTCAGGGACTTCTTGCACCCGCTGATGCGGCAAAGGAATTGCGCGCACTTGCCACCGAAGTGACCTCCGCTGCGGGCAGTGATTCGCAACGCAAAGAAGCCAAGACACTTGCCATCCGTATGCGCCGCGACGCCATGATGCTTGACCTCATGGACCTTGAGCGGATTTCGCAATTGAAGTCCGCCATCGCCAGTGGCATTGCCGAACGCTTGGCCGCCATCCGTTCCATTGATGCATCCGGCGATCTGCAAGCGACGCAAGAAGCAGCTGCCCGGACCAAGGCTTCGCAAGGCGCAAAGTCTGCGTTTGACGGAAGTGTTGCCGCGGAAACTGACCGCGCGGATGCCGCGCGCACGGCGCTGCAGCCACTTGATGCAGCAATCAATGAGAAGGAATCGAGCGCGGAATCGCTTGATATTGATATCCAGACGCTCCGCGCCAAGGCTGCCACCAGCACTCCGTCCGCTGCGCTGCCACTGATGATTGACGCACGCAGCAAGCTTGATGCCGCGCAGACGCTGCGCGTGGATGCAAGCACCGATGACCGCGAAGCGGAGCCGTACCGAAGCACGGTTCGCATCGTCGATATGGCAACCAAGGATAACGCGGAAATTGCGGATACCAACAAGTTCCTTGCTGACCGCATTGATGAGTCAAGTAAGGCTGAAGTCGGCGCCAAAGCCCGCGCCAGTGCTGCCATGAAGAGAACCCGTGAACTGGGTGCTGAAGCTGCTGCGCTCATGAAGGACTTCACCACGCTGGAGACGGAACTCTTCCAGCCCGCCCTGAAGAACGTAGAAGAGAACATCAACGGCGATGGCTTGACTGCAAAGAACTCAACCGATCAAGCAGCCATTGCCATTGCCAAGGCTCGCTTTGCGGCCATTCAGATGGATGCTGTGGACCAAGCGATGTCGCTGATGGCCGCCGCTCAATCGATGGGCGCACCGGTTGGTGATGGTGAGGCACAACTACGCGCCCAGCGCGACAAGTTGGCAGGAAACGCCAAGGCTGCGCTGGTGGAAGCGCGCGATGCGCTCTCGGGTGTTGAGTCAGGCGCCGGCGCCCCGATGTTGCGATCGATCGCTGAGTTGGCAGCAGCCCTGGGCATTGAAGTGCCCGCCACCGCTGCACCTGCGCCCGCGGCAACCACGGACGAATCTGCACCTGCGGGTGATGCAGCGCCAACGGGCGATGCCGCTCCCGCCACTGATGCGGCCCCTGCGGGCGATGCCCCACCTGCCGATGCGCCGGATGGCGCCGCTGAGGTTCCACCAACTCCCGCTGGTGATCCGGCTGCAGCACCGGGTGCTGACCCAGCCCCAACTCCCGCGGGCGACCCCGCCGCGGATCCAGCGGTTCCACCGCAGGCTGATCCAGCGACGGATCCTGAAGAGCCAAACAAGTAATTCTGCGTTGCGAGCG
>DBCE01000158.1:10471-10628 GCA_002292895.1 Phycisphaerales bacterium UBA966
TCATCACTTGTTGTTCGATGCATTGATTGCCGCACGCGCCACATCACGGACGTGCGCGGCAATGCCTTCGTCAGCCACGATCGCCGTCAGCGCGCTCATCAGCGCAGACCGGAGTTCATCCGGCATGTCGTCCGACTGAATGGCATGCGCAGCAGCA
>DBCE01000011.1:0-200 GCA_002292895.1 Phycisphaerales bacterium UBA966
TACATGCCGGACGCGATCGCCGCGTTCCGGTCGAGCGGACAGGATTACTACGTGACCGCCAACGAGGGCGACGCGCGCGAGTGGGGCAGCTTCGTCGATGGCACCACGGTCTCTGCAGTCACGCTTGATAAGCACGTGTTCCCCGGACGCACTTGGCTGCGTGGCAACGCGCGCTTGGGCCGCCTGCAGATCCGCAAGGA
>DBCE01000011.1:259-3062 GCA_002292895.1 Phycisphaerales bacterium UBA966
CGTGGCTTCACCATCTGGGCCGCGGACGGCAGCCGTGTGTGGGATTCCGGCGATCTGGTTGAGCAGGTGACGGCATCCACGTATCCGCTGTACTTCAACGCAAGCCACACCAACAACACGCGCGACAATCGCAGTCGCTCGAAGGGTCCGGAGCCTGAAGGCGTCACTGTCGGCGTCGTTGCGGGGCACCAGTTTGTCTTCGGCGTCGCGGAGCGGATCGGTGGCTTGTTCGCCTTCTGCGTGGACAACCCCACATCGCCAAGCTTCGAGGGTTACCTGAACAGTCGCATCTTCACGGCACTTCCATCGAGCGGCAACGCCGGCGACCTTGGCTCCGAGGGCGTGTGCTTCGTCCCTGCTGCGCAATCGCCGAACGGCTATCCGCTGGTACTTGTGGCGAACGAGGTCAGCGGCACACTGTCGGTCTTCCAGGTGAACGCCATTTGTGATGGCATCGGAGACCTGAATGGCGATTGCATCGTCAACGGACTTGACCTTGCCCTGCTCCTGGCCACGTGGGGACCGTGCACGTCATCGTGCCCTGCCGATCTGGACGGAAACGGCTTCATTGACGGCTTGGACCTTGCCTTCCTTCTGGCTCGATGGGGCTGAACAATTCGAACAATGTCCGAACGGCAACTGCATCGGTTCTGAACGCGTTGCTCACAGAGGTGGCTTACTTTGATTGGATACGGAGGTGTGGTTCAAGGGGCAACGTGGCGTTTGAAGCGTCCACGGGCATTCGTCTTCTGCTTCGGTTCTCTTTCCCTTTCCTCTTTCGGAGACATCTCGATGCGTTACTCCCTTCTCTCGGCCCTCGTGGTCACGTCTGTCATTGTTCCCGCCGCGCACGCCGGCATCGTCATCACCGAGGTGATGAGTTCGAGCGGCACCGGCGGAACTCCCGACTGGTTTGAGGTCACCAACAACGGCAGTTCCGCCGTGAGCCTCACCGGCTGGAAGATGGACGATGGTTCCTTCAACATCGCCGCCGCAGTTGCGCTCAGCGGCATCAGCTCGCTCGGCGCCGGTGAGTCGGCGATCTTCATCGAATCTACAGCCGGCGCAGGCGTCGCCTCCTTCCGCACCTTCTGGGGCGGTCTCGCCGGCGTGCAGGTCGGCTATTACTCGGGCAGCGGGGTCAGCCTGAGCTCCGGCGGCGACGGCGTCTGCGTCTTCAACGACCTGAGCGTCAACGTGAACCAGGTCAGCTTCGGCGCCGCGACCACTGGTTCCAGCTTCTTCTGGGGCTGGGATGCGCAGGGTGCGATCGACCCGAACTATTCGGCTGTGGTGAGCACCGTCGGAACGATCGGCACGCAGGTCGGATTCGTGTCTACAGATGCGTTGGGCAACATCGGCTCGCTCGGCACTGCGATCTTGGTCCCCGCCCCGGGCGTGGCCGCTTTCGCAAGTCTCGCGCTGGCGATCCGCAGCCGTCGTCGCGCCTGATGCCGACGTTGGTGTAGTTTGAAATCGGATCCCGCGGGTCGTGTATTCGGCCCGCGGGATCTGTCTTTTTGGCGAGGGGCTTGGCCCCCAAAAAGCGCAGAAGCCGAAGGCAAATACCTTCGGCTTCAAGCTTGAGAGCGGGTGAAGGGACTCGAACCCTCGACGTCCACCTTGGCAAGGTGGCACTCTACCACTGAGTTACACCCGCAAAACCTCCGGTCGGGCGCGCAACCGGCTACTTCGAACTTCGCGCGCGCCCGATCTCGGAAAGAGAGATTGTAGTCACACCCGACAGCGTGCGCAAGGGGTGACTGCAACTTGATAACACGGCGGACGTTGCCTACATCCCAGCCCAACGGGGCCGAACAGCATCGGCACGACGCTTCATACGATCCCCCACATGCAAGCCCAAATGTATGCCGTTCGCACCAGCGTCGTCACCATCATCCGCGCCTCCGCCATCACCGGCGCATGCCTCGCCGCAGCCTGCACACCGAACGCAACCAACACCCAGAACACACCCAACGCAACGCCCGCGCCAGCGTCCACGCCCACCCACATCGCCGTCCTCGCCGCCGAGACCGGACCCATGTCGCCCGTCGGTCTTACCGCCATGCGCGGCGCGCAACTGGCCATCACTGAACACAATCGCGCATCCACACTTCGCTTCGACGCCGAGTGCATCGATACGCAGAGCTCCTCCGCGCGCGCCACGGAAACCGCTCGCGCCGCCGCCGTTCGCAACACCATTGGCATCGGCTTCACCGACAGTGACCCCGCGCTGGTTGCCGTTCCTGAATTCACACGCTTGGGTAAACCCTTCGTGGTGATCGGCGCAACTGATCCAAAGCTGCCTGCCCGCTGCGGTGCTGGCACATTCCTTGCATGCTTTGGCGATGACGCACAAGCCATCGCCGCCGCCGACTTTGCCGCCGCACGTTTCGGGAAGCGCACACTGGTCATCTTTGACTCGCGCCATGAATACACACGCACATTGGCAAGCTTCTTCCGAAGCCACATGGGTAACCAACTCGGCGGCACTGTCGTTGCGGAGTTTGACCTCAGCTTCACCCCCGCGCCCGCTATCGCGCCGCACCTGGTTGCGCCAGCGAACAACGCTGACTTCATCTTTGTTGCCTGCATGCCAGAGGACATCACTGCGGTGCTGAAGTCCGTTCGCTCTGCACTGCCAACAACGCCAATCATCGGCGGCGATTCATTCGACTGCGACGCGGTACTCAACACGCCCACTGCCACTGGCCAAGCAAGCACCAACGCCGCTGCCGCAACTGCCCCAAGCAATCACGTGTGGTTCACCACCCACGCGTGGCTTGGCGCCGGCTGTTCGCCC
>DBCE01000075.1:0-3486 GCA_002292895.1 Phycisphaerales bacterium UBA966
ACACTCCCGTGTAGGCGGTACAAAGCCGAGACCGTCGGCGCGGTTGTGAACAAACGCTTGCCCCACCGGAGCAACCGCTTCCTGGATTGCGTTCATCACATGCAGGCTTCACCTGCGTCTGATATCGCGCTCTACATGCAAGAACGCAATCTGCGTACCCGACCCATCATGCAATGTCGCTGATTTTTGCTATTTGAGAAATAAAGCCCGATTTGACTCCGCCGAGCCCCACAGTTCTTCCACGGCCGCCGCGATTTCTCACGCCCGGAAAATCGCCCCCATGCGTTTCCCAATCAGCGCACTCGCCCCAAGCAGCGTGATCGCCAAGAGCGCCATTGCCCACACCCCAAGCGCACTGGCGATCCCCGGCCCGTCCCCCAACCGCTCGAACAATGCGTAGATGGCCTTGGTGACCGGGTAGTCCGCCTCGCGCTGCGCCAGCAGCAGACTGTCACTCACTTCCAGCATGCTGAAGCTAAACGCCAGGAGCGCGCCCGCGATCAAATTCGCAGCGATCAATGGAATCACGATGGTTCGCTGCACCCGCCACTTGGAAGCGCCGGCCACCTGCCCCGCGTCTTCAAATTCCGCGCTCGTCTGCTGCAGCCCCGCCACCGCACTGCGCACGATGTACGGCATGCGTCGCACCGCATACGCCACCACCAAGAACGGATACGGGTTGGGCGTAGCGCCAATGATGCTTGCAAACGCGCCAAGCGGCGCATCCGGCCCGCCAAACGGCCACTGCAGGCTGACCGCCACGTATCCAAATGCCAGCACCAACCCAGGCACTGCCAGCGGCAGCATGACGAGCGCATCAAGGAGCCACGCAGCACGCAGGTTTGCGCGCACCAAGAGCCGCGCGGACGCAAACCCAACCACCAATGCACACACCACGGCGATCGCAGCCAAGAAGAGCGAATTTCGAATGCTGCCAGCTGAGAGCGGATGCGTCAGGGCTTGCACGTAGTGATCGGTAGTGAATGCGCGCGGCAGGACACTTTCGTACCACTGCCCGGGCACTGCAAGGCTCGCGATGATGACGCCGACGGCGGGCATTGCTGCAAAGAGCGCGGTGCCTGCAAAGAGCGCGATGGCTGCACATGCGCGGATCCCCGTGAGGCGCGTCTCTTGACGGCCGATGGATGCCTTGGATTGCATGGCGAACGATGATCGACCCAGCGTTAGCTTTCCAAGGAGGTAGAAGCCGATACTGAAGACCAGCATCACCACCACCAGCGCGTAGGGGCGACTGCTTGCTTCCACTTCCTTGATGCCGTTAAAGATCTGCACGCTAGTGACGTCGTAGTACTCAAACATCAGTGGCGTGCCGAGCTCGGTGAAACTCCAGATGAAGACGATGGTGGCGCCAGCGAAGATGCCCGGGCGAACCAGGGGTAGCGTGATCCGCCAGAATCGAGTCCACGCGCCCGCGCCGGTGCATTCGCCCGCCTCGTCAAGCGTGGGGTCAAGGTTGGCAAGCGATGCAACGATGTTGAGGTAGAGGATCGGGAACAGACTGATGGCTTCCATCACGGCGATCGCCCAGATGCCGCCGTTACCAAGCCAGTCGATATCAAGGCCGAATGCCGCGTTCAGCGCGCCCGCGCGACCCAAGAGGTGCCGAACACCGATGGCGCCCACGAATGGTGGAAGCACGAGCGGCAGAAGCAGCAGTCCGCCAAGAAAGGTCTTACCGGGAAACGCGTACCGCGCACCCACCACCGCAAGCGGTAGCGCCATGATGATGGCAATAGTGGTGGTGATAGCTGCAATCAGCGTGGCGTTCAGCAAGCCGCGCCGCGTGGCGGGATCCTCAAAGACCGATGCAATGTGGCGCAGCGTGAACCCGCCGTCATCAGTGCGGAACGCTCCACCAACGGTGAGCAGGATGGGATAGACAAGCCCCACGCCGAGGACCGCGACGATTGCAACCAAGAGAAAGGTTTGACGCCATGAGGTCCGCATCCGTCGCGGAGTCTAGTGGTGTGGCACTGACGTGATGAGCGCTCAGCTCCAAGCACCAAGAAGCACACCCAGATCGGGTCCGTTCACGATGCCGTCGCCGTTCAGATCGCCAGGGCCTGCGGTGCCCCACGCACCGAGTTGCAGACCCAAATCAGCACCGTTTACCACTCCATTTCCATCGATATCGCCAAGGATCACTGGAAGGTCAACAAACCATGTCAATGCTGAGGCCGCGACGTTGGTCAACGCATCGTCGCGGGTCACGCTGAGGACGTAACTACCAGCAGCAAGTCCTCTGATGTAGAGATGCTCAAGGTTGTCCACCGCACTGGCACTCAGGACATTTCCGCTGGTGAAGACGCCGACGCCAGCATCACCAGTGATTGCTACTGGTACGCCATCAACCACCTTCTTGAGTTCAAGACGCAAGTTCACCACTGCTGGCGCAGAGCCAGAGGTCCATTGCGTTGTTGGCGAGCGGTTCCAGGTGATGAGCGCCGAAAAATCGGCTGGGGCTGGAAGATCGATCCGGTAGTGGCGCTGCATCGCAGCAACGTAGACGTCATAGTCCCACGACACCAGCGGCTGCGCCGTTGCAGTTGCCGCACCGGCCGCCGTAGCGGAAGGGGCTGCTTCGTTCGCAGTGAGGATTCGATGGGCACGATCGACATTCACCGTTCCAGCACCAAAGACCGGGTCAAGCGGCTTGACGGTCAATCCCCGGTTGGGTCCCGAGGTTGGAGTCTGATTCTGCCAACCAGCGTTGTGCGTGGCGCCACACAACAAGGCGCTCTTGATGGTGACTCCCTTGCGGCGCGTGGTGTTCACGTTGTACGGGGCAACACTTGTTGTTTCATACATCAATGCCGCGGCAGCAGAAACCACGGGGGTGCTGAAACTGGTGAATTGCCCGGGCGCCACCAACTCTGGCTTCATACGCCCGGCACCATCCACACCGGTAGCCACATCACCAGCGCTGTGTCCACCAGAGGTCAGACCCACGGCAATACCGTTGTAACCGCAAGCCATCAGTGAATTCATCACACTGCCAGCACCGTTGTTCTCGCCGCAGATGAAGAGCGTTCCATCACGGTTCATGGCAAAGTCGGCACGGCGCAGCACTTCATTGTCAAAGGCCACGTTGCCAAACGAACCGATCCAACTGTGGTTGAAGATTCGAAGCGGTACCGGGCTGCCTGGAGCAACCAATGGCGTCTGTATGGAGTTGCCAAAGTTCAGGTTGGCGGTTTGTGCGAAGGAAGCAGCTTCATACACCCAAATGTTGGAAACACCTGGAGCGATACTGGTTGCCGTTCCATATGCGTTCTGACCAACAAACGTTGCGTGGCCGCTGTTGCCGGACGAACCGCTCATGTCAATGAACGTCTTCCCAGCAAACTCCGCAAGCAGACGATTTGGACCAAAGTTACCCGCGGACTCCGATGCCTCTACTTGACCAATGCCAACATTGGCACCAGTGGGAGTAGCCGCGCCCAAGCGAGCGACCAAGGCATCGCG
>DBCE01000075.1:3565-8083 GCA_002292895.1 Phycisphaerales bacterium UBA966
GGCGCGTGGTGTGATTCGCATGTGGTGTTGTTTCGAATCGTCGGTGGAACCATGCCAGAGTGGGGGCTTCAAGAGCGAGGCGTCCAGCACTCATGGCTATGGGACAAGTATTGCTTCCCACTACGACGCGCTGCAACTGGAAAGTTCGCAAAGTTTGCAAGTTCTCGGGCTTATGTGGGTGTTTGTCCTATCCTTGCCGCCATGAGCGCCCGCATGACCGTCATCCAGACCGAACACCTCTCCCCGCAGGCCGCCACCTGGCTCGCCGAGCGGGCTGATCTGGTGGTGGGCGATGCGGAGTCCGCAGCCTTCGCGGCGGCCGCCCCCCGCGCCGCGGCGCTGGTGGTCCGGACCTACACGCAGGTGAATGACGCCCTGCTCGCCCGGCTTCCGGCCCTGCGTGCGGTTGGGCGCGCTGGGGTGGGCCTGGACAACATTGATCTTGACGCATGCGCACGACGCGGCGTTCGTGTGTTCAACACTCCGGATGCCAACACGCAGGCCGTGGTTGAGTATGTCACCTGCTTAGTGTGCGACGCGCTGCGGCCACGGCTGTTCCTTGATGCGCCGGTGAGCAAGGCGCGTTGGAACGAGATTCGGGAAGAAGTAGTGGCGCATCGGCAGATGAATGAGTTGCGCATGGGGATCCTTGGATTTGGGCGCGTTGGTCGGCGGGTGGCCGATGTAGCGCGAGCGATTGGGTTTGACGTGGTATTTCATGATGTGCTGAATATCCCTGAATCTGAACGTCGCGGGGCGCGATCGGTGAGCGCTGCTGAGTTGTTTGCAACGAGCGATGTAGTGACTGTGCATATTGACGGGCGCTCTTCAAACCGGGGGTTTGTGAATGCGGCGCTGATCAATGCGATGAAACCCGATGCGTTGTTCATCAATACGAGCCGCGGTTTTGTGGTGGATCACGTGGCGCTTGCGGGGCACTTGCGTGCATGTCCCGGTGCGCAGGCGATCTTGGATGTGCATGAGCCCGAGCCGATTGATGCGACACATCCCCTGCTTGGAATTCCCAACGCCCACCTGGCGCCGCACTTGGCAAGTAGAACCGACGCGGCCATGGACGCCATGAGCTGGGTGGTGCGTGATGTTTGGGACGCCATCGCGCCCTGACACTTACTCAGACTTCACGGACGAACCAGGCAACCCGCGCGCGGCCGTGGCACACCGGTACCTGCCCGTTCCGTACACTTCCGGGCCACCCTTCATAGGAGCACTCGCCATGTTTGAAATCAATTCCATCCACGCCCGTCAGGTCCTTGATTCCCGCGGAAACCCAACGCTTGAGTGCGAAGTGACCCTGGAAGGCGGATCGTTCGGACGCGCCTTGGTTCCAAGTGGCGCATCCACCGGCGAGCATGAAGCCGTGGAACTGCGCGATGGCGACAAGAAGCAGTGGATGGGTAAAGGCGTTCTGAAGGCGGTCTCAAATGTCAATACGCGGATCGCGCCGTTGGTGCTGGGAATGGACGCACGCGATCAGGCCGCGATTGACCATTCGATGATTGAGCTTGACGGCACGTCCACTAAATCAAAGTTGGGGGCGAATGCGATTCTGGGAATCAGTATTGCAACCGCGCACGCTGCTGCTGCGGCGTGTCGCATGCCGCTGTGGCGTTACTTGGGCGGCGCGGGTGCACGACGCCTGCCAGCACCGATGCTCAACATCATTAACGGCGGCAAGCATGCAGACAACAGCATCGATTTCCAAGAGTTCATGATTCAGCCGTTTGGTTTCAGCAACTTCCACGATGCCATGCGCGCCGGTGTTGAGTGCTATCACACGTTGCGCAAGGTGCTGCACGACAAGGGACTCTCAACGGCGGTTGGCGATGAAGGTGGCTTTGCGCCAAATCTCCCGTCAAACGAGGCTGCATGCGAAGTGATTGCGGAAGCAGTCAAGAAGGCTGGTTACGACTTGGGTCGGCAGATTGCTATCTGCCTTGACCCCGCTATGAGTGAGCTTGCCAATGAGGCGAAGGCTGTGAAGAAGAAGGGGTATCGCTTCTTTAAGAGTGAACCCAAGCGCGTGGCTTCCAGTGATGACATGATTGCCATGTGGGAGAAGTGGTGCAAGAAGTGGCCGATTCGTTCGCTGGAAGATGGTCTCGCTGAAGATGATTGGAAGGGCTGGAAGAGCTTGACGCAATCGCTTGGCAGCACGGTGCAGTTGGTTGGTGACGATTTGTTTGTCACTAATCCGGAGTTCTTGGCGCGCGGCATCAAGGAAGGTTGCGCCAATGCGATTCTTGTGAAGGTGAACCAGATTGGCACGCTCACTGAGACGTTCGACGCCGTGAATATGGCTACGCGTAACGGCTACCGCGTGATCATGTCGCATCGCTCTGGAGAGACTGAGGACACCACGATTGCAGACTTGGCCGTGGCTACGAACTGCGGGCAGATCAAGACTGGTGCGCCGGCGCGGACGGATCGCACTGCGAAGTACAACCAATTGCTGCGTATCGCGGAAGACTTGGGCGAGTGTGCGGTGTTTGGTATCGCAGCGCCGTGAGATGACGGTTGGTTGCGCGATGAAGGACGCTGGAGTGGTTCCGCTTATGAGTAATGATTCATGACGGATATCCCCAAGCGCCAGCCTTCGTTCGCTCTTGGACGCTTGGGCGATCTGTGGATTGTGCTGGGCACTGATCGTCCGCTTTATGCAGGCGCCATTGCGGTGCAGGCGTTGGCAGCAACTTTCTCATACGTGGTGCCGCTGGTTCCGCAAGCTGTCATTGACGGAGTGTTCTCCGCGCCGGGCACGCGCATGGGGGCCATGAGTGCGTGGATCATTGAGAAGCTGGGTGGCGCAGAGGCGGTGCGTGCGGATCTCTGGAAGCCGGGGGTGGTGATTGCGGTAGCGGCGGTGGCCGCGGGACTCTTAAACGTCTTGCGCGGATGGATGACGGCGCGTGCGGCGCAGCGCAGCGTTCGGCGACTACGCGAGCGTGTTCATGCGCGGCTGGTGCGTCTACCGGTGCCCTTCTTTGATGCCAATGAAAGTGGCGATCTCCTGCAGCGCGCCACCAGTGATGTGGACACTGTGCAGAATGTGCTTGCAAATCAGATTGCAGAAATGGGGCGGGCGATACTGCTGTTGCTCATTGCCATACCGCTGATGTTTGCTATCGATTGGCGCATGGCGATTGCGTCCACGGTGTTGGCGATTCCGGTGGTTGCTTTCGCTGGTTTGTACTTCCGCACGGTGAGTGATCGATTCCGCACGAAAGATGAGGCCGAGGGACGCCTGACCGCGAAAGCGCAAGAGAACATTGCAGGCATCCGGGTGGTGCGCGCGTTTGGGCGGCAATCGTTTGAACGCGCGGAGTTCCGTGAGCGGAACGCGGCGCATCGCGATGCTGACATTCGCTTGTTTGACGGACTTTCGCAGTTTTGGGCGTTGAGTGATGTGACGTGCTTGGCGCAGATTCTGGTGGTATTGATGGTTGGACTGACGCTGGTTTCTGGCGGTTCGCTTGGCGCCGGTGAGTTCTTCTTCTTCCTGTTTGCCACCAACATGTACATCTGGCCGATTCGGCACTTGGGGCGCATGCTTGCTGACTTGGGCAAGGCGGCGGTGGCTATTGAACGGCTGCATGCCATCATGGATCCAGCGGCGGAAGATGCAGGGGATGAGGTTCGGAGTGAGGCGCGGCATGAGACGCGGGGCGAGGCGCGTGATGAGGCCGCGGGCGACGCGTCGCGTTCGGCGAGTGACACCGGTCCGGCGCACGCGGTGCTGCCGTCTGGTGGCATTCGATTTGAGGGCGTGCGGTTTGCTTATCAACGCGGCAACATGGTGCTTGATGGCGTGGACCTCACGGTAGGTGCAGGAGAGACCGTCGCCATCATGGGGCCAAGCGGATGTGGCAAGTCAACGCTTGCTGCCCTGCTGCTGCGATTCCATGAGCCGACATCGGGGCGCATCACCATCGGCGGAACGGACATTCGCTCGCTGGACCGTTCGCTACTCCGATCGCGCATTGCAAGCGTGTTGCAGCCACCGTTTCTCTATTCACGATCGATCCGTGAGAACGTGGCCATTGTGCGCCCGGAACTGCCGGTGGCGGCGATTGCTGAAGCGGCCGATTCTGCAGCCATTCATGACTCTGTTCTGCGATTCCAGCGCGGCTGGGAAACCGTGATCGGCGAGCGCGGCATCACCCTTTCCGGCGGGCAACGACAGCGGCTTGCCATTGCGCGCGCCCTGGTGCGCGACGCGGACATTCTGCTGCTGGACGACGCGTTGAGCGCGGTGGATGGCGATACCGAGCGGCGCATCTTGAACGCCATGCGCGCGCGGCGCGGTCGGGTGCCGACCATTGTGATTGCGCATCGACTCTCAACACTTGCTGAGGCCGATCGCATTGTGGTGATGGAGCATGGGCGTGTCATTGACCATGGAACGCACGCGAAACTGATCGCGCGTGATGGTTTGTACAAACGCTTGTGGGCCATTCAGGCGGAGCTGGAAGATGAAGAGCGCGTTGCGGTGGCCAGTGA
>DBCE01000075.1:8184-8307 GCA_002292895.1 Phycisphaerales bacterium UBA966
ATCATTGGTACCGCGTTAGAAGATCGACGCTCTGCGGTGCAACTGGTGGGCGGCGGCATTGGTATCGCCGCGATTGAATCGGCGCGGCCACTACTGAACGCGGCCATGATTGATGAGGCGATT
>DBCE01000117.1:0-3943 GCA_002292895.1 Phycisphaerales bacterium UBA966
CGCTGCCACTGGGCTCATCGCCAAGCTTGCACCCAGCCACACATGGCAAAGCATGGTGAATCGCTTAAATAATCCGTATGAACAAATCCAGAACAACACCGGTAACGCCAGCGCCAGTGGCCACCAATTGTTCTGTAGCACCCCAAACATTCCGCACAACATGACAAACGCTGCCGATGCCGCAAGCAGCGCCACGCGCACTTGCCAGACGGCAACGCGCCCCGCCGGCAACGCGCGCGAAACCGTGCGCGGATTGCGCGCATCAATGCCTCGGTCAAGCAATCGATTCGCCACCATCGCTGCCGTGCGCGCACTCACCATGCATCCAACTACCAGGAGCGCGGAAAGCGACAACGCGCGCCAATCGATCGGCCCCTGCGGCAATGCAACAAACGCTCCTAAGAGCGCAAATGGCAGCGCAAACACGGAGTGCGAAAGCTTGATGTCCTTGGCGATCTCGCGTGCAGCAGCGAGACCAGCAACCGTCACTTCGAAGGCTCCTCAGCGGCTCCCGCAGGAACAGCCTTCGGAGGCACAGCGGAATTCGCCGGCGCAACAGGCTGCGGATTCATTCCACCTGGCCCACTGATGCCATCAGGTGCTGTGCTCAACACTGCGCCTGGCGGCAACGCTGCCACACGCTGTGCGCGCAACGCCTCTGCCGCAGCAGCGCCGCAGAGACGCTCAACCACCGCAAGCGGCTGCTGACACACGGGGTCCTTCACAGGCACCTTCCAGTACTGCAGGAACGCCGGCTTGTAATCAAATCCACCAGTAGCGCCCTGCATGTGCACGGTCACGGTTTGATAGAAACCATCACGCGATGGATACTCAATATCCACCTGCGCCTTGCTGCCATCGATGCGTGCCTGACGCACTGTCCATACATGCGTGTCACCTGGGCACATGGCCTTCGCTGGCGTCAGGTCGCGCTCAAAGGTCTTCCATGCAGCAAGATTGATCTCGGCCGGCAGGTTGTAAACCAGCGGCGTGTCCTTGGCAATTTCCTGATGCGCATACTTCAACGCCGACACCACCACTTGCGGAAGTGGAGGCGTGTCAGCAGAGATGCCGGGGCTACCTGAAACGGAAGGCCATGTGCGCGGTGCAGAGCACCCGCTCACAAGCATCACTGATGCTGCGGCCATGCCGATAGAAAGAGTGCGAGTGAACGCGCGGAGTCCGTCATGCGCGGTCGAGATCCGATCCGTGGAAATCGTTGCCATGGCAGCAGTCTATCGATCCAACCGCGTGGGCTCATGCCCACAGCGCGTGGATGCCAAAAAGACGGCACATCAGAGGGGATATCGATGCCACCAAGTCGCAGGAAACAACCCCTGCGAATCCGACCTTTAGGTACCAGCCTTCGCAACCTGCCAGTACTCGACGTCCACCGGAACCTGCCGGCCGAAGATCGTGACCAGGACGCGAACGATTCCCTTGTCCGGCAAGGTGCTCTCGACCGTTCCTTCGTAGTTCTGGAACGGGCCTTCCTTGATGGTGACGGCGTCGCCAGCGGCGAAGTCCATCTTGACCTGTGGCATCTGCTCGGCGGGACGGCTGTCGAACAGCATCTTCTCCACCTCGGCAGGGCCCATCGGCGTGGGTCGACCAGCGGTGCCGACGAAGTCGCCGACGCCCGTGGTTTCCTTGATCAGGAAGAACACGTCCTGTGGGATGCGTCCGTCAGCTTCCAGGCGCATTTCCACGAACACGTAGCCCGGATAGAGCTTGGTTTCAGTGATCTTCTGCTTGCCACCCTTGAGGGTCTTGGTCTTCTCGGTGGGCACCATGATGCGCCCAACAGCCTTCTCCAGGCCTTCGATCTGCACCTTGCGCAACAGCGTGCTGCGGACCGAATCCTCCTTGTTGGAGGCAACGCGGAGCACGAACCAGTTGAAGCCGTCCCGGAACATCGGGAGTTCAGAATCATCCTCTGGGGTCGCGGTCACTACTTCGGCGGCCTTCTTGCCGCGACGGTTCGGCTCAAGAGCCTTGCCTGTCTCAACGCCAAAGTCTGCCAATCGGGGACCAGCGCTTTTCGCTAGAGCATCGCGACCGCGGGCGAGTGTCTTGCCGCCGTCGGTGCGCGTGGTGTGCGCATCTGCACCGGATTCAGCGTGGTCGTGGGTTTCGTTTGTGATGTCCATCAGTTATGCCTCTGCGCGCCGTTGATGGGCGGGCTCATTCGGTTTCAAGCACGCTGTTGTCGAGCACACCGATTTGCAGGAAAGTCCATGCAAATCCGCGGTCGCACAAGAAGCAGAAGATCGCGATGACAAGCATCGTGAAGATCACGACGCCGGTTGAATTGACTACCTCGCGACGGGTAGACCAATTGACCTTCTTCATCTCGCCTTCGGTGGCGATCAGAAAGTCAACGGTGCGCGGATTGCGCCCCAAGGCCCAGAAGATGCCCGAGCCGACGGCGCCCAAGAACACCAATGCCAGTGCGGCGGCTACGTACTTGGTGGTGCCCACGGCGCCTGCGCCGACCTTGGACCACATCCAAAATGTGCCTTGCGCTAGCAGTAGACCAGCGGCGGATGCAGAGACCATCCGCGTCCAGTACCCCTGCCCACTCTTGTAGATGGCTTCTGATGCCATGGTTGCTTCCTTCTGTTACGGAACACGCCGGGAGTGACTTGAACACTCAACCTGCGGATTTGGAATCCGCTGCTCTGCCAATTGAGCTACCGGCGTATGTGTCGTGTGCGCGGAGTGATTACTTGCGCTTGATTTTGTGCAGCGTGTGCTTGCGCAGACGCGGGCTGTACTTCATGAAGCCGGCCTTCACCTTCTCAGAGATGCCACCCTTCACGCGGATTTCAGTCCGGTAGTTCAGGTCGCCAGACTCTGTGCATTGAAGCCAGACGTATTCACGGTCGGTTGCTCGCTTAGCCATCGTTCATTCCTCGTTTCTGGGCTTCTTTCGAAGCCGCTCACGCTCTTCCGAAGCCCGCCGCATGTGTTGCATGCAACTTCATGCGGCGGGCTCGGAGAGCGAATCAGTCAATTCCAATCAATCCAGTCGGCTGATATGTCAGACGAGGATCTTCGTAACGACGCCCGAACCCACGGTGCGGCCGCCTTCGCGAACTGCGAAGCGAACACCTTCGGTCATTGCGACGCCCTTGTCGCCAAGGTCAACGGTCATGGTGACGTTGTCGCCAGGCATGCACATCTCAACGCCCTGCAGGTCCGCGATCTGACCAGTGATGTCAGTGGTGCGGAAGTAGAACTGCGGCTTGTAGCCCTTGAAGAACGGAGTCTTGCGACCACCTTCCTTCTCGGTGAGCACGTAGACCTGCGCGTCGAACTTGGTGTGCGGCTTGATCGAACCGGGCTTGCACAGCACCTGTCCGCGCTCGATGTCCGACTTCTCAACGCCACGGAGCAAGCAGCCGACGTTGTCGCCTGCGATGCCCTGGTCGAGGGTCTTCTGGAACATCTCGACGCCGGTGACGACGGACTTGGCCGACGGACGAAGTCCGACGATCTCGATTTCGTCGCCAACCTTGACGATGCCACGCTCAATACGACCCGTTGCAACGGTTCCGCGGCCCTTGATGCTGAAGACGTCTTCAACGCTCATGAGGAACGGCTTGTCAACGTCGCGCTGCGGCTCTGGGATGTAGCTATCGATAGCTTCCATGAGCTTGGTGATGCACTCCGAAGCTGCTGGATCCTTCGGGTTGGTGAGAGCCGGGAAGGCTGCGCCACGAACCACCGGCGTGTCATCGCCAGGGAAGCCGTACTTGGTGAGCAGTTCACGAACTTCGATCTCGATGAGGTCGAGCAGTTCTGGATCGTCAACCAGGTCAACCTTGTTCAGGAAGACAACGATCTTCGGCACGCCGACCTGGCCGGCGAGGAGGATGTGCTCGCGCGTCTGCGGCATCGGGCCGTCGGAAGCGGAGACCACCAGGATCGCGCCGTCCAT
>DBCE01000117.1:4000-4669 GCA_002292895.1 Phycisphaerales bacterium UBA966
CCTGGGCAGTCAACGTGTGCGTAGTGGCGGTTTTCGGTCTCGTACTCAACATGCGAGGTGGCGATGGTGACGATCTTGGTTGGATCGCGACGGCCTTCCGACTCAGATGCCTTTGCGACCTGGTCGTAAGCGACCGGAGCGCAGAGACCCTTAGCAGACTGAACAGCCGTGATAGCTGCGGTCAGCGTCGTCTTGCCGTGGTCGACGTGGCCGATGGTGCCGACGTTGACGTGCGGCTTGGTGCGGTTGAATGTTGCCTTAGCCATGACTGTGATTACTCCGAGAAGAAGGTGTGTGCGCGCGGAGCGCCTGAGATGCTGGCCGCGCGATCTGGACGAGGGTGACAGGAGCGGCCGCGCCCGTCGTACCCAAAGCCGCCGAAGGGATTTGAACCCTCGACCTCACCCTTACCAAGGGTGTGCTCTACCACTGAGCTACGGTGGCTGACGATGACAACGCCGCCCGGGTTACGAGCGGCGAGTCAAGAATCCTACCGGAATTGGGCGGGCAGTCAAGTGAGTTGGTGGTGCCGGCGCGCCGGATTCAGGGAGCTTGCAGGGCAGCTCTGGCCCCGTGCAATCCCCCTGCACTACCTGTCCAATAAAGACTGCTTAGTTCCGCTGATCAAGGCGCTCAACGCGCATTTGTCGGTTGTTGACCATGTCTGCA
>DBCE01000117.1:4848-5019 GCA_002292895.1 Phycisphaerales bacterium UBA966
CGACATCCCGGGATATCGAATCATGGCGTTCGTGTACCAGTTGCTGACATTGGTGTTGGTGTTGGGACGCGAGTCAAAGAAGTCGTTCGCGGCAAAGTAGCCGGGCTGGCCCTTCTCACGAATGCCGGCGCCGTTTCCAAACGGGCGCGCGATCTCTGCTGGGTCAGCGGA
>DBCE01000117.1:5037-6237 GCA_002292895.1 Phycisphaerales bacterium UBA966
AGCGGCTTGAGAATCTCCACCTTCGATCGGAAGGGGTTGGATTCCACCATGTCTGGATTGGTGTACGCCCAGTAGTCAGGCGAGTCGTAGCGATAGTCCCACGTGGGGCTTGGTGCGTCGCTGGCATTTGGAAGCAGCGGTCCAAACTTGCCGACCGTCCAAAGAATGTCGGTCCAGGTGCCCTTGAACAGCTGCCCGATATTTGGGTTGGCGCCGGCGGGTGACGAACTACGCACCTGCGTCTTGGCAAACGGGCCGCTGTAGTCAAATTGGCTGGGAACGATGTAATCGCGGCTATCAAGCGAATACATGGTCATCAGCGAACCGATGGTGCGCAGGTTGCTTTGGCTGGTCACCAATTGCGCGTTGCGCTTGACGATGCCCAGTGCTGGCAACAAGATGCCAATGAGTGCGGCGATGATCGCAACGACCACCATGATCTCTACCAGTGTCACGCCGCGGCTGAGTTGCCGGGTGCGTGTTGAGTGCAGAGCGCGGATGGAGTGAGGTGCCAATGATTGCTGCATGCTGATGCCTCGTGCGGAATATGCCGTCGCGGAAGTGGCCAGTATCACAGTGAATGCACAGACCTATACGGAGTAACGCGGGGAATCTGTTGCCGAGATTCCTACGCGTTCATTCTGCGCAGGAATTCAGGGCGCTAGGGCCCATTCATGAAGTCGGTGCTTAGCTCAATGCCATGGTCATCAAGAATTCTGCGTTGGACTTGGTCTTGGCAACGCGGCTGCGGAGGAGCTCCATGGCTTCCACCGTATTCATGTCGCTGACCACCTTGCGCAGGCGCACGATGAGATCGTGTTCCTTCTTGTCCATCAACAATTCCTCGCGGCGCGTGCCGCTGGCGGCGATGTTGATGGCTGGGTAAATGCGCTTCTCCATGAGCTTGCGGTCAAGGTGCAATTCGGCGTTGCCGGTGCCCTTGAATTCCTCAAAGATCACTTCATCAGCGCGCGAGCCAGTGTCCACCAGCGCGGTGCCAAGAATGGTGAGCGAGCCACCGTTCTCGATGTTTCGTGCACTACCGAAGAACTTCTTCGGCTTGATGAGCGCCGCGTTATCCACGCCGCCCGAGCCGATCTTGCCGGAGCCAGGCATGGCATTGTTGTAACCGCGCGCAAGACGCGTGATGCTGTCGAGCAGGATCACCACATGGTCGCCAAACTCCACCATGCGGCGGGC
>DBCE01000141.1:0-1602 GCA_002292895.1 Phycisphaerales bacterium UBA966
ATGTTCATGACCTTGGTGGTGGGCTGGTGATGCTCGGCGGTCCGGAGAGTTTCGGCGCTGGTGGCTGGCTTGGCTCGGAGACCGAGAAGACGCTGCCAGTCAAACTTGATCCACCGCAGACTCGACAGATTCTGCGCGGCGCGCTCGCCATGCTTCTTCATAGTTGTGAGATGCCGGAAGGAAACTACTGGGGCGTGCAGGTTGCCAATTCGGCGATTGACGCGCTTTCCAGTCAGGACTACGCGGGTCTGATTTCCCTGGGCGGTGCGGGCTATGGTGGCGGGCCGGCAACTAAGGATGGTTATGGATGGGGCTTCCCACTGCAAATCATCGGCGACAAGAGCCGCGCGAAGGATGCTGCTAAGAAGATGGTGGTGGGTGATATGCCGAGTTTCACCACGCCTCTTGAAATGATTTTGGATGACATGGTGAAGGTCCGTGCTGGACAGAAGCATGTCATCGTCATTTCTGACGGCGATCCAGGTGCGCCGCCGCCGGAACTTCTCAACGACTTCAAGGCCGCAAAGATCACTATCACGACCGTGCTACTTGCCGGCAGCGGCAGTGCCAGCCTTGGTCACGGCGGCCCGGAAGATCATCGAAAGATGCAGGCGATTGCCACCAAGACGGGTGGCCGCTTCTATCGCGTTGAGAATCCGCGGAAGTTGCCGCAGATTTTCATTCAGGAAGCAACCGTGGTTTCGCGTTCGTTGATTGTGGAAGGTGACTTTCAACCACAGGTGGCGCCCGGCGCTGCTGGTCCGCTCGCTGGATTTGATTCACTACCGCCCGTGCGTGGCTATGTACTCACCGTTCCGCGCGAGGGGTTGGCGCAGGTTCCAGTGGTCGTGAAGAACAAGGATGGAACCGATCCATTTTATGCGCATTGGAATTTCGGCTTGGGGCGCAGCATTGCATTTGCAAGTGATGTGAGTGGTCGTTGGGGGTCGGCATGGACGACGTGGCCCCGCTTCGGTGCGTTCTGGGAACAGTCGATGCGATGGGTGATGCGTCCGGCCATGCCGCAAGACGTCAGCATTGCCACGCGCGTTGATGGCGATCGTGCTTTCATTGAAGTGGAGACGCGCGAGCAGGCGCAGAACGGCTTTGCCGCTGAAACCCGCGCTGAAGCACGGTTGGTGACGCCTGATGGGCGCGTACTGGAATTGCCGCTTCGTCAAGTTGGACCGGGGCGATTTACTGGTGAATTTGACGCGCAACAGGCGGGTGCGTATTTAGCCAACGTTGCCTTTGCGCGCGCCGGTTCCGGCGATGCAGCCGCCCGTGCTGGCAGCGTGCAGGCTGCAATCAGTGTTCCGTATCCTGCCGAGTACCGCGCTATTCGTGACAACGCGGCGTTGCTGCGATCGATTGCTGAACGGACTGGCGGTCGTGTCTTGCGTCTCACTGATGCAAAGACCTGGGAGCTGTTTGATCGCTCTGACTTGGGCTCATCACGAACGGCGCGCGCGTTGTGGCAGTTGGCGGCGATTCTTGCCGCAGTGTTGATCTTGCTTGATGTGGCGTGGCGCCGCATTTCCTTTGATCGTCGCGATGCGCAGGAACTGGCTGCCCGCGTGACGGGTGGATCAGTCAGCGCCT
>DBCE01000141.1:1619-4363 GCA_002292895.1 Phycisphaerales bacterium UBA966
CGGGCGGAGTGGACGCACTGCGACGCGCCCGCGAAGGCGCCGCAGCGGGACGGAGTGCCGCACCCTCAGGGACGCGATTTGAAGCAGACTCAGGTGCACAGAAAGTCGACGCGCGTGATATTGCAGGAAGTGATGCCGGAGCTGTGCGGCCGAGCGCAGTTTCTAAGCCGAGCGTCCCGGAATCTGCGCCCGAAGAGGGTGACGCGCTGGCACGCCTGCGTGCCGCGCGCCGCCGTGCGTTGGGTAAGTCGGATGGCGATGACGGGTCGAGTGGCGCGGGCAGCGGCGGAGCCGGCGGTGGTCCGGGTGGCACGGGCAGCGGTCCGGGTGGAACCGGCAGTGGTCCCGGGGGCGTTGGAACATGACCGTCATCGCGCCACAACTCCCTGGCGATATCGCGCGACTTCCCGCGTTCGATGCTGGCATTGAGAACGACGACATCGCCCGCGAGCGCTGCGCATCATTCCGCTCGGTTGCACTCCGGCTGCGCGAGGCGATCAGCAAGCGCGTGGTTGGTCAGCAGACAGTCGTTGATCAGACGTTGTGGGCACTCTTTGCGGGCGGTCACGTTCTTCTTGAAGGCGTGCCCGGCTTAGGTAAGACGCTCTTGGTTCGAACGCTCGGTGATGCGCTGCATCTGGACTTCAGCCGCATTCAATTCACTCCGGATTTGATGCCCGCGGACATCGTTGGTACGCAGATTCTGATGGATGACGATGCTGGGCATCGCGTCATGCAGTTTCGTCCGGGGCCAATCTTTACGCAGATTCTGCTTGCCGATGAAGTCAACCGCGCGAGCCCCAAGAGCCAGTCCGCGCTCCTTGAGGCGATGCAGGAACGGTCCGTCACGGTGGGTGGCGAAACCCATCGCTTGCGCGCGCCGTTCCTAGTGCTGGCAACGCAGAACCCCATTGAGCAAGAAGGCACCTATCCGCTTCCGGAAGCGCAGTTGGATCGGTTTCTTCTGAAGATTGCCGTTCCTTCCGTAGAGCGCGCAGATTTGCACGAGATCCTGCGTCGAACCACTACCAGTTCGGAAACTCCGGTCACGCCGATTCTGGACGGTGAGCGCATTGTGCAGGCGCAGCGCTTGGCGCGACGGATTGTCATGGCGCTACCGGTGCAGGATTACGTGATTCGACTTGTCCTTGCCACGCACCCCGGTGGCGAGTACGCCGATCCACAGGCCGCACGCGAAATCTCCGTTGGTGCTAGTCCGCGTGCCGCGCAGGCGATTGTGACAACGGCCAAAGTGCGCGCGCTGCTCGACGGACGGTTTCATGTTTCGATCGCTGATGTGCACGCAGTGGCGGCCAGTGCATTGCGGCACCGCATTGCTCCAAGCTTTGAAGCCGAGGCCGATGGGCTTGATTCCGACCGGATTGTCAGCGGAATCATTGCGCGTTTGCAGCGACAGGTTCCGGAGGATGCTTCGTGAGTTTGTTCTTTCAAGGGCAACCAAGTCGCAAGCGTCCGGAGCGCGTTGATGATCTCATTGACGCAGCATTGATGGCACGCATTGGGCAGCTCGACGTGGTGAGCCGGAAGATCTTCACTGGCAAGATTCAGGGCGAGCGTCGTTCCAAGCGGCGCGGCCAAAGTGTTGAGTTTGCTGACTTCCGGCCCTATGTGCACGGCGATGACCTTCGTTTCATCGACTGGAATATCTTTGGGCGACTTGATCGACTCTTCCTGAAGATCTTCCTGGAAGAAGAAGATCTCTCCTTGGTCATTGCCATTGATGTCAGTGCTTCCATGGATTGGGGTGACCCAAACAAGATGGTGTTCGCGCAGCGCTTAGCGATGGCGCTTGGCTACATTGGATTGGTGAATCACAATCGTGTCACGATCGCTGCGTTCGGCGGTGAGGGGGGCATGCAAAAGATTTCCAACCTGCGTGGGCGTCGCAAGACGGCGGAGATGGGCAAGTGGATATTGAATCTGCAATCGGGGAACACCGGGAGCTTTGAGGAGTCCATGAAGGCGTTGGCGCTTGCTCGGCAGGGGCGCGGAGTGATGGTGGTGGTCAGTGACTTCCTACTGAAAGAGGGCTACGAGAAGGGCCTGCGCTATGTGGCAGGGCGCGGCTATGACTTGTGGTGCATGCAGACGCTTTCGCCGCAGGAAATTGATCCGAGCGCGCACGGTCTGGTTGGCGATTGGCGCTTGACCGATGCCGAGGATCGTGACGAAGCGGAAGTCACTGCGAGCCCCGGGTTGGTAGAGCAATACCGCGCCAATCTTGGCGCCTGGTGCGCTGGTCTGCGGGACTTTTCTATTCGCCGATCCATCATGCATATGGTGGTTGACACTTCCACTGAAATCGACGCGCTTCTTCTGGAATACTTGCGGCAGCGAGGGCTCGTGCGATGAGTGGATCACTCGCTCCAGTACTTGCCCCCGTCCTTGCCATCGTATGGATGACGCCGCTGATTGGCGCTGCGGTCGCCGCGGTGTTGGTGCCGCTTCTCATTGCGCTGTACTTCCTGAAGTTACGACGACGCGCCACTGCCGTTCCAAGCACACTGCTCTGGAAGCGGAGCGTGGAAGACGTTCGTGCGAATACACCGTTTCAGAGGCTGCGGCCAAGCATTCTGCTGTTCTTGCAACTTGGTCTCCTAGCGTTTGTTGCCTTTGCATTGATGCAGCCGCGCATGGATCTTGGGCTTTCCTCCGGTGGACGATCAGTGATCATCATTGATGCATCGGCTTCGATGTCTGCTACTGATCTTGATGGGAAGAAG
>DBCE01000253.1:0-1321 GCA_002292895.1 Phycisphaerales bacterium UBA966
ATGGTCGGCAAGCGCTTCGCGACTTTGTGAATGCGGCGGCGCGTTGCGTGGCGTGGGGCGGGGTGCGCCACTTGCGTTGGTACGCCGGACTAGTGAAGGAGCTGTACGAGGCGGGTGCCGATGATCCGGACCGCACGCTGTGCACGTACGGCATCTTGCCGCTTGCAGAATCAATTCTCATTCGTGATGCGCTGTACGTGGCGGCGATGCAAGCGGGCGTTGGTCAGGCGCGGCGTATTCGCGAACGTCTTGGCGTGCGCGCGGCGCGTGGTGACCGCATGAGTCGGCGCTACTTGAACCGCATTGAAGTAGTGCTTGGCCGCACGGTGTGGCGACTCGATCTGCGTTCAAGCGATTGGCCAGCGCAGTTGGCACTCATCTTGTGGCGCGTGGTGCCGAATGAGTTGCGCGGTCAGCCGCAGGAGCGACGCGCACGCGCAGCGGTGCTTGAGATTCTTGATCGCGCCGTTCATGAGCCGCAACACCGCGCGCACTGGTCGGGCGTTGTAAAGAGTCTGCATGAGCTGGCCGCCGCGCATCGGCTGCATGAGACGCCGGTGCTTGAAATTGAGCGATTAACGGCGAACGCGTAGCCGCGCAGGGAGTACTTGGGCGGGGCTTGCGCTCCGCCTCAACTCTTCATCGCCTCATGACGCAACTGACCGCAGGCGGCCTTGATGTCGCGGCCGCGGCTTGCACGGATGTGTGTATTCACGCCAGCGTCGCGGAGGACGTTCTGGAAGGTGAGTACATCATGGTCGTCGGGGCGCGCAAAGGGCAAGCCGTCAACTTCGTTGTAGCGAATGAGGTTCACGTTGGCGCGGATGGAGCGGGCAATGCGCACCAGCTCCTGGGCGTGTTCGCGCTGATCATTGAAGCCGCCGAGCAAGATGTACTCCAGCGTGATTTCACGTCCGGTCTTTCCGAACCACTCTTGGCACGCGGAAAGAAGTTCGGCCACGGTTGAGTACTCAGCCCACGGAATGATCTGCCGGCGCAGTTCATCGTTCGGTGCGTGCAGGCTGAGTGCCAGGGTGACTGGCAACTCAAAGTCGCACAGCTTGCGAATGGCGGCGGGCAAACCCACAGTACTAATCGTGATCTTGCGCGCACTGATGCCCATGCCCCACGGCGCGTTGATGGTGCGAATGGCACTCATCACGGCTGACGCGTTGGCGAGCGGCTCGCCCATTCCCATGAAGACAACGTTAGAGATGCGTCCAGTGCCCGGCTGCTGCGCCAAGCGCCAGACCTGTTCCACAATGTGCCCGGCGGTGAGATTGCCTTCCACGCCTTCCAGCCCGGACGCGCAGAATTTGCA
>DBCE01000253.1:1449-3463 GCA_002292895.1 Phycisphaerales bacterium UBA966
GTGGCCACGCCTAAGACGGGCAGGGCGATCCCTGCGCCGGGCTTTGGCCAGCCGAGCAGCAGCTTGCGCGTGCCATCGGTCGCTTGCAGGCTGTGCAGTTCATTGCCTTGCAGGAAGGTCATCTCATGCGCCAGCATGTCGCGCTGGGACTTTGAGAGGTTGGTCATTCGATCAACGTCGACGACCCCTTTGCCGTACACCCAGTCAAGCAATTGCTTAGCAGCAAACTTGGGCATGCCGCGCGCGCCGCACCATGATTCAAGGGTGACAGCGTCCAGCTCAAAGAATCCAGTGCGCTCGGTGGCACTCACCGGGTAGCGCCCACGGTGAGGTCGACGGTGCGGTGCTCAATGCCGTGGCGATCAAGCCATGCGCCCATCGCTTCATCAGCGTCCTTGCGCATCACGCGTCGACCAGTTGGGTCGACACCGCGATTGCGCATGAGTTCCTTGAGCGTACCGGGCAGGCCGAACTCCACTTGCTCGTGATAGACATCATGCTGCTCAACAACACCGCCGTGTTTCTCAATGAGTTCCACGATGAGTTGCTGCACCAAGTCTTCCGGGGCGCTTGCGCCGGCGGTGACCAGCACGGTGTTCACGCCGTTGAACCACTCATCACGCAGTTCGCTGCGGTCATCCACCAAACGGGCTGGAGTGCCCATATTTTGGCTGATTTCCGTGAGACGCACGGAGTTGGAGCTGTTGCGACTACCCACCACCAGCACCAAATCAGCCTGCGGGGCCAAGGCGCGCACGGCGCGTTGGCGATTGGTTGTGGCGTAGCAAATGTCTTCGCTCGGCGGCTCCTTGAGCCCCGGGAATGCCACCTTCAGCGCAGCAATGATGATGTTGGCATCGTCCGTGGAAAGCGTGGTCTGCGTCAGATAGACCAACTTGTTCGGATCCTTGACTTTCAGGAAAGGAATGTCCTTCGGGCTTTCAACTACCTGCGTTGCATCCGGCGCTTCGCCGCGCGTACCGATGATCTCTTGATGGTCAGCGTGGCCCACCAGCAAGATCTGGTACCCAGCGCGCGCGTAACGGATCGCTTCGTTGTGCACCTTGGTCACCAGCGGGCAGGTGGCGTCGACGGCGGTCAGGTTGCGCTCATCGGCTTCCCTCCGAAGCGCAGGGCTCACGCCGTGTGCGCTGAACACCACGATGGATCCGTCCGGCACTTCTGAAAGTTCCTCAATGAACTTCACGCCGCGGCCTTGAAAGCGCTCCACCACGTGGCGGTTATGCACGATCTCGTGATAGACGTAGATGGTCTCGTTGGGGCAGATGTCGATCAATTGGTCGACGACATCGATGGCCATGTACACGCCGGCGCAAAAGCCGCGGGGATTTGCAAGGATGAGCTTCATTGGACGCAGAAGTGTAGCCACAACGGGGGCTTGCCCGAAGTGGATTTCCACCTCAGGATGCACGCTTTCGGCTAGAGTTCAGGGCGTGAAACGCGTCGTCGATGAACTCAATGAATTTGGTCCAGCGCGAATTGGCCCTGGAGTATCGCCCCCGATGGATGAGGCGACTGCCCGCGCGTGGTGCCAAGCACTGGCTGAGGGGCACTATGAAAATTTCAGCGTGCTCAGCGCGTTGGTGCCAACGCGGATGCGCGGCGACTTTGCAGCGGTCTATGCATTCTGCCGCTGGGCGGATGATTTAGGTGACGAAGCGGGTTCGCCTGGTGAAGAGCGACTGCAACTGTTGGCGTGGTGGCGCGGTGAATTGCAGGCGTGCTTTGACGGCGCGCCGCGACACCCGGTGTTTGTTGCTCTGCGCCCAACCGTGGTGGCGTACAAGCTTTCCATCGAGCCATTCACTGATCTGATCAGCGCGTTTGAAGAAGACCAAGTGAAGGTTCGCTACGCCACCTGGGATGAACTTGATGCGTATTGCCGCCGAAGTGCAGACCCAGTGGGTCGCTTGGTGCTGTCGGTCTTTGGCCTTGCCACGCAGGAGCGATTCACACTGAGTGACCGCGTCTGCACCGCGTTGCAATTGGTGAA
>DBCE01000253.1:3610-4022 GCA_002292895.1 Phycisphaerales bacterium UBA966
TACGCATGCGATCAGCAATTTCTGAGCGAGTACCGCGCGGCGGTTCGGCCAATGGTCGATCGCTGCTGGAAACTGCTTGAAGAGGGGCGAACACTGCTTCCAACACTGACGGATGAGGCGCATGCTGTCATCCGCCTATTCATTGAGGGCGGCGAACGGCTCCTTGGAAACATTGAGGCGTGGAACTTGGAAACATGTATCCACCGACCCAAGCTCAGCCGTTCCGAGCGCGGCATGTTGGTGATGCGCGCTTGGTGGGGCGCACGCGCGCCGCGCTGGATGCGTGTGGGCGGACCAGCGCGCGGGGTGGCGAGTTCAGGAGTAGGTGGGACGGGCGGTACGCAGTGAGCACTCTCTTGGAAGTTCCTCCCGATCTTGCGCCGGTGTTAGCCGAGTGCGAACGCATCACGCG
>DBCE01000253.1:4144-5265 GCA_002292895.1 Phycisphaerales bacterium UBA966
GCATGGATGCGCGCGGCCGATGACTTGGCTGACGCCGAGGGATTTGCGCCCGAAGAACGCGTTCGACGCATTGCGGAATTCCGCGCCGCAACGGATGCAGCGCTTGCCGGAGAGATTCCGGATGACTCACCCGTTTGGCGTGGTTTGGCGTGGGTCGCGGAGCGTCACCAACTCTCGCAGCGTGACTTTCACGACATGTTGGACGGGCAGCTCTCTGATGTTGGCCCGGCTTCGTACCAACATTGGGACGACCTGCGCGGCTTCTGCTATCGAGTGGCGAGCACGGTTGGTCTGGTGTGTATCCGCATCTGGGGCTATCACGATCCGGCCGCGCCGGCTTTGGCGGTGGATCGTGGAATTGCGTTTCAGCTCACCAACATTCTGCGTGACTTTCGCGAAGACTATGACCTTGGTCGCGTGTACTTGCCCGCGGAAGACTTTCGACGCTTTGACCTGACACCGGAGTCCCTCCGAGGCTGGAAACAGCCCGAACAATGTGCCGAATTCATGCGCGCGCAGTGTGACCGCGCCGAGCAGTTCTACGTACGCAGTGCGCCGCTTGATCAGATGATCACACCCAGTTGCTTACCCACCTTGTGGGCCATGACGCAGATTTATCACGGCTTGCTTGTGAAGATCCGCGCCAATCCTGCCAAGGTGGTGAGTGACAAGCGCGTGCGACTTTCTTCTGCTCGCAAAGCGTGGATTGCGTGGCGTGCCAGCCGCATGGCGCGGGGTGCGCGCGCATGACCGCGGACGCGACCCGTGCCGTGCAAAGCGCTGCTGATCGAAGCGGATCTGTTCAAAGCGCATCTGTTCGAAGCGCTGTAGTCATTGGTGGCGGTATCGCTGGCTTGGCATGCGCGTTGCGATTGGCAGAGTCAGGCGTGCAAGTCACCGTGCTGGAGACGCGACGCAAACTGGGTGGCCGAGCAACCAGTTTCACTGACCCGCGCACTGGTGAAGTGCTGGACAATTGCCAACACGTCCTGATGGGCTGTTGCACCAACCTGCTTGACTTCTATGAGCGCCTGTGCGTGACCGATGCCATCGAGTGGCACCCCCGCGTGTACTGGGCTAATCCGCCGCACGCGCCCGACGTCATGAAGCCCGGCCTATTG
>DBCE01000045.1 GCA_002292895.1 Phycisphaerales bacterium UBA966
GGCCTGGCGCGTTCACGCACGCGGGCGCACGCAAGGTGATGGTGTGGCGCACGCGTCTGGCGCAGGGAACAGGCAAGCCTGGCGAAGTGCTTTCCTCTGATCCGCTCGTAGTCGCATGCGGCACCGGCGCAGTGGAAATTCTTGAAGGTCAGTCCATCGACGGCGTCTGGTCCAACGGCACTCAGTTGGCCAAAGAACTCAATCTTCTCCCCAAGATTCGCCTTGGTTCGCCCATCAAGTCCAGCAAGAAGAAGACCACCAAGGTCTTGATCTTGGGCGTCAACGGTTTCATCGGCAGCCACCTTTCCGAGCGTCTCCTGCAGGACGACAGCTTTGAGGTCTACGGCATGGACCTCAACAAGGAGAACCTTGGATCGCTCACCGAGCATCCGCGCTTCCACTTTGTTGAAGGCGACATTTCCATCAACCGCGAATGGGTTGAATTCCACGTTCGTAAGTGCGATGTGGTGCTGCCGCTGGTAGCTATCGCTACCCCGATCGAATACGTCCGCAATCCACTGCGCGTCTTTGAGCTGGACTTTGAAGAGAACCTGCGCGTGGTCCGCGACTGCGTGAAGTACGGCAAGCGCCTGATCTTCCCAAGCACCTCCGAGGTGTACGGAATGTGCACCGACGAGCGCTTTGACGAAGATTCAAGCCCGTGCATCACTGGCCCGATTCACCGTCAGCGCTGGATCTACTCCACCAGCAAGCAACTGCTCGACCGCGTCATCTGGGCATACGGAGCGCAGCGCGGGCTTCGCTTCAGCCTGTTCCGCCCCTTCAATTGGATCGGACCGCGCCTGGATTCGCTGGACTCCGCACGCGTCGGCAGTTCGCGTGCCATCACGCAGCTGATCCTGAACTTGGTGGAAGGCACGCCCATCCTGCTTGTTGACGGCGGCAAGCAGCGTCGCTGCTTCACTGATGTGGACGAAGGCATCGAAGCCCTGTACCGCGTGGTTGCCAACAAGAGCGGCAACTGCGATGGCGGGATCTTCAATATCGGTAACCCCGACAACGAAGCCAGCATCAAGGAACTGGCAGAGATGATCGTTGCAGCGTTCGATAGCAATCCGCTGCGACCGTTCTATCCGCCGTTTGCTGGCTACCAAGAGATCGAAAGCGCGCGCTACTACGGCGCCGGTTACGAAGATGTGCAGCACCGCCGTCCAAGTATTCGCAATGCGCAGCGTTCCATTGACTGGACGCCTGCCATCAGCACTCGTGAGAGCGTTGAGCGCACCGTCGACTGGTTCCTCCAGCAACACGCGCGCGAGAACGGATTTGTAGTGGATGCGGCCAATGCCACGCCACGCGCTCCGCGCACGCGCACCCCGGCCGGCTCGGCGTGACCGTCGCGCTGCGCATCGACGTGGACACATTCCGCGGCACCCGTGATGGGTTGCCGCGGCTCTTGTCCGCGCTGCAGCGCCGCGGTGTTCGCGCCACTTGGTTTGTGACGCTTGGGCCGGACAACATGGGTCGCCACGTGCGTCGCATGTTGAAGCCGTCGTTTGCACTCAAGATGTTGCGCTCCGGCGCGCCGAATCTGTACGGCTGGGACATCGCCTTTCGCGGCACGTTGTGGCCGGGCACGGTGATCTCAGAACACCTGGCCGACACGCTGCGCCTTCCGGATCGCGCCGGTCATGAAGTGGCGCTGCACGCGTGGGATCACCACCGCTGGCAAGTTGGGGCAGAGTCACTCTCCGATGACGCCCTTGACGCCGAACTCGCTCGCGCCATCGCCGCGTTCACCACGGTCTACGGCCGCGCCCCCCACGCATGCGCCGCGCCCGGCTGGCGCTGCGACGATCGCATCCTGGCGCTTCCATCATCGCAAGCATTCACGTGGCGAAGTGACGCGCGCGGACCCGCCGTGCCGTTCGTGCCGCACAGTGAGCGCCTGGGGCGCACGCTTGCACAGCCGCAGATTCCCGTGGACCTGCCCACGTACGACGAAGGTGTTGGCCGCGGCGCCGGCGCCGACGAGCGCTGGAACGACATGCTGCTCAACCGCCTTGCCGACGGCGCGCCGCACGTCCTCACCATCCACGCGGAGAGCGAGGGCGGAGCCAAAGCCGCACTCTTTGAGCAGTTCCTCGACCGCGCGCTTGCGGCAGGGCACCAGTTCGAGCCGCTTGGAGACTGGCTCACCCGGCAACCAACGCCACGCCAAGGCCGCGTTGCGCGCGGAACCATCCCCGGCCGCGAAGGCTGGCTCTGCGTCGGCGGCTAGCATTCCCGGCGCATGGATGCACGTCGCAACTGGATCATCTGCATACTCTTGTTCTTGGCGCTGGGCGTCGCGGGTTTAACCGTTCGTCCATTGATCGTGCCGGACGAACCGCGCTACGGAATCATTCCGGCGGAGATGGTTGACACGGGCAACTGGCTGGCACTGCGCATGGCGGGCTTCGTCTATTACGAAAAGCCGCCGCTCGGATATTGGCTCACCGCTGCAAGCATGACCGTCTTTGGTCAGAACGCGTTCGCGATCCGTCTGCCGAGTGTGCTCGCCACGCTGGTGGTTGCACTGGTCGCCGCATGGATGGCGGTGCGCATCACCGGCCGTCGCCAAGACGGACCGCTGGCATTCATGGTGCAGGCCACCACGTTGGCGCCGCTCATCATTGGAACAGTCGCGCTGCTTGATCCACCATTCGC
Source organism: Phycisphaerales bacterium UBA966 (assembly GCA_002292895.1). GTDB lineage: Bacteria > Planctomycetota > Phycisphaerae > Phycisphaerales > SM1A02 > UBA966. The sequence continues at coordinate 2,671 of DBCE01000045.1, forward strand.
TGCGTTCGTTGCGCTCTCCATGGG
>DBCE01000154.1:0-2164 GCA_002292895.1 Phycisphaerales bacterium UBA966
CCCTTCTTCTTGTCCGGATCGTCAATCACACACAGCACCACTAGACGTGAGTTCTCCAACGGCGCTGCAGCAAGGAAACTGGCCGTATAGCGACTGCGGTCATATCCCTTGATTCCAGGTATCGACAATTCCGCCGTACCAGTCTTTCCGTACATGCGGTACTTGTCACTCTGCGCTTTGCGCCCAGTGCCCTCCTCAACAACGCTGGACATGGCATCCTTCGCCTCAACCAGCACCTTGGGGTCGATGACGCGCTTGGAACCGGGAATCCAATCGTCGCTGGCGGTCGTGCCGCGTGGTAAGACCAACCGTGGTGCCACCATGGTGCCGTCCGCTCGAGCGAATGCGCTGAACGCACGAACCATCTGAATCGGAGTCACTGCAATTTCATGACCGAACGCCACCGATGACTGCGTGTAGCCGGACCAACGCGATGTTGGCGTAACGATGCCCGCACTCTCGCCAGGGATACCAATGGCCACCTTGGTGCCGAACCCGAAGTCCCGCACCATCTCCTGCATCTGTGCGTGGCTCATGCGCAGTCCAACAGTCACCATGCCGGTGTTCACACTGTGAACGAGGATGTCTTTCCATGAATAGGACTTGTATGGATCGCCCGCCGCATTGTGGATGACGCGGCCAAACGGAGTGACCACCGGTGATCCAACCGGCATCTGGATGATGTCGGTGGGCTTGGCATAGCCAAGCTGAGTGGCCCGCGCCCACACGAAACTCTTCATCGTTGAGCCGGGCTCATAAGGGTCAGTGAAGTTGCGATTGCGGCCCAATGATGGATGAATCTTGCGTGACGGATCGTGGGTGGCTTCTTTCCAACCCGGTCGATCCTGCAGGAAGTCAGCCATGGCCAGGATGTCGCCATTGCAAGAGTCAAGCACAATGACTCGCCCACCGCCCGCGTTGTACTGCTTGACGGCGCGATCAAGGTGTCGTTCAGCGATTTCTTGCACCGCCAAGTCAATGGAGAGACGAACATCTTGTCCATCATCACCGGGCACGTAGTCATCACGGTTGATCCACAGGGTGCGACCAAAGGCGTCGCGCAATGCTTTCACATGTCCATCAACAGGTGCCAATTCCTTATTAAAGGAGAATTCCACGCCTGCTTGGCCGGTGTGCTCGAATCCGACTTTGCCAATCAGCTGATTGGCAAGTGTGCCGGATGGATAGTCGCGCACCAATTTGGTCTCAAGCCCCACGCCATCAATATCAAGCTGCCGAAGCGCGTCAACCTGCGCTTCGTCAATCTCTTGGGCGAGTACCACGTAGCGGCGCTCGGCATTTTTCTTGAGGAGCTCGTCGATCGCTTGTGGTGCCAGGCGTAGGACTGGGGCCAGTGCAATGGCCGCGTCTCGGAAGGGGTCACATTCAGCAACCGCATTCTGATCAGTCTTTGAGGCCTTCTTTGCCTTGTCCCATCCACTCTCGTAGATGAACGCCGGATCACAATACAGCTTGTATCCAACCAAACTCATGGCGAGTGGACGACCGCGCTGATCGAGCACTTCGCCGCGCTGGGCAAGTTCCTTGCGCTCGCTGGTACGACGTCCAGCGGCACGGTCAAGCTCCGCTGGTGGCAACAATTTCAGTTGGGTCACGCGCGCAACGGTCAGGGTGAGCGCGATGGCAGTACACGTAACCAGTGCCTTGGCCCAACGACGCGTGCGTAATGATTGATCAGCACTTGCAAGGGATGCCGCATCTGACTCGACCTTCGGAGTGCCTTCAGCGTTCACGCGTGCCTGCCTTCGCTTTGCCAGTAGTGGATGACTTGGAGCCACGCGACTTCTTTGCAGCGACCACCTTCGGTGCAACTTCTGAACTCACCACTTTGGCCACTACTTGCTCACCAAGCGCGCCCTCGGCAGGCGTTGCCGCCAGCACGGTGGATTCGCCGGCAGGAATCAATTCCAACTTCAATTTGCTGGCGTAGGTGCGAATGTCAGCGGGGTCGCTCCGACGCGCAACATCCGCTCGCATGCGCCACTGCGCGCGTTCTTGCTCCACAATCCGATTGTGCGCTCGGGAAATCTCGTTGGAGACCTCATAGCGTTGCTGACGGAGCGCCAGCAGGCCAAGGCCCATCGCGCCGAGAGCAATCATGATGAGAAAGAGCTTTGAGAAGAGGCGCATTGCGGGCAGTACT
>DBCE01000154.1:2245-11348 GCA_002292895.1 Phycisphaerales bacterium UBA966
CCCTTGGTCGGAATCTTCAGGGTCTGTCCAGGCTTGAGCGCGGAAGGATCCTTGATGCCGTTGTACTTGAGGAGTTCAGCAACCTTGACGCCCTGCTTGCGAGCGATGGCGTACGGGGTGTCGCCCTTCTGAATCTTGTAGCTCGCAGCGACCCGCGCAGCCACTGGTGCCTCTGGGGTGGCCTTGGCCACGGCGCCGTCAACAACCGTCCGGGCAGTCGCACCTGGCTTCAGCACTTCGATGGAAGGAATGCGCAGGTCAGAGTTGAGCGCCAACTTGGCAGCGTCCGGAGCAACAGCCTTGTTGTATTCCTGAAGCTTATTAGCGAGCGAGCCGTCGCCGTACTCGCGGGCAGCGATCGACCAGTAGGTCTCACCCTTTTGAACCTTGTGGAAGCGCACGGGAGTGCCGTCCGCCTTGGCGACTTCGATGGCGAGCGGAGCCGGGTCGACGCCGATCTGCTCACCGGTGTTCAGGTCGGCTGCATCGGGGAGCGCACTGGCGCCATCCTTGGCAAGATCCACGCCGCCACCTTGGGCAACCAGCGCGTCCTTACTGAAGGCGTCAAGCTGAATGGTTTCCACGGCTGCGGCATCCTCTACCTGAGCGACGGTTGCCGGATCAAAGCGCTGCGCCGAGAAATGGTCGGAGACCAGAATCCCGACAAAGAGCATGAGTCCGAAACCAATGACGAGGGCCAGCTTGTTCTCACGAGTCATGACGTACCTTTTTGGCTGAATGAAGCCGAAATCCGTTGCGGCAATGCAAACCACCCGATGGCTGCACGCCATCGAGTTCATCGGCAGGGAAAGCGGAAATCCATCAGCGCACGGCGCCGATTTCGGAAGCAAATTCAAAGACGCGCAACTTGGCGCTCCGAGCCCTCGGGTTGGCGCGCAACTCTGCATCGGACGCCTCGACCGGCTTTCGGGTGACACGCTGACCAAGCCCGGCCGTTTCCCACTCCACGAACGCGTGTTTCACCAGCCGGTCTTCCAGGCTGTGGAACGAAATCACCCCAAGGCGGGCCTTGGGGTTGAGCCAGGTGGTGCTGGGAAACTTGCTGGCAGTCGCTCGAAATGCCTCAAGAAGGCTTCGTAAAGCGCCTAATTCGTCGTTGACCATGATGCGGAGCGCCATGAAGGTCCGCGTGGCGGGGTGCATGCGGCTCTCGCGCGCCTTGGGCCCGTAGGCGGCGCTCACGGCGATGGCCAATTCGTGAGTCGTCCGAAACGGCGCCCTACTCCGGCGTTCAACAATGGTCCGAGCAATTCGACGGGCAAACGGATCTTCGCCCAGTTGGAATATCGCGTCCGCCAGAGCCGATTCAGACATCCGGGCCAGCAGATCGGCCGCCGTTTCGCCGCGGGAAAGGTCCAGCCGCATGTCAAGGGCGCCATCGTTCTGAAAGCTGAAGCCACGCGAAGGGTCGTCCATCTGCGTACTGGCAAAGCCCAAGTCCGCCAGGACGCGATCGGCCGCCCATCCGGCCGCCAGCATGGCGCGGTCCGCGTTGGCAAACGAGCCGTGCATCGATCGAACCTCCGCCCCGGCGACGCCCCGAACCCGGGCCTCGGCAAATGCCAAGTTTCCGGCGTCCAGGTCGCACAACATGATTCGACCGCCAGCGCCGGCTGCCCGCGCCAGAGCCTCGGCATGACCACCTCGTCCGGCAGTCAAGTCGAGGACCGTGCCGCCCGAGGGCGGACCAAGCAACTCACTGATCGATTCAAGTAAGACCGGAAGATGGCCAGCGGGGCTACTCATATGCGGCGCTTGGCGCCATCGGCCGCCAATGAGCGCGGCACTCGGCGACCACCCGTTGGCGTTGCGCCTGAACCGCGCGTTGCCACGGCGAGCAACAGAATGAATACGCCCACCAGGAACAAGAACGGCCACAACAATCGACCGCCATGACCAAGTAAGTACAGCCCTGTAGCGGTACCAATGAGTACAAGCCCAAACTCCATGCCATACAGCGCGGACACCGCCTTGCGAACCGAATCTCCACACGCGCGTTTCACGCGGTGATGCAGGTGGTTGGCATCAGGCGTAGAGAACGGAACGCCAGCGCGCCGACGACGAATCATGGCTAGTGCCGTGTCCAGAATTGGTAGCCCGAACATCGCCAGGCCGCACATGACGAGCAACGTGGAATGACCTTCGTAACCAGCATCGGGACGCAACGGCACAGCCGGGGGCATGCCTGGCAAGGTCGGCACGCTGTCTGCAACAGCGCGCACGACCAGCGGGCAGCTGAACGGCTGCAGATTTGCAAAGGTCATGATGATGGTGACGGAAAGGAAGCCGATCAGCAGACTTCCAGCGTCCCCCAGGAAAATGGTGGCGGGATTGAAGTTGTAAACCAAGAAGCCCAGACACGCGCCCATGAGACTGAGGCACAAGACCACACGTGCGCCGGCCATGGATCGCGTGAGTTCGCCAATATTCGAAAGGTCGGGCGGCAATGCGTACACAATCAACAGTGACAACGCCAGCAGCCCAAGACACATGACCACGGTGATGCCCGAAAGAAGTCCGTCCAGGCCATCAAGCAAATTGGCAGCATTACTTCCACCAAGGACGAACGCCGCCACCAGCGCGGTTCCAACCCAATAAAAGATCGTGGCATTCTGAATGGCAAATACACCCATATCAATCAACGTTGCATCCGGGCTGCCAATGATTGGGGACAGCAACCCGGTCGCCACGTTGATCCCGATGTCATCAATCGCCAATGCCGCAGCGGCCACCAACTGACCGGCGATCTTGAGGCGAGCATCAAACTTCCAGATGTCATCTGCCAAACCGGTAAAGGTAATAGCAATCATTCCAAGCACCACCGAGAATGGCACTGGTGGAAGAGACAAGAGATCTCCGCCCGAGAACAACGCGCTAACAATGATTCCAACAAAGACGCCAATGAATACGCCCACGCCTCCCAGGTACGCCACGGTTCGCCCGTGCAGTTTGCGCACCTGATCCGGCGCGTCTACTACGCCCGTCTTGTGCGCCACCCAGCGCGCAATGGGAACGGTTACCACTGTTGCCCCAAAGCTCGCAAGCAATGCAGGCAGCGAATTCATTAAGAGCGACATCACGCCCTCAAGACGCGCGTCTGTTGTCATCGAGACGCAATTCATGCTGCTGCCTCCGGAGCGCGTGCATGCTCAGTCATGAGATCGTGAATAGTGCGTTCCAGCGCAATGTGCGCTTCAAAGCCAATAGCGGCCCGAAGGCGAGTGATATCTGGAACGCGAATGGCAAGGTCTTCAAATGAAGCTCCAAACACTTCCGAGTACGGAATGTGTTGGATGGTTGACGAAGAGCCGGTGACGCGAATCACGCGTTCCGCCAGTTCTTCAACCGTGATCGGGTGATCCCCGCCCACATTGAAGACTCGACCATGGCACTCCGGACGATTGAGAAGCTGTGGAAGCGCCGCAGCAACATCGCGCACATCACAGAAGCAGCGCACTTGTTGCCCGGTGCCGTGCACCTGAATGGGCTGTCCCGTAACCGCTGCTGCCACAAACCGCGGCAGAACCATTCCGTAGCGACCGCGCTGCCTGGGGCCCACGGTGTTGAAGAAACGCGCGATGACTACCGGGAGCCCATCACGGTGTGCGTGAGCGAGCGCCAGTTGTTCATCAATCGCCTTGGAGAGACCATACGACCACCGCGAAACAGTGGGGCCACCAAAGACAAGGTCATCATCTTCCTGAAACGGTGTGCGCACGCCCTTTCCATACACCTCACTGGAACTGGCAAAGAGAAGTGGCGTACGTGTTCGTGATGCAAATGACAGAATGGCCGCTGTCTCAAAGATGTTGGTCTCTGCGGCCCGCGCGGGATCTTCCACCACCAGCCGCACCCCGACCGCTGCGGCGAGGTGATAAATGGCATCAAAGTGGCGCGCTGCCAACACCGGCAGCGCCGCGGAGACGGTCGATTCAATCAGTTCAATCCTGCCACCACCCATGGCGTGCGCGGCGTGCAGGTTGGAGTGCCGGCCGGTCGAAAGGTCGTCAACGACTGTGACGTGCCCGCCCGAGGCGAGGAGCGTCTCGCAGAGATGCGAGCCGATGAAGCCCGCACCACCTGTGACTAGGAAGCGCCGCCCCGTTTGAGTTGCGCTCATAGTCCATGCCCCGCTTTCGGGGGTGAATGGGTCAGGACTTGGGCTCCTTGGAGGCTGGCTGCGTGGAGGCTGGCTGCGCGGACGCTGGCTTGGCGTACTCGGCCATCAATTCAGCGTTCTTCTTGAAGTAACCACCGATCGTGTGCTCTGGGCGCATGAGAACGGTGCCCATCAAGACGGCGTGAGTCTCCTGCAGCTGGTAGATGAATTTGGAAACCAGCCCGCGCTGATCTTGCATCGCGCGCACCACCAAGATGGCAGCGTCGCAGCAATCCGCAACTACCAGTGATTCACCGGCAACCAAGGTCGGCGGAAGATCAACTACCACCACCTGATACTTCTCGCGGAGTCGCGCCACCAAACGGCGCATCTCATCTGTCGTCAGGCGTTCGTAGACGCGAATATCTGGTGTACCGGGTCCGTAGATTGCTATTCCGTGCGACATGTGTGGCTCAACAGATTTGCCAGCAAGCATGTCGCTCAGACCCGGGGCATCTGGGTCAACACCAAAGATCGAAGCCACGCGTGGGCGCCGAAGATTGGCGTCAACAATCGCCACCGTTCGACCGGCCGCGTGCAAACTCAATGCCAGATTGACCGCAGTAGTGGTAGCGCCGCCCGCAGGATGCGGAGTCATGACCGCGATCGAACGGAGTCCGCTGGCGTCCATGGACTTCCGAACCGCCGATGCAAACTGCCGGAACATTTCAGCGGTGGTGGAACCAGGAAGCTCCGTCACCACCAGTTCCGCTGCCTTTGGACTGGCCGGATCATCACTGATGTCAGGGATCACACCCAGAAGCCGGGCGCCGCCAATGCCGGCGATGTCACTGGGTTGCTTCACGCGCTGATCAAGGAATTCGCGCAGGAACAGAATGCCCGCAACTACCAACAGCACCAGCACTGCGCCGCCGGGCATCATGAACTTTAGCTGAGGAAAGTCAAGCTCCTTGGGCGTACTCGCGCGCTGAACCAAGCGCACGCGACGAGCATCCTCACGGGCCTGCAGCAAGTCCAGCTGCGAAATCAGATCCTGCAGGTCATTGCGTTCCAGTTCCTTCTGAACAAGTTGCTCCTTCAGCGCATCCAGCGCACTGATCTGCGCGGTGAGTTCCTGAAGGCGCTTCTGCCCCGTGGTCAAGTCGAGCGTCTGCTTCTCTACGAGTGACTTCAAGCCAACCACGCGCTGCGCGAAATTGATCTTGTCCGCCAACAAGTTGCGGGACATTGATTCATTCATCGCCGCAGTCAGGCGCGCGCGCCCGGAAGCCTCGCGCTGCATGAGGTCTTTCACCTGCTGGTGGTCTTCGCCAAATCGTTCGCGCGAAGCAAGCAGGGCCACCTGCAACTGCTGAAGATCGCGCTCAAGCGCCCGGATCGATTGATCATCCAGTGCACTGCGACGGTCTTCATCCTCAAAGCGCTGATCAGCAATCTTTCGATCAATGGAGTCAAGCCGCGCTTGCGCCAAAGTCAGGTCACGGATCGTGTCGTCGCGCAGGCGCGCCAGATTTTCCGTGGAACGCTGATCTGCAAGGTCTGATTCGCGCCCAGCAGTGATGCCGTTCTTACGAATGAAGTCCTGGATTTCTGCCTTGAGCGTACGGATCTGCTCTTCAACGCCGGAACGCTTGCTTTCAAACTGCGCCTTACTGCGTGCCGATCGCTCATTCTCTTCAGCCTCGCGCATGGACATGTAGGTGTCCGCCACACGGTTCATCACCACTGGAACGTCAGCCTTATCCCACGTACGCCACGTCACGGTAAAGAGCTGCGTTCCACGACGGTGACCAACACGCAGAGTGTCTTCCAATTGCTTCACACGATCATCAACGGTGTCGTAGTACTGACCCCACTTCGTGGTAGCAATGTCGGGCGCCTTCATCGCGGCTTCAAGCACTGACTTGGATGTCATCTTCTGTGACTCAGTCTGGCCGAGACGGGCGATCGCTTCATCCTGGACAATTTCACGAGTCACTGCATCTTTGGCGCCGGTCACTTCTGGCCGAATCTCAAAGAGGACAGTCCCACCCCACAGTGGATAGAGAAACAAGCATGTGAAGTGAGCGATCACGCCGAGCACCAAACCGGCACCGGCAGAGCCCGCCAGCAGCCATGCATGTTGTCGTAGGACGCGCACCGGGTCGATGGTTGGTGCTTGTTGTCTTCCACCACGCGGCGCACCACCAGGTGAAGCTGGTCGCGGGGCGGTAGCGGATGGAGTCGATGATGGATTCGCAGCGGTCATAGTGTTTCCTAGGGATGGTTCCCGAGCGTCAACTGTCTGAGGGGCGCTGTTGGCCCCTACCGTCACTTACCTTTGAGCGTTTCCGCAAACGCTTCGATGTCCTTGGTGCTATCTGGATCAGCCGGCCGTGCCCGTGCACGGTCAAGAATCTGCCGAGCGTCACCGATGTTTCCCTGCGCCGCACGAACCTGCGCAAGGTGCAGCAATCCGGATGTGGTGGGTGACGCAGCAACTGACTTATTCAGCGCGTCCTCAGCATCTGTGAGGCGCCCCATTTGCAAGAGGACAAATCCCAGCGTGTCCAAATAGTCAGGCTGAGCGGGAGCCAACTGCACTGCTCGCGTGGCTAACTCAAACGCGCGCGCGTAATCCTTGCGAACCTTGGTGAGCAAGTATGCAGCGTTGTTGAGAGCGGCTGGATTGTTATTCGCAAGTTGGGCTGCGCGCACGAATGCCGTGCACGCGCCTTCCAAGTCGCCCTTTCCATACAGCACCGCACCGCGCGTGAGCGCGACTGCAGATTCCACGCTTGGTGGTACCGATTTGGCATCGGCAGCCACGCGGGCATCAACCTTCGAGCACCATTCAAGCGCCTTGTCGGAGCCCGTTGGTCCGTTACGGCTCCAGGTGTCTGCCAGGATCGCTTCTTCCACCAGAGTTGGCGCAGTGCCACCCTGCGTAAGGAATGCTTCAAAGTCGGCCGTCTTGTCGATGGCAAACATCTCACGAAGGACCATCACGGTGCGCTCGGTATTGCTAATCGAACTGTCCGGGGCACTACGCGCGGCGGCTAGCGCCTCGCGCCCAGCAATCAGACCGTCGTCACGGCGGCCACTCTTGGCGAGCGCCGCAGCCGATACCGCTCGCAACACCGTTGACCGAGCAGCAAGATCACTGGCGCCACGCAATAGGTTAAGCGTGCCGACTGCATCACCGGCGCCCAGACGGGCCAACGCGGACTTCTCAAGATAGACCATTGACTTCGGATCAAGGGTGAACGCGCGTTCAAACTCACGCGCCGCACCGGTCGAGTCATTGGTGCGCTGAAGCAAATCTCCAAGCCGCTCGGCCCACACTGGGTCTTGCGGTCGCAGATCAACACCGCCGCGAGCCACCTCAATGGCGCGCGGCACATTGCCGGTGGCAATCTGCATATCGATCAAACGGGTGCGCGCCTCATCACTGGCTGGCTGCGCTTGCAAGAATCGTTCCAAGATGCCGATGGCGGCCTTGATGTCACGCTTGTCCAGCGACAGGTCGACACGCATGGAAACCATCGGCCAATACATGGCATTGCGAGCCAGCAGCCGATCTGCTTCGGCAATGGCTGCATCAAGTTTGGCTGGTTCTTGCTGCGCGATCGAAATACCTCGCAACAACTGCACCCGGCGCAACGGTGCAAAGAGATCTGCCGGTGCCACCGTCTCTGCGCGGCTCAGAGCAGCGAGCGCTTCTTCTACCTTGGCCTTCGATTCATCCAACTTGTTGGCAGTACGCAGGTCGTCCGCTTCGCCGGCAGCGACTCCGGACACAAGCATTTCAAACTGTCGTTGAATCTCTGAATTCGTGGAAGCGCCAAGCATCGGACGAATCCGCGCGAGCGTTGCCTCTGCATCGGGATAGTTCCGCGCAACAACCTGCAAGTCAGCCAATCGCAGCAAACTTGCCAGTTGCGGCGTATCGCCCATGACGGCGGTGAGCAACTCGATAGCACGCTTGGTGTTGCCACGACGAGACTCCACTTCGACAAGCGCCGCGTCTACTTCGCGCCGCTTCGGATCCTGCAGCGCCCCCGCCTTTGCGAACGCGACGTCGGCACCAGCAGTATCGCCATTTCCCTCAAGGTAAGCGCCTTGCTCGAGATACATCAGGGAGGTCACTTTGCCTTCCGCCTCGGCGCGCGAAATCACGTCCTGCAGCGCCTTGGTGCCTTGCGACATCTTGCCGTTTTCACGCATCACCGTTGCCTTGCGCCCTGCAAACCGAACATCGAATGGGGCAAGCTTCATAGCGGCGTCATACAACTGCTCCGCAAGCGCAATGTTCATGGTCTTGGCGTCTTCAAGCAAACGGCGCTGCTCGTCAGGCGGAACCGTGGACCAGCCGCGCGCGTCATAGCTCGGACGCCCCTGCGCATCGCGTACGGAACCAAAGTCTGCAGGCATGTACAAGAGCGCGTACAAGTCGGCGATGTTCTCGCGATTGGTTGAGTCAATCTGCAGAATGCGCTGCCGATGCTCAATGGCCTTGGCACGGCTTCCATAAACCGCTTCATACTGCGCGGCGGTGGTCAGTGTTTCAAGATCGTTCTGATTTGCCGCAATGGCGCTTCGTAGCATTTCCAGTGCGGTTCGACCCTGCCCGGATCGACCCAAGGAGCGGGCGTAGCCACGCACATTGACAAGATCGTTGGGGCGGCGGTCATACGCTTCCTTCCACAGTGCCAGGGCGGCAGGCTCATTGCCAACGCCTTCTTGGATGACGGCAAGCTGTGCTGCGACAGGTGCCTGGTTGCTACCAGCCTGTCGAGCTTTCTCCAGAACGGAAATTGCCTCGGCTGTGCGCCCTTGATACGCAAGCAGACGGGCGCGGAGAACCACCTCAAGGATCGGTGATGACGACGTCAACTTTGCCGCGGCGGCAACGTGCAGTTCTGCAGCGGCAACATCGCCACGGGATAACGCGTCCATGAAGGCCAATTCGGTACTGGATGC
>DBCE01000154.1:11477-11765 GCA_002292895.1 Phycisphaerales bacterium UBA966
GATGTTCCGCTCGAGATCCGTCCGCAAAGCACGCAAGGCGCGCACTCGCTCATTGTTCCGCTGTGCTGGATCACTTACGACCCGCGCAATCATCATGTCGATGCGCTCGATCGGATCCTCGGTGGCCAGTAGTGCTTCGTTGCGAGCGAGGTCGGGATTGCCGGGGTACTTGTCCAGCGCTGCACGCAACAGCGCCAACGCCGCGGCCTTGTCGCCGGACTCCTGCTCCACCAACACCTGCGCATACATCGCTTGCAATGATCCGTTTGATGACTTCACCCACGCCGC
>DBCE01000154.1:11845-14398 GCA_002292895.1 Phycisphaerales bacterium UBA966
GGAGCTGCCTCAGTCCGGCCACCTTCGGCCCGACTTCGAACGTCCTGTGCCATGCGTGCGTACTGCTCCTGCTCTGGCAGTGCTTTCGCAAGGGCCTCATACAGGCTCGCTGCCTCAGCAAATCGACCCAATTGCGTCGCAATCTCCGCGCGCTGAATGGCAAGGCGCAGATCCGCTGGATACGCGTCCGAACCCTTGGTCACCGTCTGCATGGCAAGTCCAAGATCATTCTGGGCACGAGACACCATGGTTGCCCAAAGGAACGCGTCGGCTGGCGGCTGCGGGACCTTGGTGAAATACAGTTCCCACTTCTTGGCTGCTCCGTTCAAATCCATACGCGACTGCAAGATCTTTGCGTCCGCTGCGAGCATCCCAGGACCAGTTTCATCATTCTGCAGTGCTTCCAACAAACTGGCTCGAAGCTCCACAATCTCCTTCTCAAGTTTCACCTTCTGTGCAGGTTCGGCACCGCGTGCAATCTGCACGATTGCAGCCTCAAGAAGCACTTGCAGTGCGCGAGCTCGGGTGTCCGACTGAATACTTGCCATCAAGCCTGTTGGTAAACGCGGCTGATCGAGAATGCGGCGTGCCGCCACTTGGGTGCGGTCGAATCCCTTTTCAGCATCACCGGCTCTGCTGACAAACTCAAGATCAAGCCCGCCCGTGATCAGATCTGTTGGATGGGTTGCGAGCCAATCTTCAAGAAGCTTGGCGCCAGCATCAATACCCTTGGCATCAACCAGTCGGCTCGCTACCGCGCGCACTGCCGAGCCCTTGCCCGTAGCAAGCGCCGCTTCTGAAGCCTTGGCGCATGCAACTTCCAGCTTCGCGGTATCAATCTTGGTGCGGTCCATGCGGTTGCCGGTGCGCGCATCAAGTAGCACGCGCTCAAGATCCGCTGATGCAACCGCATCCTGTGCGAGAACATCAGTTGGGTCCGCCGCTGCGCGCATGTCAGCAATTGACTTATCCAAGAGCTCCAAGCGACGCAATGCTGCCTGTGTTTGACCCGCGCCGCGCAAACGCGCCACATCCGCGGTGCGCAGAGAGACCAGTGCACTCCACGCGCGCCAGCTCTTTGGTGCTACTTTCAAGAACGCTTCAAGTTGCTTTTCCAGGTCGGTGCGTTCACCGGTCGTCAGTACTTGCTCACGTTGCGCGCGCGCAAACAAGACGGTCTCCTCGGCCGTCTTCATTCCGTCGCTGCCCGGAGCCATGACATCCTTCATTTCCTTGCCGACGGTCTCAATAGAAATCCAGCCGTCACCGCGCGAATACAGCTCTGCTTCATCTTCAAGTGCGGCAATGAGAATCTTCCACTGCTCTGGATCACCAGGCTGTGCGCGCGTGTGCTGGCGCTTCAAAGCCATCAGACTTCGATAGTCCTCAACCGACTGCGCCGGAGTGTCGGCAGTGACTTTGCCAAGCGCTTCTTCCATCTTCTCGATGTAGCGCACCACGTCAGGCTTCTTGCCCACGGCACGACCGTACATGGAATACGCCTCGCGAGCTTTGCCCTGTGCCATCAGCTCGTCACCGGCGCGAACGTGCCGTTCTGCGTTCTTCAGCCACAACTGGTTCACCAGAATGACTGCGACCAACAGAAGAACCGCGGCTAAAGAAAATCCGCCGACGACGAAAATGAATTTACGGTTGAGCTTGCTTGCCATCGATCAATCCTTGGGTTCCGGCCGGGCTGTGGTGCGTTCCATCGACGGCCAGTCGGGGAGGCACCGCATCAAGGGCGGTAGAAGTTGCGTGAGAAAATCCTCGGCATTCGCCTGGAAAGCGACGGCCGAGGGAGTGTCGCCCAATGGGTAACGGGCGGAGAGCTGCACTTTGCAGTAGTAAGCGAATCGATCGGTGAGGTTGAACGCCAGTGCACGAACACCAAAGGTGCTAGCAGTGGAGCGTCCATTGGCAATGAACATGTAACCGCCAAGCTGTTCCACGCGCGAGGCGCGCGGATCTTGAAACGTGGAAACAGTCATCGCAAATTCACCAACCGGTAAGGTGACTTGTTCTTCGATGCGCGTCACTGGGTCAACCAGTTTCGCCATTGGGTAGCGCGCACCAGTCGCGGCGTTCACCGGCGCATCGGCCGCGACGTTCGCCAGGATCGGCAGCGAAAGCGCCATGGTGATCGGGTCACCCAATTGCACCAAACCGCCCGCGCCCCAGCAGCGCTCCGGGATGTGCGGGACCGTATCAATCATGCCCGTGTAGTACGCCAAGTGCAACGAGATGACGCCCTTGGCGGGATCGCCATCAATGGCATACGAACGCGTCAGGTACTTCTCAGTACCGAGCGATTCCACCATGGCTGCGTCCATTTGTTGATCTTCGCCAATGCGCTGCCAGTGACCCAGCACCGTCGGAATTGCGCCAAGGTCAGTGCGTAGCGGAACCGGGTCCTTCTTGAGATACACATCAAGCGCCTGCATACCGATGCGAAGCCCAAGTCCACCGACGGCAAGCGTGGCTAACAACGCGAAGTACACCGACTTCACCTTGGGCTGAAAGTGAATCATGATTTCACTCCAGTGCGCGGTG
>DBCE01000073.1:0-3938 GCA_002292895.1 Phycisphaerales bacterium UBA966
AGCCATCGCGCCGTGGTCAGCGGCTGCTCACCATGTTGCTGCCGAATTTACGCGGGCGTACCACGCCACTGCGGGATACGCAGAACCAGAACGCACCTTGCTTGCCGCACGCGCCGCCGCCATTGCAGAGCGCGGGTTCGACAGTGCCGCTTCACCGTTCACGGTGCTACGCCGAATGGCGGCTCGACCTTGGGTGTTTCCGGTAGTGATCGGCTACTGGCGCATGTTTCCAGAGTTGTCGGCACGCTTTCTGGAACGCGCCGGCGCAGCGGCACAGGCACGCGCCGAACCTATTCCACAGGTGATTGTTGCCGGACACTCGCATCGAGCCGGTGCATGGCTCGTCCGGGGCAAACTGGTTCTGAACACCGGAAGTTTCACGCTGCCCGGACAACCCCACGTCGTCACCATCTCTGACGACAGCGTCTCGCTCACGCCGCTCACGCGCGTTGCTAGCGAATGGCGTCAGGATGCATCCGCGCGCAGGACGTGGGTGATTGATGAAATCGCACGCTCCACCGCGGCGCCATCGACCCCGGTTTCATAGCCAGCAGACACCAACATTGCTAACAACGCGGCGGTGTCCACATTGCCGCGCGCGCCGGGCGCGTACGGACAACCACCAAGTCCACCGGCGCTCGCATCAAAGCTACGAACACCAAGCTGTAGCGCCAGCCGCGCATTGTCCAGCGCACGACCATTGGTGTTGTGCAGATGGAGTGTTGTGCGCGCCGGCGGCAGGACGCTGGCAAGCTCTGCATACAAGCGCTCAATGTCTTCGGGCTCGGCAACGCCAAGCGTTTCTCCAAGATCAATCTCATCGGCTCCCAGTGCAAGCAACTGCTCAACTACGCGACGCACCGCTGATGGTGCAACCGCTCCGTCATACGGGCATCGCACCACGCAACTGACGTACGCTCGCACCGGAATGCGCGCTGCATGCGCTGCCCGCACCACTGGAACAAACCGCGCTACCACTTCGGCAATGGTGCCGCCAGTGTTTGCTGCGCTAAACCCCTCGCTGGCCGCTGCAAAGATTGCCACCTTGTCTACACGCGCCGCCAGCGCCGCGTCCATACCGCGTTCATTGGGAACCAATGCGCTGTACACGGTGCCAGGGCGACGCTGAATGCGCGCAAAGACATCCGCCGCGTCTCCCAATTGCGGGACCCATTTTGGGCTCACAAAGCTGGAAACTTCAATTTCAGGGAATCCGGCTGCGGAGAGTAAATCGACAAACTCCACCTTGGCAGCAGTGGAAACCAGCCGCTTCTCATTCTGCAATCCATCGCGCGGACCCACCTCGGTCAGGCGAATGAATCCAAGCGCATCGGCGGATGCGCCAGTCATTCGGATGTACCTCGACGCTGCTCCGTTGCCGCACGCTGCTGATCGCGTGACGCACCATTGCCGCGAGTTATTGCATCGTCGCGCCAGATCCGTACCAAGAACGGCGTGAACACTGCAATGAGCGCCACAGTGAGCACCACTGCACCCACAAACAGCACCACCTCAGGCGAGATACGCATGCCCACCTCCGAACGCTGGCCATCTTTGCCAGTCACGGGCGTTGTTTCAATTGGGTCACTCTCCTGCAGATACGCGGCGATCATGTTGACTCCGTTCGTTCTGGAAGAAATCGCAAGCCAGGCTGCACTGTCGCCGTGGCACGCCCGCCTTCCGCAGGGACCAACAACACCGTGCCTGGCTCGGAATGGGCGGTACGCACCATGGCAAAGGCAACGCTTGCCGCACCCAACATCGGTGCCAGTGTGCTGCTGGTAATCGCTCCCACTGGATTGCCAGGCTCACCGTCTGCGCCGCGCTCAAAGACCGGCGATCCCGATGTTGGTAACGCATCTTCCGTCATGCGCAATGCAACGAGTCGCTGCTTTGGCTTGCCCAAACTCTCCATGCGTGCCACCACTTCCTGCCCGGGATAGCACCCCTTCTTGAAGCTGGTTCGCGCGTTCAGAATGCCTGTTTCATGCGGCAAATTGTCGGGACCAAAGTCAACATGATGAAGCGGCGTTCCGGCTTCGATGCGTGCAATGTTGTAGGCATGCCATCCGGCCGGGCGTGCGCGGCGACGACCAATATCGTGCGCGTCGTGCTGTGAAACCAGCGCGTCCCATGCACGACCAACGGCTTCGCGCGGCAGGAAAATCTCCACACCCGGCGAGCCACATTGATCACGCCGCGCCAGCACCGCCGCAGCACCCGCCAGCGTGCACGAAACACAACGCGCATCATGATTCAACGCCTCTAACGCGGCATCTTCAACGCCTGCATTCGAAAGTAAGGCAGCGCCCTCGGGTCCGTGCACTGCCAGGCGCCCCCACAACGCGGACTCATCAGTGATCTGCACATCTTCTGCAAACAAGAACGAATGCAGCGTGGCAACTGTTCGCGCAGCATCATGAATGTCAACATCAACCAGTGTCAACGGTGGCATGCCGTCAACATCAGGCACATGCACAAAGAGTAAATCAGCCTCAATGCGACCCTTTCGATTGAGCCAGAAACCCGCGCGCACATCGCCATTGGCCATGTCCTTGAGTTCTTGCGTCACCATTCGATTGAGAAAATCCACCCGGTCCGCACCGCGCACTGCAATGGTGCCGCGATGCGCCATGTCCATCACCGCTGCACCACGTCGGAACGCGGCGTACTCCAGTTCAAGCAGTCCGTACCCCGCCACAATTTCCGGCGGCTCGATTGATGTCGGTACGGCGGGCATAGTTGGCGCGGTGGCCGCAGTTGCCGAAGTCGGCGTGGCGGGCGCCGTGGTTGCGGCCGGCGCCACCTGCTCCGCGGCTCCCACGCCGTAGGGCATCCACTCAACCTCCACGGGCACGCCGCCCAAGCGGACGCGTTCAACGCGTGCGTAGCGTTCGTGCTCTGGCTGCAATGGATTGGCGCTCATGTCAGCAGCATAGTTCGCTTATTATTTCCGTCTCGCTTGTCACCAATCCGCGCGACCCCGGTCGCTCCAATCACTGCAAAGTACCCCCCACTATGAGCCTTGATATTGAACTCTTCCGTCGCCTGTGCGAAACCCCCGGCATCCCTGGTCGCGAAGAGCGCGTGCGTGCGGTGATCGAGAAGACCGTGCTTGGCAAGTCGGGCGGTGGACTGTTTGACACGTCCCATGTCGATGCGATGGGCTCGCTGATCTGCACGCGCAACGCCACCAAGGGCGGCGGTACGCGCGGCGCCAAGCCAACCACCGTGCTGCTTGCTGCGCACATGGATGAGATCGGCTTCTATGTTCGACACATTGATGACAACGGATTCATCTGGCTGAACGCGGCTGGTGGCTTTGACACCCGCAACCTCTTTGCTAGCCGCGTCACGGTGGTCACCGACAGCGGCGACATCAACGGCGTCATGAATCCCGGCGGCAAGCCAATCCACATTTCCAACGATGCCGAACGCACAAAGGTGCCTGGCGTTGAAGAGTTCTTTGTTGACCTTGGCATGGCGGCGGCGGACGTGAAGAAGCGCGTCAAGGTGGGCGACTATGTGGTGCTCAACCAGCCCTTCATGGAAACGCCACTCAAAATTGTGAGCAAGGCGCTCGACAATCGCATGGCTTGCTTCGTGGCCATTGAAGCACTCCGGCACATGCATCGCAAGAACGTCAAGCATGCCGCGAACATTGTGGTTGCATTCTGCACACAAGAAGAAGTTGGTCTGCGCGGTGCCACCACTGCGGCAAATCAAGTGGGCGCGGATATCGGCGTTGGTTTGGATGTCAACCTCGCCTGCGATACGCCCGGCGTTCCAGATTCACAGCGCGTCACCAAGCACGGCGATGGCGCTGCAGTGATGATTCAAGACAGCAGCATGATCAGCGATTACACGTTGGTGCAAGAAATTTGCGCCGTTGCCAAGAAGCACCGCATTCCTCACCAACGCGCCATTCTGCCGCGCGG
>DBCE01000073.1:4037-4850 GCA_002292895.1 Phycisphaerales bacterium UBA966
TGGAAGCCGTGATCGACCTGCTTGCTGCTTGGCTTCCAACTATTGCTTGAGTTGCCGCGCTCATGGGCGCGACAGCGTCGCTATAGAAATGCATGACCGCGCGCTGCATGACGTCATGTGCGCATGACCACGCGCTGCATGGCTTCATGACCGCATGACTCTCAGTGACTCATGCGCCCATGGACGCCAAGCACCGTGCGTGCGATGGCGTCCGCTGCGTCCACCTGCGGACGGGCACGCAGCGCGGATTCCATTTCGTCGCGGAGTCGGCCGTCCGCCATCAATGTCGCGAGCGGTTCACCAATCGACTGCATGTTGGCTGCCACGTCAAGGCGGTCATACGCCAACACCGCCGCGCCCGCGCGCACCAACGGTTTGGCGTTCGCTTCCTGATGAAGATCACGGTGATAGGGATACGGAACGAACACGGTGGGAACATGGTTCGCCTCCGCTTCCGCCACGCTGTTCGCCCCCGCGCGGCTCAGTGCTAACTCCGCAGCGCCCCACGCCAGGCCCATGTCATTCAAGAACGGAAGCACCAAGGCCTTCACGCCCGCACGTGCATACGCCGCATCAAGTTCCGCAGCCGATGGCGAACCCTTCGAGCCGGCCAAGTGCAACACCTGCCAGTGCGAAAGTAGATCCTTGTTTTTCAGGGCAAAGGCCACCATAAACGAGTTCAAACTCGAAGCCCCCTGCGAAGCACCAGTCACAAAAAGACACGGTCGCACCGGATCAAGCCCCAATCGCCCACGGCACTCCGCACGACCAGCCGGAGCGATCGCCGAACGCCGCAGCGGCATCCCCACGATG
>DBCE01000027.1:0-16544 GCA_002292895.1 Phycisphaerales bacterium UBA966
CGCACATTTCGCGCGAGGAATGGCTTGCTGTGTGCGAGGCGGGCAGCATTGTCACTGATGACCACACGCCCGTCTCCGCGCAGCACATGGTCCGCGCCGGGGAGCGCTACCGGCACCTGAAGCCCGCGCAATGTGAGCCGGATGTGAATGCAGATATCCGTGTGCTGTTTGAAGACGAGGCGATCATCGTCCTGAACAAGCCCGCGCCGCTCCCAGTGCATGCGTGCGGACGGTTCAATCGCAACACGTTGCAATTCATATTGAACGTTGTGTGGCATCCGCTCCGGCCGCGCAGCGTGCATCGCTTGGATGCCAACACCACTGGCGTCACTGTCTTGTGTAAGACGCGGCAGTTTGCAAGCTTGGTGCAGCCGCAGTTTGAACATGGCGAGGTTGAGAAACACTATCTCGCCCGCGTGCAGGGACATCCGCCACACGATGAGTTCACCTGTGACGCGCCGGTGAGTGCTGAAGCGGGCAAACTGGGCGGGCGCACGGTGGACGAAGCTGGACTAGCGGCCCACACGGAGTTCCGCGTGCTTACGCGCGATGCCGATGGCACCGCCCTACTTCTCGCACGGCCCTTGACCGGCCGCACCAATCAGATCCGCATTCATCTTTGGCACCTTGGCTTGCCGATCGTCGGCGACGCGGCCTATCTGGCTGATGGCGTTGTTGGAGAAACCCAAACCCTCGCCGTGGGCGACGCCCCGCTCTGCCTGCATGCGCAGCGGATTACGTTCACCCATCCGCTGACTCAAGAGCGCGTGACGTTTGAGGCGGAGCCGCCGGGGTGGGCGACTGTGTAAATCGTCCACTTGGTGGATGATATTCGTCCACCAAGTGGTTGATTAACGCATTCCGGATTGGCGATCCAAACATCGCCGCCGGCGGCATTGCTGGAGAAACTCAAACCCTGGCCGCGGGCGTAGGAATCCCGCGCCACGTGCGCCTGTGAGGATCAGCACTCCCTATTTCAGGTGCTTGATCTCGGTGTAAGCACCAGTGGTCTGCAGCGTGATAGTGAGTGACTCAGAGCCGCGGTTCTTCCAGTACCAGCCGTGCTGGCCATTGAAGGCGGCCTCAATGACGCCTTCATCATTGGCCTTGGTTCCTTTGCCGTAGCCGTGATAGTTGACGTTGGCTTGTGCAGAATCACCGTGGTTATCAAATTGAACTTTGCCACCGCTACTGAACCATTTGTAATTCACTTTTTCACCCTTCTGAAGGCTCACCTTTATTTCAGTGCTTTGACCCGGAGCGAGCGTAACTTTCATCTCATCGCTGCGCTGCTGAACCGCGACAGAAGACGGCGCGGCCTGCTCAAGAACTTCCGTCGCAGGCTTCTGGCGCGCGCTTTCTTCAGCAAGCTCCATCTTTATTTTCCCCATACTTGTCAACCCGATGATCTTGCCTAACCCAGTGGGATCAATTCCATACTCGGCTGGCATCACCACGGTGACAAGCAGCACAGCCGCAGTGGCGGCGGCAAGGATGGTGGACTTCAAAAGTTTCTTAGACGAGGGAAGTTCTCGGTCGATCGGTATGTTTGTGTTGTACATGTAGTGAGACTGTTTTTAGATGTTCACCTACTCAGGAAACTATGTAGCCAGTGACTTGGTATCCCATGAGCAAAAAGCCAAGCATCATCATGACTGCATTGGCGCTGTAGGCGTGCTGCATGAATCCTGCTGATTTACGCCAATAATTGATGCCGATCAGAATGACCACCAATGCCAGAATCTGTCCAATTTCCACGCCCACATTGAATGAGATCAGATTGATCAGCAACCCATCCGAAGACACTTGGTAATCCAAGATCTTGGTGGCAAGACCCAATCCATGGAATAGGCCAAAGATGAATGTTGCGGCCTTGGTGTTTGGTTGGAAGCCAAACCAACGTTGGAACGCACCCATATTGTCTAGCGCCTTGTAGACCACAGAGAATCCAATGATCGCATCAATGAGATAAGCGCTGACGCTGATGTGGAGTAGCACGCCAGCAAGCAGAGTCACAATATGACCGGCGGCAAACAGCGTGACATAAATCCCGACATCCTTGAGGCGATAGAGGAAGAAAATCACCCCAAAGAGAAACAACAAGTGGTCGTATCCGGTCATCATGTGTTTCGCCCCCAGGTAGACGAAGGGAATGATGTGAACGCCAGATATCTCCGAGATATACCCCTTGTCACCATCGGTGACGCCGTGAGCAAAGGCATTCACTGGAAAGGCAACGAGCAATCCGAAGAACGCGGCAACGGATAGAAGAATGTTCGTTTGTAGCGCGCGAATGGCGCGAACTACGCCTTGAGATTGATACTCAGACATTATGTTTCGCTGGTTGAGAGGCGGACTGCGGCACCCGGCGCACCAGCGCCAGACCGCCGACGAGCAGCACCACAATCCCCGCGGCGCCCCAGAGCACGCGGTCCACCAGATCGCGCGCAACGCGATCGACGCTTGCTGCAGCGGCGGGCAAGCGATCTGACTGCACCAATCCGCTGCTTGCCTCGATGAGTTTGCGCGCCTCGGTGGCGGATGTTCCAGCCTCGCGGACGAGGGACTGAAGGTCGGCGATGGTGAGCGACTTGCCTTCGGAAGGCGTGTTGTCAAACCGCGCCACCAATCCGTCGATGGCGGCGATCACCTTCTGCAGCTCCGCGGACAGTGCGCGTGCCTCGGCGATGGTTCCGCGCGCCTCCGCAAGCACCGGCGTGAGCGTGCGCTCCTGTTCGGAAAGGCTGGAAATGATGGCTTCGCGCTCCTTGGCCACGCCGCCCAAGATGGCCTCGCGCTGCGCAGCCACCTGGATCGAGATGCTCTGCGTCAGCCGGAGCGCGGTCATCTCCGCCTGCTGCCCCAGCACGTACGGATAACGCGACGAGTACCACAGCGCGCGTTCGCCAAGCAGGCGCGCATCGTCAACAGCAACGGAGACCTCATTGAGCTCCTCCAGGAGCCCACCTGCATCGGCGCGCTCAGCAAGCGTCAGCTGGTTGCGGTCAGAGGCAAAGTCTGCCAAGCGCACGAATGACACGATGCTCTGGTCCGGATGTCGCGCGATCCACGCGTCGACCAGCGCGCGCAGGCGTGCGAGCTCGGCGACCTTCAGATGATCGGCTGCCTGTTCCCACAGCGCATCGCGCGCATTGGCCAGTTGCTTGGCGCCGGCAAGGCCCGCCTCGAGCGGGATGCCAACGCCCGCCCAGTGGTGCTCGAGCGCCCACGTCTCAAGTGAGCACAACACCAGCATGTCCATGATGGCGACGCTTGGGTTTGGACCAACCGCCACGTCGAGCGAGGCGCCCATGCCGTTACGGAGGAAGGCCTGCGTGACCCACATGCACTGCATGTCGCTGCCGCAGGCACGCTGCATTTCAAAGGCCATGGCGCCGAGCGCGGAGTTCCAATCATCAGACATGCTCATCACCGCCGACTGCAGCGCGAGCGCCTGCGCGGTATCGATGGCGCTCAGCGAGGAGTTGTTCGGCGTGACGGTGTGGCGGCCGCCGCCGACGCATCCAGCCAAGGGGACGAACAAGCAAAGATTGAGGGCAACCGCCATGCAGCGCAAGCACCCAAATTCACTGCGAATCGCCGGTTTCATACGGTTAATGTAACAGGCGATCCGGAAACACCCGCCGGCTTGTCGGCAAGACATCGAATAGTTTGAGAGCGAGTTTCCTGGTCATGAAGCCCAGCCCCTCCCTGTGAAACCATTTCCAGCTTTGGTGCCAGTTGAGCAGCAACTGGTGAACGGGCATCCGTTGCGGACACACCATATGCATGGTGGCCGGGTAGTCCGTGTTCCGCGGAACCGGATGACGGAGCGTGGTTCCGGACTGGAAGTAGTTCCGGATGGCCAGAGCGAGGTCGTTGCCGATGTACTTGGTGTAATCGCTCCAGATGATCGGTCGAGTGTCCGCTTCAAAGTAATACCGTTTGCCATCCCGTTGGGACAGCAGGCAGCCAAGGTTAGAGAAGCCATTGAGCCCCAATGCATGGCCGATGGTCTGCAGTTCGTCGAAGACTTCGGCGGCGACTTCGCTCAGTTGCCGATATCGCCGCATGGACGAAGGGCCGAAGGGACCGGAGACCGTGGCCTGGATCGTGGCGTAGCCAAAGTGAACCAACTGCCCAGCTTGGTAGAAGCCGGAGAGGTCAAGCAATTGACCTTCGATCTTCTCTTGGACCAAGACCGGAAAGCTGATGGGTGCGGCACTGAGTTGCTTCAGCTCATCCTCGGTGCGGCATTCATACACCCCCTCGCCGGCGCCGGAAGCATCCACCTTCACCAGCAAGGGGTAGCCCAGCGCCCGGCCGCAGTCGGCCAGATCGTCCGGATGATGTGCAACGCGAAACGCGGGCGAGTTAATCCGGTGGGCGTGCATGGCCTGGGCCAGGCGGATCTTGGAGTAGAGATGACTGAAATGCTCAACGCCGCAGACGGGGAGCAGCTTGAGCTTCAGCGCATCGGGGATGTCGGCGCCGAGGATGAGGCCGATGGTTGCGTCGTCCGCAGGGATGACCAGGTCATAGGGCTTCTGAATGGCGTCCAAGGCAGCGGGCAAGAGCGCGGAGGCACCGGGCACGTAGTGCAGTCGGACGGACTTCCCGGGCCATATGGGCAAGGGGCGGCTCGCGATGACATCCACCTCGAAACCCGCCCGGACCAACATGCCGGGAATCGATTGCATGAGGCGTACGTTTTTGCCAAACAACAAAGCTTGATAGATACGCGCGGAACCGGTCATGAACAGGCATTCACCTTTCCAATGCCGCGGGCGGGCAAGCACGCTGGACCGAGCGTTGGGGTTGGGGTCAACGTCATGAGGAGACGCCGCCGCGCTCGTACCAGCCCTTGGAGTTGTTAACGACATACACCACCAACAGCATGACGGGCACTTCAATCAAGACGCCAACAACGGTAGCGAGTGCCGCCCCGGAGTTAAATCCAAACAGACTGATGGCAGCAGCAACCGCGAGTTCAAAGAAATTGGACGCCCCAATCAAGGCGGACGGGCAGGCCACGTTGTGCTTCTCACCCACTGCGCGATTCAGCCAGTATGCCAATGCGGAGTTGAAGAACACCTGAATCAGAATCGGCACCGCTAGCAGACCGATGACCAATGGCTGCTTCAAGATGGCCTCGCCTTGGAATGCAAACAGCAGCACCAACGTCAACAGTAAAGCAGCAATCGACCACGGGCCAATCCTGTCCATGGCCGCATCGAAGGCAGACTGCCCCTTGCGCATCAACGACCTGCGCAGGACCTGCGCGATGATCACCGGAATGACGATGTACAGCGCGAGCGAGATCAGCAACGTAGCCCAAGGCACGGTGATCGCTGACATGCCGAGTAGCAGTGCCACCAGCGGCGCAAATGCCACCAACATGATGCTGTCGTTCAGCGCCACTTGCGACAACGTAAACAGCGGGTCGCCACCAGTCAAACGGCTCCACACAAACACCATGGCGGTGCAGGGAGCGGCCGCCAGCAAAATCAACCCCGCCATGTAACTGTCAATCTGATCCGGTGGAAGCAGTGGCGCAAACCAGTGGCGAATGAACAGCCAGCCAAGAAACGCCATGGAAAATGGTTTCACCAACCAATTGATGAACAGCGTGACCCCAATACCTTTGACGTGTTTACGAACTTCACCGAGCGCCGAGAAGTCCACCTTCACCAGCATCGGAATGATCATGACCCAGATCAGCACACCCACCGGCAAGTTGACTTGCGCAACCTCCATGCGGCCAATCGCTTGGAACACAATGGGTAGAAACTGCCCCACCGCAATGCCCGCCACAATGCATAAGAACACCCACACCGTCAGATAGCGCTCAAAGACGCTCATTGGTGCAACCGGGGTCTGATTGGCGGTCGCTTCGCATTGAACACTCATTATGGACGTTCCTCTTCAACTGTTGGACAAAGCACGTGCGCTCGTTTGCAATGATGCGGGTTCCAGCATTTCGGCAGGCAATTGGCACATGATTTCAAGGCGTCGTTTGATGGCATGCATGGTGTGGCGAAACGCTTCCAACTTTTCTTCATCCGTGCCGGTTCCCGCTGATGGATCAGGGTAACCCCAATGCGCAGTGCATGGGTGGCCAGGCCACACTGGGCATACTTCATCGGCTGCGTTGCCGCAGACCGTGATGATCAAGTCCATGACGGGTGCATCACGCGCTGCAAACACATCCCAGCTTTTACTATGTAATCCTTCGATCGGAATTCCTGCCGCTTGGAGTACTTGAAGGCCCAAGGGGTTGGGCCTTTGATGTTCCCGCGGGCTGCTGCCTGCTGAGTAGGCTCGGAAGCGTCCGTTACCAAGGGCATTGAGCAACGCCTCCGCCAAGATGCTGCGCGCTGAGTTGTGCGTGCAAAGAAACAGAACGTTGAGTGGCTTGGAATCGATTGACATGGTGCGAGGATTGGGCAGCCAGAGGTGTGGTGTTTACTGCGCCGAACTCGTTCGTAGCGAAGGTTGATCCGTAGTCACACAGCGTATGACCAACATGACAGCGGCGGAAGCCGGAGCGCCTGTGCGTGGAATGAGCGTAACAACGCCCTGGCACCGCCCTTTGCGGTGCAGGTGCTGCGTGGCCTTCAGCTGATTGATAAATCTCAGGGCACCGAATCACTCACCGTACAACACACATCGCCGCTTGGAATCACGCGCGAAGCGGATAAACCAAGCAATCGCACTTACGCGCCGACCTGTTACGATAAACCAAGACAAATCTGAGTTACTTTTTACGTGCTAACTCAACTTCCAAAATGAACAGCATGAATACAACCCAGGACATCAAGGCGTTCTTTTCTTATCCCCGACAGGATGTCGTCGCGGGGATTGTTGTATTTCTTGTCGCATTACCGCTGTGCCTTGGCATTGCCATCGCAAGCGGCGTGTCGCCTATCACTGGACTCGTGGCTGGCATTGTGGGCGGCATCATTGTTCCGCTGGTGAGTCGTTCACCACTCTCTGTATCTGGTCCA
Organism: Phycisphaerales bacterium UBA966; assembly: GCA_002292895.1. GTDB lineage: Bacteria > Planctomycetota > Phycisphaerae > Phycisphaerales > SM1A02 > UBA966. The sequence goes on from DBCE01000027.1 coordinate 7,008, forward strand.
GCTGCGGGACTCATTTCCATCGTCCTCATGGAAATTGATCGTCTTGGATCAATTGAACGCTTCCTGAGCGCCGTGATCTTGGCCGGTGCCATCCAATTTCTCTTTGGCGTCTGTCGTACTGGAAAGTACGCCGCACTTGTTCCATCATCGGTAATCAAAGGCATGCTCGCCGCCATCGGCATCACCATTATCCTCAAGCAGCTTCCAGTGGCACTTGGCGTTACGGGTGGTCTTGGCGATATCAGTGCCGGATTTGCCATGGGGCCAACCATTATCACGGTCATTTCGCTGATCATTCTGTACGGTTGGAAGCGCACACCGCTTGCCAAGTTTGCACTACTGTCCCCCGCGCTTGTACTGGTTGTGCTCTCAAGCTTGCTTGCGCTGATGTTCCGCAATGCGCCTTCGCTTGCACTCACGCCAGATCAATTTGTAGATGTGCCACTCGGTGGATTTTCAGCGCTTGCAAGCGCTCTTCCGCGCCCGGAGTTTGGCGCGTTCATGGACAAAGATGTTTGGATTGTGGCAGTCACCATTGCCATCGTGGCAAGTATTGAAACACTTCTCTCACTGCAGGCAATTGATCGACTTGATCCCCTGCAGCGGCACAGTCCACCAAATCGTGAACTGTTAGCGCAAGGAATCGCCAATGCGCTTTCTGGATTTCTAGGCGGTCTACCGGTGACCTCGGTGATCGTTCGCTCGGGCGCAAATGTTTCTGCTGGAGGCCGCGAGCGCCTCTCCGCGTTTGTGCATGGATTGCTTCTGTTGTTTGCAGTTGTCTTTGCAGGCACCGTACTCAACCTCATACCACTCGCTTGCCTCGCCGCAGTTCTGATTCAAGTGGGACTCAACCTTGCAAAGCCATCGCTGTTTCGGATGCAGGCAAAGTTGGGCGCCATGCAATTCTTGCCATTTGCAATCACCATTGCGGCGGTGTTGGGGCTTGACCTACTCAAGGGCGTCATTGTGGGAACCGTCCTAGGTGTCATGTTTGTGCTTCACCAAAACTCCAAGAGTGTCATTGTGATCACGCGCGGCGAGAACGGTGTCGTGCAAATGAAGTTCCGCCGCGACGGAACTTTTCTTTCCAAGCCAAAAATTTCCGCGGCGCTTGAAAGCATCCAGGATGACTCGACGTTGGAGATCGTTGCAACCGGGGAGTTCCTTGACCACGATGTAAAGGAATTGTTGACAACCTTTATCAATGGCGCGAATGCGCGACGCATTACCGTGCGCCTGGTGGGCGTTGATCTTGCAGGCGCAACCGTTGGGGGCGGACACTAAAGCCCGATGCATGATTCCAACTCTATTGATGAAGATGCTATTGACGCAGCCATAACCCGGACGTATGGAATCCTGCCAGATCAAGGGCCGATTGGCGTATTCATTCATCACAATACGCTTCACTCCTACCAACATCTTCCCTTTCATCGCGCCATTCAAGAGGGCGCCGCGCGTCTGGGTGCACACGCCTACATGGCACTTGAACGCTTCCATGCCGCATGGAAAACCGGGCGGATTGAAGAGATCGATCTAGACGAAGCACTTGATGATTTACCAAGTGCGGATGAAACGCTGCAGCTTCCACTTGGTCTTTCGCGCCGTCAACTTCGCCGCGCACTACTTGTGGAACACATCGATAATCAAGATGCTGCCGGATTGCTATGGCGAATTCGCAACGGTCCGTCTCCGGTAGCGGCTGATATGCCGCTGTGGGAGGCCGCTTTGGAACGCGTGGCACGCGGGCCGCTTCCTACAACCAAGATCGCCTCCCCACCGCTTCGGCATCGTGACGCATTGATCGCTTGCGGCGCGCGCGATCCGGACATTACAGTCACGCATGAGCTCACCGCGCTCTGTTCAAGTTTTTTAGATCAAGGGCAAGCCGGTATCGCACTCCCCAATCGCTCTGAAGGTTTCTTGATGGCGGTGTCGCTGCTCTTTGCTTCGGGCGCTTCCGTTCCTCGTCTTTGCCGTGGTGCGGAGGATGACTTCCGCCGAATCGCCATTGAACGAACCCCAGCAAAGATCGTCATTGCAGCCGCACTGGACGCGCTTGGTGTCCCCGAAGATGAACGCACGGAGTATGTGATTGCCACCGCGCTCGCCCTGCCTGGATGGGCGGGAATGTTCTCTCGCCTTGAGCGGAATCCAGCAGAGAATCGTGCACACTGCCCGATCTCTTTAGCTGAATTCATCGCCGTACGAATGGTCTTTGATCGCCATGCGGCGGAGCGATCGGCATGCGAAGCGCTGCTTCCAACTTCTTGGAAATTATTGCCCAAGCAGATTCCGCTGCCTGAACCAATTGCCACTGCTTCAAGTGCATTTTTACTATGGAATCTGGCCCGTGTCGCCGGTGCGCGGCCGCAGCAAGTGCACGAAATGAACGATGAGTCTCTTGCCATGCTTTGGCACGAGACGTCCATCTTTCATAATGGCGCGCGCGGTCAGGTGTGGCTTGAGGCGTACGAAAGTCGATACCGCCGCGCTATTCTTGGCGCAGTCGCCAGTAGACGCCGAATGGAATTACCGACACTCGTGCAACGTGCACGCGCTCAATTTATTTTCTGTATTGATGAGCGCGAAGAATCTATTCGCCGTGCGCTTGAAGAACAAGATTCTGCGTTTGTCACTTTCGGCGCAGCGGGATTCTTTGGCATGGCCATTGATTATGTCGGTCTGTACGACCATGAGCCAGCGGCGCACTGTCCCGTCGTTGTCATACCCGCGCACGAAGTTCACGAGCAACCGGTCCTTACGCAACTCAGTTGGCATGAGCGCCGCGCTGTTCTGCGCGATCAGTGGCATGGGATCGAACGTGCGGCGGCGTCTTGGTCACGAACGCTGACGGGTGGAGCTGGTCTTTCACTACTACTTGGTCCGATTGCTGGTATCGCCGCTGTTCTACGAGTGTTGGCGCCTCGCACGTCGCTGGATATTCGCGATCGAATTGAAACACGCTTGGCACCTAGGCCAGACACCCGCCTTGGTGGAATACGACAAGAAACGTCGGCGCCACTTTCCCGAGCAGGAAAGCCCATGGGCTTCTCACTGCAAGAGGCCACTGATCGAGTTGCTGGGATGTTTCGATCTATTGGGATTGTTGGAAACTTTTCGAAAATTATTTTGGTGCTTGGGCATGGCTCCACCAGCCTGAATAATCCGCATGAGTCTGCTCACGACTGCGGCGCCTGTGGTGGTCGACGCGGTGGCGCAAACGCACGGCTCTTTGCCGATCTTGCCAATCGGAACGATGTGCGTGACTCACTGCGAGCAATTGGAATTGACATTCCCTCTGACACGTGGTTTGTTGGCGCGCTTCACGACACAGCAAATGATGCAGTGCAGTGCTTTGATTTAGAAGAGTTGCCATCGGCCAGCGCGGCCCCGTTTGCTGACGCATGGCGAGCCCTTGAAATCGCTCGCCGTCACAGCGCCCTTGAACGAGTGCGTCGATTTGAAAGCGCGCCACTTGGACTTTCGCCAGACGACGCGCTCCGTCATGTAGAAGAACGCGCCGCCCATCTTGCACAACCACGTCCGGAGTATGGCCACTGCACGAACGCTTGCGCATTTGTGGGACGGCGTTCCATCACGCGCGGTCTACACCTTGATCGCCGCGCCTTCTTGGTGAGCTACGACCCAACCACAGATCCAACCAATACCATTCTTGAACGCATTCTTGCGGCAGTTGGTCCGGTTGGCGCAGGTATCAGCTTGGAGTATTACTTTTCCTCCGTGGATCTTGACCGATTTGGCTGCGGCACAAAGCTGCCACACAATGTCACTGGATTACTGGGAGTCAGCAACGGTCACCGCGGTGACTTGCGCACCGGACTTCCATTGCAAATGGTGGAAATCCATGAACCAATGCGGCTGTTGCTTGTGGTCGAAGCCACACCCGCGGCTCTGTTGGAAATTGCAGGCCGCCAAGCAGAAGTTCGGGAGTTGGTTGTAAACGAGTGGGTTCAATTGGTGTCTCTGGACCCAACCACTGGGCATATGCAACGTTTCCATAACGGCGCATTCCACGACTGCCGCATCGACAACACGCCTCTGCAATCTGTTAACCGGTCAGTCGAATGGCATGGATTATCGCGGGAATATGTTTCGCCAGCATTGGTTCTTGACGGACTCGATCTCCGGCCACTCGCGAAGGCAACGGCATGATGCATATTGATCTTGATGCCGTGCAGCGCATCGCGTTACCGGTGTTGATTCTCTTGCCAATAGCGGCCTCTGTCGTGGTGGGTCTTCTCATCATGGCGAGTTCCCGCTACCCCAGCGAACGCACAGCAACGCGCATACTGGAAGTTGCGTTGACAATCTCACTTGTACTCAGCGCGCTCGTTGCAATTGGTGCCACGGGAGTTTTTGGCACCGCGCCTTCAGCACTTGTTGATTACGGAGCGCTCTTAGAGATTGGGACATACCGCATTCCAGCGGTGCTTCTGGCCGACTCGAAGGGAATTGTCTTCTCACTGTTGTGCACGTTTCTCACGCTATTGGTAGCTCGTTTCTCACGCACCTATATGCATCGAGAGGCGGGTTACTTCCGGTTCTTCATTGTTCTTGGTGGATTTGCCACCGGCGCACAATTGGTCGCACTGGCAGGCGCGCTTGACATCTTCTTTGCGGGTTGGGAATTGATTGGTATTGGCTCCGCGCTGTTCATTGGCTTCTTTCACGAACGAGCTGAGCCGGTGCGCTCATCACTGCGCGCATTCGCCACATACCGACTCTGCGACGCCGGATTCCTCATGGCAATGGTGTGTGTCCATGAAGTTCTCGGCTCTACAACTATCAATGCGCTAGATGGTTCCATCGATTTACCACTGTGGGAATCCACCACCATCGGGCTGCTGTTCTTAGTTTCAGTAATGGGTAAGTCCGCACAGTTGCCGTTTTCTGGTTGGTTACCCAGGGCAATGGAGGGACCAACTCCAACAAGCGCGCTGTTTTATGGAGGCATTTCACTTCACGCCGGGCTGTTTTTAATGTTGCGCATATCGCCAATCATCAGCGCTTCACCAGTCATTCAAGTGGTTGGCGCAGTCGTTGGTATCAGTACGGCTATCTACGCGGCAGCGGTGGCGCGCACCGATCCGGACGCAAAGGGTGCGCTGGCGCATGCAACGCTTTGCCAGGTCGGTCTCATTCTTGCGGAGATCTCACTTGGATTTACCACGATTGCACTTGTTCACATCAGTGGGCACGCGCTGTTGCGTGTTTGGCAGTATCTGCGCGCACCCAACGCCATTCATGATGCTCACCGCATCGGCGTGCATGCGGTCCCTGTAGAGGAGTCGCAACCCCAATCAGTTCTTGAGCGGCGCGTATATGCCGCAGCACTTCACCGACTTCGACTTGATGATCGGATCGACTCAATAATTGATCCATTCATGGTGCTTGCACGCGCGCTTGATCGATTTGACCAACGCGTGCGCGTGATTCTGGGCGGCGGAAAGGATGTTGATTCATGACGCCTGAAAGTGTTCCCTACATTGTGGCAACGCTTGCCGCTGGTGGAATTTTTGCTCCAGTCATTGTTTCATCTCGGCCCGTTGGCTTGCTCCGAATCATTCTGGCAGCAGTTGCGCTTGCACTATCAACGGCCTCCATATTTTGCAGCACCGGCACACTTGCCTTTGGACTGATTGCGGTTCTCGTAATGATGCGCGGACTGTTTGCAAACCAGGGAACGGATTTGCCAAAGCTACCGTGCATAGTGTCCACCCTGTTCGCGGTGGCGGCCGCTTTGACTGGCGAATGGCCCGTACTGAATCTGATTGCCGCGGTGTTGCTGTTGGCGACGCTTTCGGGCGCATGGCCTATGCATTGGCTTGCGGCTCGAGTGATTGATCGATCACCCCTTGCCATGGCTGAGCAAATTTCCACATGCATAGTGGCAACATTTGCCTATCTTCGATTTGTGGCGCCAACGGAGTTTGCCTTTGATGCGGCCTCTACCTTGGTACGGCTTGGTGCAGTGCTTGCTTTATTGCCCGCCATCACCGCGCTCGTACAGGTGAATCTGCGCGGATTTTACCGATGCGTAGTTGCCATGCACGGCGGAATGTTGATCGCCGCACTCGGCGCGGCGGGACATGGACACAGTGCGGCCGCCCTTCTAGTGACTGTCACGCTTGCGTTAGCCATGGGAGGACTCGGCGCCATGGTGGCGGCGGTCGAAGATCGCTGCGGGCGCGTTTTACTGAAAGACCAAGGCGGAAGAATCTGGGGCATGCCCCGTTTAGCAGCTGCATTTCTCTTGTTTGCGGCCTCTGGTGTTGGAATGCCAGGCACTGCAGGTTTCATTGCAGACGATCTCTTGCTTCATGCGCTTTGGGAAGAAAGCGTGGTGGGTTCACTCATCATGATCGTGGCGGCGGCACTGCTTGCGGTTGCATCGCTCGCCACATTCGCAAAGATCTTTCTTGGTCCACCCGCCACATCCCTGGCTGGCGATCTGCGCCAACCAGAGCGATACGTGGTGATTACAACGTTTGGCCTACTGGTGCTGATTGGTGTAGCACCCTGGTTGCTCGCGAATCCGCTTGCCGAATATCTGCGCGGCTTTGGCGCAGTACCACACTAAGCCTTGCTCGATCATCTCGCGACACACATCGCCGCTTGGAATCGCGCGCCCTCTGGTGTCAGGAGCGGCAACCACGTGGCACCCGCATCAGGCGAATATTCCGCGCCAGCGCCGGGTTCATCAGCAGTCATCACGCGTCCTGCCCACTCCATGTAGCGAATCGATGAGATGCTGTCGATCCCCTCCGGCATCGCTTGCACAGATACTGAAAGTACTTCGCGCGCGGAAGGCGGCAGAATTCCAGTCACGGTGAGCAAACGAGTTGCTGATGGAACGCCCACCTGCTCACCGGCCGCTCCGTACGGCTGCATGATCGCTGGACGATCAACCACCAGCGGCGCGCCGCCATCGCGGAACCGAACTGTGACGCGCACTTCAAAGCCGGATGTCGGCATGGAGCGCGGTACACCTGGCGCCGACTGGTAGCCAGTGACTTTCACCGAAGACGAGCCGGCGATGTTGAATGGACTGCCGATCAGACGAATGCTGCTGATCGAGGTGATACCGGCCGGCACCGTCTGCCGCACAATCGACGTTGCAGGATCCGCGGCACTCGGTTGACCAGAGCCAATCGGCAGACCGCAACTCACGTCACCATCACCGCATCCAACAAGCGTTGCGAGCGATGCAAGTCCCGGTACGCCGACGCAATTTGTTCCGCGGCCCCAGAAGAACGCACCCGCCTGATAGCACTGCGCCATGGTTGCCTGGCCGCACTGACCGTTGCTCAGCGTGCCCGCACCGGTGCGCGGATCGTCAAAGGACACCACGTTTGGATTGCCAGCATCCGAATCCCAACCGAGCGCTGCGCAATCAAGCGTGACTGGATAGACCACGTTCGGCGCGTTGATCGGATCCGGACGCATCGGACGCACCATCGGGCCCGGGCCGTCACGGAATGAGTCGCCGTAGTAACTGCGCAGCACTGGATTACCGTTGCAATCAGCCACGTACCCCGGTGCACTGCTTGCCACGCATGGGCCCCAATGCGCAAGCAACATGGCCATGTCTTGGCCGTCCACCGCAGCGTCGCCGTTCAGGTCCGCAATGCACGCTGGAGGCGCAACTGGGCAAGCGCCCCAACCCACGAGCAACTTGGCGATGTCGGCGCCGTCCACGGATCCATTTCCATCGAGGTCACCAATGCAACTGCTGCCACCGCCCACGGTGGCCGTCATGGCGTAACCGAATCCAACGGTGCCCGATGTTGCCACGGGTTGCCATGACACGTACACGCCCGCCACGCTGCTTGAGCGGACCGTGCGGGCTGCCATGACATCAATCGCTTCCTGCGTCAAAGCGAGATCGCTGTTCCAAAGTACCGCGCCAGTGGCTGCATCGATGATGCCGAGGCGCGCGTTGGCGCCAACCGGCGAGCCGTTCTGGAATGCGATCCCGATACTGGCAGCGTTCACTGTGATGGACACCGGGCCAGACGGATGACGCACGTTGCGTATGCACTGAAATGATGCGTCGATCGGCGTGATGCCGTCGCCCAGAATGATCGACTTTGAGTCACCGATCCATTGTTCGTCGTCAGCGCACGTGATCGGCGCCACACGATCGCACGCTTGCAGCAAGCGGTTGGCGGAACCGGCGAGTGTGGCGTTGCCACCGGGCGCCACGCGGGCGGGGTCGGTGAGGTCAGTGAGTTTGCCGCGCGCGGCCGCGGACATCAGTGCGACGTAGGTGCGCGAAGCGATCGTCAACGGCGCACTGAGTTCTTCGGTGGTAGGCGGGTGGCGCTGCAGGTAGAGCGCGGCGACGCCAGCAACCATCGGCGACGCCATGGAAGTTCCGCGATCCAATCTGAGACCATTGGGTGCGCGCAGCCAGTCGGCAGCCAAGATGCCCGTGCCCGGCGCCCAGATACTCACATCCGGTCCAAAGTTAGAGAAGACCGCGGGATGATCGTCCGCGTCCGTGGCGCCAACCGTCAGCGTGAACGCCGATGCAGCCGGATACATCCACGAAGCTGGCCATGACTCGTTGCCCGCCGCCACCACCACTGGGATGCCCTGCAACATGACACTAAAGATCGCCTCTTCAAACACTGCTGCCGACAGGCCGCGGTGTTGGCCGCTCAGTGACATGTTGACCACTGCCGGCAGTTGCACATTGCCGGGTATGACGATCCAGTTGAGTGCCGCCACTGCGGTGGAGTATGCAAAATCTCCTTTTGCATCAGTGACTGCCAGCGAAATGATGCCCGCGCCCGGCGCAGGACCGGTGGTTGCGCCCGCGGCGCAGCCGGCGACGTGCGTGCCGTGGCCACGAATGTCACGTCCGCCGTTCGAACCAGCACCTGGATAGAAATTCTTGATCTGCTGCACGCGTCCCGCAAACTCCGCGTGATCCGGATTGATGCCGCTATCGATGATCACCACGGTGACGCCAGTACCGTCGGCACCGCACGGGGCGAAGGCGGGTGCAAGTCCGTTTGCTTGGGAGATGCGGCGCAGTCCCCATGGATTGGGAGTGTTGGGATCGGCGGGCGCGCCTTCCGGCATGCTCACGACGGCGCCCATCATGTCTGGCTCCACGCGTGCCACCAGCGGGTGCGCGCGCACCGCGGCTGCGTCGGCCGGGTTCATGGATGCTGCGAAGCCGATGACGGCGTGTTCGTAACGGAAGCGCGCGCGGGCGGCACCGATGGTGTCGGCCAGCACGCGGTCGATGAGTTCAGCTGCGGCGGCGGGAGTGGTGTTGCGCGCGCGAGCGCGGAGTTGCACCAGGTACGACGGCAGGCCAGTTGCTTCGTCGATGGCCTGCCCTGCGATCGCAGGGGCGCCGAGGTCGGGCTGGGCTGCCTGCGCGGGCTGGGCTGATCGGCTTGCCTGCGCTGACGGCGCGGGACGCACGGCAGTGGATACACCGGTGCCGGCCGTGACTTGCAGGGCACACAGCAGCGCTGCTGCCCCGGAGGCGAAGTG
>DBCE01000027.1:16670-23935 GCA_002292895.1 Phycisphaerales bacterium UBA966
TCGACTCCGCACTACAAGTGACCGCAAGACGGGTCCACGAAGTAGTTGGCGTGCGTAAGTGAGATTCCGCATTCTCTATTTCAGGTGTTTGATCTCGGTGTAAGCGCCGGTGGTTTGCAGCGTTATGGCGAGTGACTCAGAGCCGCGATTCGCGGGAAGGATGTTCGACCGCCATTGGACGGTCCACTTCACCTTCACTCAAAGCGTTGATGATCTGAGTCGGGATCCGATAAGCCTGCCTTTGATCGCATTCACTGGCTCATTATTCGGTCAATATCACTTTCTTGATAAATCATGACCTTGCAAGATGGGTGTCACCCATGCTTTGCGTTTACCTCTGTAAGCCTGTTGGTGAGTTACGCCCGACCTCAAACGAAAGCCCCCTATGAAGACATCTAGACTTTTTGTTTCTAGCGTTGCTGCCTGCGCATTTGCATCCGCCACTGTCACGGCTGACTACGTCAGTCCAGCCGCTTGGAGCGCGTCGCTTTCATCGTCAAATAACTCGCGATACGAAATCCGCAATCCGAACCCATCAGCCATCGAGTTGGTGTACTGGTTCAACTCGCCGGATGTGTATGGCGGAGTCTCTGCCACATTCAGCACGACTGCGACGCAGACAGGTGCATTGAACCTTGATTGGAGTTACGCATGGTTTCACGCGTTTTATCTACCAACTGCGTCACTGACATTCTTCGCAAACAGCGCCAGTGGTGTAGTGGAAAACACCGTTTACAGTTCCAACGTTGGCCCAGGTGCATTAGTGTCAGGTAGTGCCACGCTCAATCTAAGCCAGGGCTACTCATGGGGCATACGCGCCAGCGGCAAAAACTCCGACTCCAACACGGATATCTCGGGCATCGTGACACTGTCAGCGATGCCAAGCCCTGGCGCGATCGCGTTGTTGAGCGCGTTTGGTTTGGTGGGCAATCGGCGTCGCCGCGGTTGAATTCAATAGCCACGTTCGAGCCGACAGCACGAAGGCATGCCCATGGGGCAAATGCGAAGGTGCTCTATTGATACGTGCGTTGGGCAACCCGGGTTGCCCCACGCACTGAGTTGTCGATTGCCAGTGGCGCTAACCGGGTCCAAGCTTCTGCAAAGCGAAGGCATAGGCGCCGATGGCGACAGCCTGACTTGTTCCAAGGCGTGACATGCCGACGCCGACGCGCAAGAGCGGGTCGTACGCGATGCTTCGGCCGCTACCGGGCACCTTGATGGTGCGGGTTTCACCCTTGAGAAATGTTTCCAACTGAACCGGGTCTTCAAGATTGAAGGCGGCGGGAATCAGGCGACGGAAAGTGTTTCCGGCGGGGCTGGTGTAGGTGCTATTGAGTTCTTCGACGAGTGCTGGCAGGAACAGCGGCCACGCACCGGAAACACCACCGCCGATCACGGCGAGACCATCAATCAGCGTGAGCGCGCTGCCGACTGCATCGCCCGCGGATTCGCCCAGGCGTCGGAATGCTTCGCGGGCCGCGGCTTGATTGCCAACCAGATTGCCGTTGGCGATTTCGAAGAGGTCTTTCGGCTCAGGAACTTGATCGAAGGCAGTGCCGGTGAGCTCTGAATAGACGCGGCGCACGGCGCGGATGCAGGCGCCCTCTTCCGCATTCATGGTCGGATGGAGCTTGTTTCGTAGCAGCCAGACTTCGCCCGAAGCCGAGTTGTCTCCAAGCAAGATTTCACCGTTACGAACGATGCCGCCGCCGAAGCCAGTGCCGAGGGTCACTCCAAAGAGATTCTTGTAACGCTTTGGACTGCCAGCTTTCTCAAGCAATCCGTTGACATGAGGAAGAAGACCACCGATCGCCTCGCCGTAGACAAACAGGTCGCCATCGTTATTCATGAACACCGGAATGCCAAACTTCTCCTCAAGCATCGGCCCGAGCGCCACCCCTCCCCGGAATCCGGGGAGGTTGCCAAGATCGCCAATGATGCCGTTCGGATAGTCAGCCGGTCCGGGGAAGGCGAAACTGATCGCAGACGGTGGCTGCGGACAGAGTGCCTTCACTCGGTTGAAGCCATCCACAATGTTGGCGAGGCATCGCTCTAAATCATCGCCATTCGATGGCAGCGATACCGTTTCCGAAACGGGCTTGCCACCGCGCAGCGCAGAAAAGCGCAGGTTCGTGCCGCCCGCATCGAGCGTCATGACGATTCTGGAATCCGAAGTTAGGTCCATGGGACGTTCACACTGGTGAGCGGTATTCAGGTACGGATCATCAGGTGCCAGCGCTCAACGACTTTGCCGCATCGCCAGTTGGCTCGTCAGCTCGGGCTCCATAGAAGCCGAAGAACACGAGGTATGCATAGCCGACCAACACGATTGCAAGTGACGTTCGCACACCAAAGGCATCCATCAAGGCGCCTTGGATAAGTGGCATGATTGCCCCGCCAACGATCATCATGACCAGCAGTGAACTGCCTTGGCTGGTGTCTTTACCAAGACCACGGATCGAGAGACTGAAGATGTTCGACCACATGATCGAATTGAACAAGCCGATGCCGATGATCGACCAGAGGGCAAATTCACCCTTCGCGCCCATGGAGAGTGCCGTCAGACCCATCGCAACCAAGGCGAACAGTCCCACCATCTTTCCTGGGTTGGATTTGCCAAGAACGAAGAAGGCGAAGCTGAGAGCAACCATGCCGACGTAGGGCAGGATCGTTGCCGGATCAATGTAATGACCATGGGTCAGGCTTTCCTTGAAGGTTGCGTTGGCAAAGATCACGGCAGTCGCGCCGACTGCTGCGAGCACCATGAACACATACTTGCGGGACTGTTGGATGCCGCTCAGGGAGATGGCACCCATGAGGCGACCGATCATCGTGCCGCCCCAGTAGAACGAGAGGTACTTCGCCGAAGTCTCCTCTGGCATGCCCATCACGCTCGGGTCGTTCAGGTAGTTGATCAGGATGCTGCCAACGGTTACTTCGCTGCCAACGTAGAAGAAGATGGCGAGCCATCCCCAAACAAAGTGCTTGTGGCGGAACACTTTCACGCCTGCCTCAACCTTGCCTTCTTGGCGGAAGTTGGGCAGCGAGATCAGTTTGAACACCACCGCAAGCAGGATGAAGGCGATGCCAAGACCGACATAGGGGACCTTGACCGCATCGACGCCGCCAGCGCTCGTGTAAAGCTCCTTCGATCCAAAGAGAAGGACGCCGCCAACCAGCGGCGTAATCACGTAGCCAAGCGAGTTCAGGCCTTGCGAGAGATTGAGCCGCGATGGAGCGGTTGCCTCCGGGCCGAGAATGGTGACGTAGGGATTCGCCGCGATCTGAATGATGGTGATTCCAGAGCCGAGAACGATGAGTGCCCCCAGGAACAACACATACTGCTTGGTCTCCGCCGCTGGATAGAAGAGCAGGCAGCCGATTCCAGCGATGATGAGTCCAAGTACAAGACCGTTCTTATAACCGATCTTGTTGATGGGATCACCCTTGGCTGCAGAGATCAGGAAGTAGGCAAGGGACACGAGGAAGTAGGCCCCGAAGAATGCAAACTGAACAAGGTTCGCCTGAAACTGCGTGAGGTTGAAGTCTGCCTTGAACTTCGGGATCAGCAGATCGTTCATGCAGGAAATGAACCCCCACATGAAGAACAGCGCAGTGACGGTCATGAAGGCGAAACGATTGTCAGTGCGGGCGGGGGCATTCATCATTACGGTGATTCCTGTCTATAAGAAAATTCGAGCGCAATTTCCAAGTGCGATTGGGTCCCTATTCCGTGACCTCATTGGTCAACGAGTAAGGGGCGTCCTTGGCATCAATTCCGCGTTTCGTGTTTGGCTGATCACCCATCTTGAAGTCGATGGTGGCGCCCTTCATCAAGTCAGAAAAGCTCAGCCAGTTCTTGCTGTATTCGGCTCCGTTCACAGTCATCGACTGAATGTACTTGTTGTCGGCACTGTTGTCAGGAGCGTTCAAAGTCACTTGCTTGCCATTTTGCAGCTTCACGGTCACTTTCTTGAAGAGCGGCGCACCGAGGACGTACTGATCAGCTCCAGGAGTCACCGGATAGAAGCCCATGGCAGAGAAGACATACCAGGCCGAGGTCTGTCCGTTGTCTTCATCGCCGCAATAGCCGTCCGGCGTTGGGGCATACAACCGGTTCATCACTTCGCGCACCCACTTCTGCGCCTTCCATGGCTGCCCGGCGTAGTTGTACAGGTAAATCATGTGCTGAATGGGCTGATTTCCATGCGCGTAATTGCCCATGTTCATGATCTGCATTTCGCGGATTTCGTGAATCACTTGTCCGTAATACGAATCATCAAAGATGGGCGGAACCACAAAGACCGTATCAAGCATGCGCGCAAACTCTTCCTTGCCGCCCATCAGATTCACTAGCCCCTGAATATCGTGCAACACGGACCAGGTGTAGTGCCAGCTGTTTCCTTCCGTGAACGCATCGCCCCATTTGAACGGATTGAATGGTGTCTGGAAAGTCCCGTCCTGGTTCTTGCCGCGCATCAACTTAGTTTCCGGGTCAAACACATTGCGGTAATTGCGGCTCCGCTTCAAGAATAAATCGATTTCCGACTGCGGACGCTTCAGTTCTTTCGCCAGTTTGTAAATCGTCCAGTCGGCAAACGCATATTCAAGGGTGCGAGCGGTGTTCTCGTTGACCTTGACGTCGTACGGAACGTAGCCGAGCCGGTTGTAGTAATCAGCTCCCTTGCGGCCAACGGAACTGAGTGGACCTTCGGTTGTGCTGTTCTTGACAACTGCTTCGTACAGCGTGTTGATGTCGTATCCACGGGCACCTTTCAAGTACGCATCGGCAATCAACGTGGCGGAGTTGGAGCCAATCATGCAATCGCGATGGCCGGGACTTGCCCACTCCGGAAGGAATCCGCTTTCCTTGTAGGCGTTCACCAAACCTTCCTGGATTTGCGCATTCAGGCTTGGGTACATCAGATTGAAGAACGGGAAGACAGCCCGAAAGGTGTCCCAGAAGCCATTGTCCGTGAACATGGGGCCGGGCAATACCTGTCCGTTGTACGGGCTGTAATGCACCATGGCGCCGTCCTTGTTGAACTCATAGAACTTGCGCGGAAACAACAGCGTTCGGTAGAAGCACGAATAGAAAGTCTTCACCTGCTCAGAGGTTCCGCCTTCCACTGCAATGCGCGATAGTTCCTTGTTCCAGATGTCTTTACCAGCCTGGCAAACCTGATCGAAACTGCCCTGCCCCAATTCCTTGAGGTTCAATTCGGCTTGATCGAAACTAATGAATGACGAAGCGACTCGTGCATGGATCCGTTCGCCTTTTTTTGTGGCAAACCGGACGGCTGCGCCTACATGGTTGTCGGTCAATTCCGATTTCCCCGAGACAACCTTGTCATTGCTCCACACGGGACTCTCGGCGAAGGGCTTATCAAACTGAATGACAAAGTAGTTCTTGAAATTCGCCGGCACCCCGCCACTGTTGCGCGTGGTGTAACCGATCACCTTATTTTCAGAAGGAATCACTTTGACGTACGAGCCATTATCAAAGGCGTCAATGATGACCCATGACTTTTCGTTTTCCGGGAATGTGAACCGGAAGATGGCCGCACGCTCAGTGGGCGTCACTTCGGCTGTTACGTCGTAATCGGCAAGGTAAACGCTGTAATAGTGCGGGCGAGCAGTTTCCGCTTTGTGCGAGAACCAACTGGCACGATCTTCGCCGGCAATCTTCAGTTCGCCCGTGAGGGGGAAGATCGAAAATTGACCGTAATCATTGATCCAAGGGCTGGGCTGATGCGTTTGCTTGAACCCTTGAATTTTGTAAGCGTCATAGGAGTAGACCCAACCGTCGCCGATCTTTCCGGTTTGCGGGGTCCAAAAGTTCATTCCCCATGGCAACGCAATCGCTGGATAGGTGTTCCCGCTTGAAAGCTTGAACTCCGAGTCAGACCCCATCAGGGTGTTGACCTGATCGACCGGCGAGACTTGCTGGGCAAAGGATTGGTATGTGAAGGGCAGAAGCGATGATGCGACCAGTAGTAGATGCTTCATGAATGTGTGTCTATCGCTGTAAACAATGCGGGATTCATGTGCCTCAGGGCGAGTGTCACATGGGTCACAAGCTTCATTCCCTATTTCTACAAGAAAGTAGCGCCGTGGGTGAGCGCCGGCGTTGCCATCACACCGAATGCCGTGGAGCGCGTGATGTAGCCACGCTACTTTTTAGCGGCAGGTGTCATGGAAAATGGACGCGAATCTGGAGCCGTGCCCCATGCCGATGGCTTTGGACCCATGACAAACTCAATGGTGCCGCCCGACTGCAGGACTGCATGGGAAAGCCAGCTCTTGTCCCATGGCTTGCCGTTGATGGTCACCGACTGGATGTACTTGTTTTCCGCTGAATTGTTCTTGGCGGTCATGAACACCTTGCCACCCGGAAGATTCAGAGTCGCCTTGTCAAACAGCGGGGTTCCGATTGCATATTGGGGAACCGCGTGGGTGTATGGATAGAAACCGAGCGCACTAAAGACATACCACGCAGACATCTGCCCAGCGTCCTCGTTGCCACTGATCCCTTGGGTGTCGTTGGTGTATTCCAGTTCCAAGACCCGACGTATCAACTCCGCTGCCTTGTACGGTTGGCCGACAAAGTTGTAGCAGTAGATCGCGTGGTTGTTTGGCTCATTGCCGTGCCAATACTGGCCAAAGTTCTTGGCACCCTCCTGCCAACCGGTCGCGTTGCCGCCGTGCACAGTGAAAAACTCATCAAGTCGCTTGGCAGTGTTCGCATCACCACCAAACAAGTCAATCAATCCTTGGGTGTCTTGCATGACATGCCAGAGCCACTGCCACGCGTTGCCCTCGCAATAGTCGTCGTTGCCCTTCCCGTCCCAAGTGAATGGGCTGAAAGTGTCCACCTTCGACCAATTTCCATCCTTGTCCTTCCCACGCAGGAACTGTGATTTGGGTTCCCAAAGATTGCGGTAACCAAGAGCGCGACGGTCATACTCCGCTGCCTTTTCCTTCTTGCCTACGGCCTCGGCAAAACGCGCCATCGAAAAGTCTAAGTACGCGCTCTCAAGCGTGTGCGTGACTCCCCAGTGACTGGGCGACGGCACATAGCCAAACTTGATGTACTCCTCCACATTGGCGCGCCGTCCATCGACTGTCGCGTTCTTCTCCATCAGTGCCCATGCGGCCTCGGTGTCGAACCCGCGGATGCCCTTGATGTAGGCATCGGGGATGATCACATCGCACCACGTGCCGGGCATGCAGAAGACTTCCTTGTAGGCCAGTTTCCAGCGAGG